>JAFLTF010000122.1 GCA_022510585.1 Lachnospiraceae bacterium
AACGGATAAATGACCGCCAGAGACTGAGGGAAGGAGTCCGGCATATAATCCATCCAATACAGGTAGCCGCCGATCACATGGAAGATTCCTCTGGCAAAAATAGCCAGAAGATAGCCTTTGATCAATCCGTTCGGTTTTTTATGAAATAGACCGGACAGGCCTAACGCTGCAAATGCAAAAATATAGTCCATGCAAACCTGCAGGGGAGACAGGATGTAGCTGCCGCCGCCTTGGATGAACTGCAGGATGCTGTAAGCAAAACCGGCAGCCAGACCGGTCCTTAGGCCATACCAGTATCCGATCAAAGTAACAAACAGCATGGAACAGAGAGTAACTGAGCCGCCCCAGGGCATCCTGACAATTTTGATATAAGAAGCGACATAGCCAAGTGCAATTGCCGCGGCTGAAAAAACCAGAGATTTGGCTGAAAAAACTTTTTTGCCTTCGTTTTCCTGGTTCTTTTTCTTTCCGCTTAGCGCAGTCAGGGCGATCAGGACGATCAGGATCACAATAAAAACTACTGTGCCCGCGGTAGTGAGGGAGTAAGCTCCATCCTCAAGGTTGTAATTAAAAAACAGTGACATAAAAAATCCTCCTTCGTGTGCGCGAGGAGGGACAACATCTTTATCACATAAAATAACATACGATATTCTATGTGAAATCTGCGCTTCCTTACGCCGGTGTTATCCGGTTCAAGTGGTAAGGGTCAGGAATAAGCCATCTTCTCGGCTTCTCCACTCTCAGCGATGTGCTCCCCTAGCGAAACTATTTTATTGTATGCTAATACTATAGGGGGTTCTTAAGAGGTTGTCAAGTATCTTATTACCATTATTGTATCCATAGCGAATTTGTGATAAGATATTACAAGACTTTTCAGGAAGGGGAAATTATGGCTGAGTCATCCAAACGCTTTCAATATCTATTATTTGATTTGGACGGTACGTTAACGGATCCCAAGGAGGGAATCACGCGTTGTGTACAGCATGCGCTGCGAAGCTTCGGAATCGAGGAGCCGGATCTGCATAAACTGGAGGCCTTTATCGGACCGCCTCTTGCCGATAGCTTTCGGGAATTTTATGGATTTGATGAAGAACAGATCAAGGAAGCGATTCGCGTTTACAGAGAGCGTTTCAGTACCGTTGGATTATTTGAAAACGAATGTTATTTAAATATGGATAAGATGTTAGCCGCATTGAAACTAGCAGGTAAAAAACTGGCAGTAGCCTCCAGCAAACCGACTGTATATGTAAAAAGGATATTACAGAAGTTTGAGATAGAACAGTATTTTGATGTGATTGTCGGAAGCGAGCTGGACGGCACCCGTTCCGCGAAGGAAGAGGTCATAGAGGAAGCTTTGCGACAGCTTTGTCATGGAGAAAAAACAAATTATGACAAGATTGTCATGATAGGTGACAGAAAGTTTGATATCCGGGGAGCAAAGGTACATGGCCTTGTTTCTGTGGGTGTTTCTTTTGGATATGCCGCGCCCGGTGAATTGGAGCAGGCAGGTGCGGACTATATTGTGGATACGGTACAGGAACTGGAAGAATTGTTAATGCAATAAATATTATTACATTAAATAGCATATGTCATTGAATTGCGCATAGGAATAGGAATCAGAACATGAATCAGAATCACTCTTTCCATAAGTTTATTGAGGGTCTTAAAGGGGTAACAGTACCCATTGCGGTTTATTACGTTGTCCGCCTGATAGCCCATCTGCTGCTGGCCGCACTTGCCGTCAGTGCTGTACGAAGCTTCGGGGAAGGCGGGAACAGGCTGTTGACGGAGCAGGAAGGAACGATCAATGCCATCATTGGCGGTTTTGCCATGCTGATAGGAATTCTTTCGCTGCTTCCGGATTTCAGGCGGACGGTGAATAAAGAGAAGAAAGAAAAAGAAGGGAATGATTCCCTTCTTAAAATAACAATTGTTACATTATTGCTTGCCATAACAAGCTCCCTTGCAGTCAATATTCTCTTTATTGAACTTCATATTACGGAAAATTCCGAAACCTACAGCAAAGTAGCGCAAAAGCAGTATGGAGTACCGTTTTTACTGGGAATCATCTTATATGGTCTTATTTCACCGATTGCGGAAGAAATATTGTTTCGCGGACTGGTTTATAACCGTCTGAAAAAGTACTGTGCCGTCCCTGCAGCAATTCTCTTATCTGCTGTGCTGTTCGGGCTTTTTCACGGGAACCTTGTGCAGGGAGTCTACGGTTTTCTCATGGGCTGCCTGATGGCGATTGTCTATGAGCGCTTCGGAAGCTTTCTTCATGCCGTTCTTTTTCATGCTGTAGCAAATGTTACGGTCTATACGGTGACCGGTATGGAGGGTTTGTACAGCCTGCTTGTAACACCTTGGATCTGCGTCATATTATTCGGTGCCTCTGTGGCACTTCTTTGCTGGATTTGGAAAAAATGTAAAATAGAAGGATCAGACGATAATTCTGTTGAAGAAGGGGGAAAACACAGATGAAAGCATTATTGATAGGCGGAACGGGAACCATCAGCAGCGCAATTACGCGAAGACTGATCGAACAGGGCTGGGAACTGTACCTTTTGAACAGAGGAACCCGGCAGCACAATATCCCGCAGGAAGTCAAACGCATTACGGCGGATATCCATGATGAAAAGGATGTATTGCAAAAGCTTGGCGATCTGCATTTTGATGTGGTGTGCCAATTTATTGGTTTCGTACAGGAAGATGTGGAACGGGATGTCAGACTTTTTGCAGGCAGGACAGGGCAGTACATTTATATCAGTTCCGCGTCTGCTTATCATAAACCGGCGCGAAATCATGTGATTACTGAGGGAACATCTTTGGTCAATCCTTACTGGCAGTATTCCAGAAATAAGATTGCCTGTGAAGAATATCTGATGAAAACTTACCGGGAAACGGGCTTCCCGGTAACGATCGTCAGACCCAGCCATACCTATGATGAAAAAAATATTCCGTTGGGCGTTCATGGCCAAAACGGATTTTGGCAGGTAATTAAAAGGATGAAGGAAGGAAAACCGGTCATCATCCATGGGGATGGAACCTCTCTTTGGACGCTGACTTTCAATACGGATTTTGCCGTGGGATTTACAGGTCTTATGGGAAATCCGCATGCGATCGGAGAAGCCTTCCAGATCACAAGTGATGAGAGCCTTTCCTGGAATCAAATTTACCAGACAATAGCGGATGCTCTGGGTGTGACCCTGAAGCCTTATCATGTGGCTTCAGAGTTTCTTACCGCAGTCGGAAGGGAATATGATTATGAAGGCAGCCTGATTGGAGATAAGGCAGTTTCCGTTGTATTTGATAACAGTAAATTAAAACGGGTCGTACCCGAATTTCACCCGACAGTCAGCTTCAAGGAGGGGGTCAGAATTGCCCTTGATTATATCCTGACACATGAAGAAGAGTGCCAGAAAGAGGATCCTGCATTTGATGCATGGTGTGATAGGGTGATTGAAGCATTGGAAAAAGCAAAAAGGGAGTTGTTATAATAACATATGTTATTATAACAACTGTATTCCATTCTCCAGCGCCGCTTTGGTTACATCCTCAGGCCACAGAGAAGACTGCACTTCCCCGATATGTGCTTTTCTAAGGAAGAACATACAGATACGGGACTGGCCGATGCCGCCGCCGATGGTCAGCGGAACTTCATCATTCAGGATCGCTTTCTGGAAAGGCAGATTCGCTCTTTCAGGGCAGCCTGCCTTGTCTAATTGGCTAAGAAGCGCTTCCTTATCCACACGGATTCCCATAGAGGACAGTTCCAGCGCAATATCCAGAACCGGATAATAGACCACGATATCGGCATTCAGCGCCCAGTCGTCATAGTCCGGAGCACGGCCGTCATGCTTTTCACCGGATTTTAGCAGATCGCCGATCTGCATCACGCAGACAGCGCCTTTTTCCTTAGAGATATAATATTCCCGCTCCTTCGGAGAAACGTCGGGATAGAGATCCTCAAGTTCCTGCGTGGTGATGAAGAAAATGTCATGAGGCAGGATTTCTTCTATGTAATCATAGCGGATCGCCATATATTTTTCTGTCTTACGAAGAACTTTGTAGACATTTCGTACCGTTTCTTTTAAAAAGTCCAGGTTGCGTTCTTCTTTGGAAATGATCTTCTCCCAATCCCACTGGTCCACATAAATGGAATGAATGTTATCGGTCGCTTCATCGCGGCGAATCGCACTCATATCCGTATAGAGCCCTTCTCCATAGGAAAAGCCGTATTTCTGCAGGGCATACCGTTTCCATTTGGCAAGGGAATGTACGATTTCAGCCTCGGCATCGTTTTGCTCTTTGATGCCGAACTTGACCGGACGTTCAACGCCGTTTAGGTTGTCATTGAGTCCGGAATCCGGGTCAACAAACAAGGGGGCGGAAACACGCAGAAGATGCAGACGCTCCGCTAGAAGATCTTGAAAAAAGTCCTTTACAGTCTTAATACCGATCTGCGTATCATAAAGATTCAGGGCAGATTGATAGTCTTTTGGAATGATTAAGTTGTTCATAGAAACCTCCGTTATAAAAGTTGTTTCATTTCTCATTATTATAGTATTCTGTTATTCTTGCGTCAATACATTGGGGAGAAAGGCTGGGATGCTTAAGCAGAAACACTGTGGCAAGTAGGCGGCAAAAAGGTTTCCTCCGCCGGGCACGCTTTCCAGAACGAATATTCTAAAAGGCTATAATATCCATTAATCGGTTGATGAAATAAATGCCCTGTTTACAAGTCCTTTTTTAAATTAACTAATATCTCAACAAATCTTTTTGAATACTTAAAATGAATATCATGATCAGATGTATCACTTACAATAAACTTGC
>JAFLTF010000123.1 GCA_022510585.1 Lachnospiraceae bacterium
TACCGCACCGGTCTCCAAGATCGCTGCTGCACAGCCGTTTTTGATCAGTTCCATGTAAACAGGCATGGAAGCCGGATAGACGCTTAATGTAAATCCGTCCGAACCGATATAAGCGCCCTTCATAATATCGGCCGCCGCACAGATATTCTCAAAACCACCGCCTGCGCAGCCTGCAATGATACCCTGATCGACCATGAATTTACCGTTTACTATTTTTTCCTGTAATGAATAGGGAACTGCACCGTCCAGGCTGACTTTCGCCTTCTCTTCCACATCGTGGAGAATGTCCGCCAGATTGGCGTTCAACTCTTCGATGGTATATGTATTACTCGGATGGAAAGGCATGGCAATCATCGGTTTGACCGCCGATAGATCCACCTCAATCATACCATCGTAATAAGTCACCTCACCCGGATTCAACTCCTGATATTCTTCGCTTCTTTCGTGAATCTTATAAAACTCCCGAATCTGCTCATCCGTCTTCCAAATAGAAGAAAGGCAGGTGGTTTCAGTCGTCATAACATCAATTCCTATGCGAAAATCCGCACTCAATGACTGGATGCCGGGACCTACAAATTCCATGACTTTATTTTTTACATATCCATTCGCGAACACTGCACCTATAATAGCAAGAGCCACGTCCTGCGGTCCTACGCCTTTTACGGGTTCTCCTTTTAAATAAACGCCCACAACGCCGGGCATATTGATATCATAAGTCTGGGACAAAAGCTGCTTCACAAGTTCCGGCCCGCCTTCGCCCATAGCCATCGTACCAAGAGCGCCATATCTGGTATGGGAATCGGAACCCAAGATCATTTTGCCGCCGCCTGCAAGCATCTCTCTGGCATACTGATGAATGACTGCCTGATGAGGAGGCACATAAACACCGCCGTATTTCTTCGCACAGGTCAAACCAAACATGTGGTCATCTTCATTGATCGTACCGCCTACCGCACATAAAGAATTATGGCAGTTGGTCAGAACATAGGGAATCGGAAATTTGGTCAGTCCGGAAGCTCTTGCGGTCTGAATGATTCCGACAAAAGTAATATCATGAGATGTCAGCTTATCAAATTTGATCTTCAGCTTGTCCATGTTGCCGGAAGTATTATGTGCTTTTAAAATGCCGTAGGCAATCGTATTCTGTGCCGCCTCCTGTTTGGAGACATCCTTTCCGGTCTTATTTTTTATTTGTGCTGCAGCATCGACTCCATCTGATATCAGTTCCGTACCGTGAAGCAGATATGCGCCGCCGTCCCATAATTTTATCATATTAATATCATTCCTTTCTCTCTGTCTCTGAAAATATTCCGAAATCGTCCCACACCATCAGCAACCGGACAGACTGTGGAACGCCTAATACTCATTATATAGGATAGAAAGGTTTTGCGCAACGAAAAAAGAATCCTCACCATCGTCCAGCGAAGATTCTTTATGATCACAATATCGGTTTGAACCTATATCAATTGGTTCCCAAAAATACTGCTGCCAAGAAGAGCGGAAATGCCTGCATAAGCTGATGTTCCCGAAGTGCCCATTCCATACTGAGAATAGGAGGAAAGTCCTGTAAGCCCGTTTGAATATCCTGCAGACAACAGACTCATCTGTACCTGCATCTGCTGCTGATTTTTATACAAAGCAGACAAAGCAGTTCCCACATCTTCCCACTCCGGATCATTTTTCAAACGCCCAAGCGCCTCTTCAATACTGCGTGATGCCTCTGTATTTTCACTAAACAAGGCCGCCTGACTTTCTACTGCACTCTTCATAGCCGTCGGGAAACTTGTTGTATCTGTTTTAGAAGTATTGGAAGTTTTAACAGTTCTTGCATCTGCATTGTTCGCGGCATTTATATTTGCGGCAATACGCTGACTTACCTCATCGCGCATTCCAAGATTGTTTATGTACATTAGAAGTCACTCCTTATTATTAATGAAAGTGTCTATATTATAGCTTATCCAGAGCGGTTTGTCTATAAGATGTAATGAAAATTGCGTTTTATGTAATCAAGTGAAAAAGAAGGCTTAATCAACAATATATTTCTCATAATAATGAAAATCTTCTGCCCTGCAATTTACTTTCAGAAAAATACCGTCTTCCCGATACTGCGTGTCATATACGACAGCATGTTCATTCAGATAGGATACTGCTCTGCCATCAGCATAGGGGATCAGCATGGTACATTCCCGATAAGCATCTGAAAGTTTCTTCTCGATCAGGCAGATCAATTCTTCCATGCCGATTTTTTGCTTTGCAGACATATAGATGCTGTTTTGTGTAACAGCCGGAAGTTTGTGCGGGATGTCATCTTCAGATACTTTATCTGCCTTATTATAGACATAGATAATGGGTATCCCGTCCGCGCCTAACTCTTTTAACGTATGTTCCGTTACGGCAATCTGCTCTTTATAATGTTCGTCACTGTAATCTACCACCAGCAATAAAATATCTGCCTCTTTTGCTTCTTCCAGCGTGGAATGAAATGCCTCCACCAAATGATGGGGGAGCTTGTGAATGAAGCCTACGGTATCCGACAATAGAAAGGCATGGTGCATGGGCGGCGCTATCCTGCGTACCGTAGTATCCAGTGTGGCAAAAAGCATATCCTTTTCCATGACCTTCTTCGCTTCCGCATCGGTTTCATCCGCACCGTATAAATCCAGCATGGCATTCAGCAAAGTAGATTTCCCGGCATTCGTATAACCAACCAACGCAATGCGTGGCATCCCACTTTCGGCACGCTGTTTGCGCTGAGTCTGCCTCTGCTCACTAACTTCCTTTAATTCCCTGCGATACTCCGTCAGGCGACGCTCTAAAACCCGCCTGTCCAGCTCCAGTTTTTTCTCTCCGGCACCCTTGTTACTCATGGCGCCACTGGCACCACCCTGCCTGCTCAGCGCTGCATGCAGACCTACCAGTCTCGGCAGCATATATTGTAATCTTGCCACCTCCACCTGCAGCTTTGCCTCTCTGGAACGGGCGCGCTTTGCAAAGATATCCAGAATCAGGGTGCTTCTGTCCAAAATCGGTTTCCCGATCCTGTCCTGAAGATTTCGCAACTGCATGGGGGACAAAGAATTGTCAAAAACAACAACATCAACATCCAAATTTTCTGCTTCTTCTTTGACCTCTTCCACTTTTCCAGTACCGATTAAAAAAGCCTTGTGGATTTCCGTAAGATTCTGTTCTACTATCCCGACTACTTCCATATCACAGGCAGCTGCCAAACTGTCTAGCTCTTTCAGGGAAAGTTTGTAATCTTCGCCGTTATTTAAATTTGTGCCTACTAATAATGCTTTTTCCATAAACACTCCACTTTGTAAAAAAGAGCTGTTACCCGCACCTTATGCCCGGATAACAACTCTATTTTTACTATCTTATTCTATTTACTACTTCTCTTCTTCGGCAACACAACTTTATCCAGTTTCCAGATATCATCCACATATTCCTGAATGGTTCTGTCGGAGGTGAACTTACCGGAGCATGCCACATTCAAGATAGCGCTCCTTGCCCATCTCTTTTCATCCTTATATGCCTCTTCCACTTTCTTCTGTGCTTCCGCATAGGATTTGAAATCTTTCAGAATGAAGTAAGTATCGGCCTTATCGGTGCTCTGCGTATTCAATAAAGAGTTGTATAAGGTCCTGAACATTTCAGAGTCGTTCGGTGAATAAGTACCGTTGATCAACTGCATCAAGACTTTTCTGATATCAGGATCGTTATTGAAGATATCCATCGGGCTGTATCCGCCGTAGTTTTCATAGCGGATGACTTCATCGGAACTTAAGCCAAAGATAAACGCATTTTCTTCTCCGACTTCTTCCACGATCTCCACATTTGCACCGTCCATTGTACCGATGGTAAGGGCACCGTTTAACATAAACTTCATGTTACCGGTACCGGATGCTTCTTTACTTGCGGTAGAAATCTGCTCGGATACGTCAGCCGCTGCAAAAATCATCTCGGCATTGGATACGCGGTAATTTTCAATGAATACAACTTTGATTTTTCCGCCGATGCTCTCATCGTTATTGATCACATCCGCAACCGCATTGATCAGCTTAATCGTCAGCTTCGCATTACGGTATCCGGCAGCAGCCTTGGCGCCGAATATGAAAGTTCTCGGATAGAAATCCATTTCCGGATGCTCTTTTAACTCATTATACAGATACATGACATGTAAAATGTTCATCAGCTGACGTTTGTATTCATGCAGTCTCTTAACCTGTACATCGAAAATAGAACGCGGGTCAACGTCGACACCATTATGCACCTTGATATATTCTGCCAGACGAACCTTATTCTGATATTTGATGTTCATGAATTCCTGTTGTGCTTTTTCATCATCCGCATAAACTTTGAGCTTATTGATTCTCGGAAGATCCGTGATCCAGTCACTTCCCACATGGGCAGTTACCCATTCGGCAAGGAGCGGATTGCCATGTAAAAGGAAACGTCTCTGCGTGATGCCATTGGTCTTATTATTAAATTTCTCAGGCATCATTTCATAGAAATCTTTTAATTCCTGATTCTTCAAAATCTCGGTATGCAGTCTTGCAACACCGTTTACGGAATAACCTGCAGCGATGGCAAGATGTGCCATCTTGACCTGTCCGTCATAGATGATTGCCATTTTGCTGATTTTTTCCTGATTGCCCGGATACTGCTGCTCGATTCTCGCAATAAATCTGCGGTTGATTTCTTCCACGATCTGGTATACACGGGGAAGCAGTCTGGAAAACAGTTCAATCGGCCATTTTTCCAATGCTTCTGCCATAATCGTATGGTTTGTGTAAGCACAGGTCTTGGTTGTCA
>JAFLTF010000124.1 GCA_022510585.1 Lachnospiraceae bacterium
ATATACATCGAAATTTTCTTAAAGCAGATCGATCATCTTTAAAATCCGGATCTTCTTATTAAAATTACAATATTTTATTTTATCCATAATCTCATCATCTAATGTTTTTTCCTTCTCATGATCAGTTTCATAGGTATATTCTCCACTGATAAAATAATCAACACTACATTTAAGGATATTTGCAATTTTAACGAGAGCAGTCAAAGAGGGATTAGTTCGTCCGCATTCAATATTGCTGATGTGGCTGGGATTGACATCCAATTGGTTTGCAATATATTCCTGCGTGATGCCCTGTGACTGTCTGCGCTCTTTTGAAAAATTGTACTCTTCTATATAAAAAATTACAAAGAAATCTTATAATAATACAAAATATCATACTAAGTATATTCCACAACAACCGGCAGCCGAGCTCCCAACCTGCATAAAAACTCATTGCTGATGCTGTCTAAGCCATTTGCGACTGCGGACGCAGACAATTCTTCCCCTTTATTTTCTCCGATCAATGTTGCCGTGTCTCCAACAGAGATATTGTCAATATCCGTCACATCTATAATAAGCTGATCCATACAGATACGACCGATGATCGGCACACGCTGTCCATGGATCAGTACGCTTCCTTTGCCACCGGATAAGTTTCTTGGGAAGCCATCGGCGTATCCGATGGGCAGGATTGCAATCTTGCTGTTCCGTTTTGCCGTAAATGTTCTGCTGTAGCCTACGCTTTCCCCTTTGCAGATGTTGCGGATGAGAATTACCTTTGATTTCAGGGAAAGGACAGGGCGTAAGTCGGGTTTTAAAATGGTATCGTTATCCGGTGTGCTAAGAACACCATATAAAGCGATGCCGATCCTTGCGTAATCACATCTTAAGTTCGGATAGTTCAACAAGCCGTAACTGCTTTGGATGTGTAGTTTTGGAATCGCTATTCCGTTACTTTTTAAATCATTAATCACACAATAAAATCTGTCTGTCTGCATCTCGCAGAAAGCGACATCGTCTGCAAGCAGGCTGTCCGAACAGCAAAGGTGGGTGTAAATTCCGGTCACTTCTATATTTTCCATAGAAAAAAGTTCTTTTATTTCTTCCAAATTGTTATAAGGAAGTCCCAGCCGATGCATCCCGGTGTCTATTTTTATATGCGTTTTCATTTTGTAACGACTTCCCGCTATAGTACGCGCTTTCCATTTTGCGCACTGCTTGTTTAATTCATTGGCATATTCAAAGCAGATCAAAGTTTGTGTCAGATCATACTTTCTCAGTTCGGATACCCGGCAGACATCCGTGTATCCAAGTATGAGGATCTCCCCACGGATTCCGTATTTGCGCAAGGCGATGCCTTCATCAATCGTAGCGACGGCAAAAGCTTTTACGCCGATTCGGTTTAAGTGTGTGGCAATGGGAAAGGTGCCGTGTCCGTATGCCTCGGCTTTTACAACTGCCATCAGTTCGCATTGTGGCGGCATGATCTCCCGCAGGACTTTTACGTTATGCTCCAGATTATTTAAGTTGATTTCGATATAGGCTCTGTTTTTGGCCGGGGCGGAATGTATGCGGTAAGCGTTCGTATACAGTAGAGAAAAAATCATTCCGAAAGCAATCGACGCAAAACAAACCGCGAAATAATGTATCAGACTATTTTCAATAAGAAGATCTTGCAAATGAAGAAGCTTAGCGGTCAGTCTTACGACAAGGATCATCATAGGATGGATGATGTAAATAATAGAGGAGACTGATCTTAGAGTCCGAAAATAGTCCTGCAAATAGTTATCATGCTTTTTGTTCCTTAATTTGTTCATTAAGTTAAAGTTAAGATGTAAAATGAGGGTGAAAAGGAAAAACATACAAGGCAGCAGAAACAGATACATGCTGTCATGGCGTTGGATGTGAAAGTGCCGCAGGGTCATAGCTTCGCAAAACATCAGAAAGAAGTTGAGAATGAATCTAAAGATGATTTTTTTCAACAAAAAGGGTTTTTCTTTCTTTCCACATTCCGCTATCCAGCCGCCTAATACGAAAAATACAGGAGCAAAGAAGATACCGTTCCTTGTATAGTCCGATATCTGAAAAACAAGATCATATAAGTTATGTAAACCTAAGAATCTTTCTGAAAGCCCATAATAGCTGTCGCCAAACAAGCCGATCATATACAGTACAACAGTAATGAGAAAGGCTTTGGCAAAATCCAGCCTTTTCACAAGATACCATGCAATGACAGCGCCGGCCGCGGCAGCTGGAAGATACCACAGATGATACATGGTGCCGTCAAACAGGAGATCCTTTATCATATTCGGTAAAAGGTTGTCCATGTGAAAGTACCCATTATAGATATTAATAGGCAGATAGATTAAGATAGCGATTCCATAAATCCGCAAAATATTCCTGACAAATTTTATGAGTTTCTCCGGGCTTTGGCTGTACCGGGAAATCAGAAAGAATCCCGATGTCATAAAGAAAAACGGCACGGCTGTGCGGGCAATTACCCGCGTCAAAATAAAATCTCCCGTTTCGCTGATGGAAGACAGAGGAGAAGTATGGATTGCAATGATCAAAAGTGCGGCAATCAGCCGAAAGCAGTCGATGCCGGTGTAGTTTTTGTTTCTGTTCATGGGATACCTCTAACTTTTTAATCTATCCTCTCGGTGACGATCAATCCATCCACGTTGTTGCCGGAGATCCGAAAGGCGGAATGTTCCGGTAAGAGCGCGGTCACATCTTTCCTTTCCGAAATATCAGAATAAGGAATGTAATATATTTCAAACACATCCATGGCATATTTATTATGAACCCGGAAGGATTTGAGAAAGTCCGTATATTCTTCAAGCGAGAATCGATGCTCATACATGATTTTGGAATGAGGGTATCCCACATACCGGAAGTGCCAGGGTTCCTGAGAGATTCCCGTGATTTTTTCCTTATCCTTCTGATAGCGTTCCACAAATCCAAAGTCCGGAGCGGCTTTTCTGAAAGCGTTGCAAATTCCTTCATAGGGGAAATCAGGGCGGATGAAATCTATCTCCGGCTGATTTAGCCCCAGGTCAATAGCAAGCCCTGTCTGATGCTCACTGTGGTTTGGCAAAGCTACATATTTTCTGGTAAATTCTTCACCGTTTTCTGTTAATGAGCTATTAAAAATCTCTGTCTGTTCTTCCAGAGAACGGTAACCGCTTACCGGAACGATTGCACCATCGGCGGAGATTTTCTTTAGGATGGACTGTAGCGCTTTTGCCGCTTCTTGCTTTAAAAGAATTTCGGGGAAGCAGTCATCCATGGAAGTCATGTCCGGGACAGCCACATCTCTATAAGGATACCGTGCGTTCACAAGAATTAAATTTCCGTTGTATATATTTTCCCTGCTTAAATAAATCTGTTTCATGGTTCCAAATAGCATCCGATCAGCTTTTCCAAGAGTTCCGGAAAAGATAATCCGATTCCTTTCATCATATTTGGGTAACGGCTGTGGGAGGTAAAGCCGGGAATGGTGTTGACCTCGTTGAAAACAATCTCGCCGGAAGGGGTCAAAAACATATCCACTCTTGCAAAACCGGAGCAGCCCAACGCTCTGTAAATGGTAACGGCGGCATCCTGAATCCGTTTTTCGGTTTCCGGAGAGATCCTTGCCGGCATATGGATCTGGGAAGACTGCAGAGTATATTTTTCGGTATAGTCAAAGAAGCCCTCTGATAGTTCAATTTCGTCTACCCTGCCGACGGTCAGGTTATCGGTTCCCAAAATGGCGCATCCTACTTCAAATCCATCAACGGCTTCTTCTACAAGGATTTCCGTATCATGTTCCAGGGCCAGTTCTATGGCAGCGACCAGATTCTCTTTTGCTGTGACTTTTGTTATGCCAAAAGAGGAGCCGGAACGGACCGGCTTTACAAAAAGCGGATAGGACAAAGAAGCCGTGATTTCCGATAGAGCAGCTTCTATACCCGGGCGGCTGAAAGCAACCGACTTGGGTACGGAAATCCCTGCCAAGCTGACCAGCTTATGGGCTCTGTCCTTATCCATGCAGAGGGCGGAGGAAAGTGTACCGCACCCGATAAAAGGGATACCCGCAAGTTCTAACAGCCCCTGTAACGTTCCGTCCTCTCCGTTTTTTCCATGCAAAACGGGAAATACCAGATCCACTTGAAGAAACTCCTGCCTGTTTTCTGTAAGCCTCAGGAATCCTTTCTTTGAATGGCTTAATGAAAGCGTTACAGGGCATAGATTGGAATCGTCTTGGGTCCAAGTATTGTCTGCGATATGGCGATAAGATCCCGTGTAGTGATACCATTCTCCATTCCTCGTAATACCTATAGGAATAATATGGTATTTATTCGTATCCATATTTATAAAAACAGAATATGCCGATTGCAGAGAAACTTCGTACTCTGTGGAGCAGCCACCAAAAATAATGGCTATGCTTTTATTTACCGGAAGTTCATAAGCGATCTCACACCGGTTGACGTACAATTCTTTTTCCGTTTTCGTACCGCTTTTTCTGTCTTCTTCTATGCGGCTGACGGATGCCAGTTGGTAGTTTTTTCCGTCCTGCTTCTGGTAGGTAACGGAGGAATTGAATACCGTGTATGTTGTTTCTATGGGATTTTGAGACAGGATTTTGCCGTACATGTATTCTTCGTCAAAGCGTATGATAATCTGAAAAGTATTGTCTGTATCATTTCGGA
>JAFLTF010000125.1 GCA_022510585.1 Lachnospiraceae bacterium
ATGTTCCTTTATAACCTCTGAATACGTTGCTACGCGCATCTGTGACAATTTGATCCGATTGTATTCCCTGCCGTTCTCTTACATGGATCTCTGCGTCTCGATCTAAGGAAAACACCTCCGAAAGATTCAAGCCCAACACTTTACAAACCTGTACAACCTGAAGCGTCTGGATGTTTGCGCCCGACAACATTTTTGAAAGGGCTGACTGGCTGATCGCATACCCCTGCTCAGAACACTTCAAGAGAATTTGCTGCTGATTGTAATGAAGTAATTCCATCGCCCTTGACAAACGTTTCCCAATCAATTGATGATATTCCATTTTCTGCATGGTGTTTCCCCTCCATTCACCGCCAGTATATCACATGGAATGTTTTTTGTAAAGAGCCTTGCTATATTTGAATATTGAAATTCTTATATTGCCGCGCATGTGGATTATATTAAAAAACACCACAAAATTTTGTTTCATATGCAAATTGTCAATTTCGCCCTGCTTGTGCTATATTGATTTTACCTCAAAATATGAAAGGCGGTGTTACGGTATGACAGATAACAAGAAACGCGGGTATAGCCTGCCAATGACACTCGAAAAGCATTTCGAGGAACTCAGAACAAGCGATGGAATTTCCATGAACGAGTTATACAGTTTGTATGAACTCTTAAAAAAAAGTCTGGAAGACAAGCTTATTTCCTCGCGTAGCGTATTTGTAAACTACAGCTTACATGACGCCAGCCACTCCCGTTCTATTATACATGCGATAGAGCGTTTTTTGGGAGAAGATCGTATCCGAATGCTTACGCCTACCGATACATTTATGCTTTTGATTTGTGCATACGCTCATGATTATGGGATGGCACGGTCCTACGACAGACTATACGATATCCTTGGAAGCGAGGAATTCGAGGCGTTTTTAAGGGGACTGGAAAAAGATCTATCTGCACTAGAAAAAGAGGATGCGCAGGCAATTGAAAATCTCTTGAAATATTTGAATGAAAATAAGATCAGTGTCCCCATCAAGGATATTTATTGGTCCATCGTCCTTGCGGCACAACTGTATCTGCGGTCAGACCACTGGAAAGGAATTATTGATCTTGACAAAGATTTCCGCGGATTGTTCGAGGGCCATTTAAAAAGCCGGTTTATCTGTGGTTCTGAGGGTATCGTTGAAATCTGCATGTGCCACGGCAAAAACTTCAAAGACATTTTAAAGCATGAGATAGTTGCAGATGGTATCATTGGTGATGATTTTCATCCGAGGTTTATTGCCGCTATGCTTCGACTTGGAGATCTGCTTGACCTAGACAACGATCGGTTTCCACTTTGGTTCGCAAGAGAGGCGGTCAAAAAGCAGTATTTGATTCCACAATTATCCGTACTGCATTATCGCAAGCACGAGGCGGTCTCCCATCTGCTGATTACCAATAAACGAATTGCCATACGCGCAGACTGCACCTCGGAAAACGGCGGTTTTGAAACCGCCGACCTAGTCAATCAGTGGACAAGCTGGCTCCAGAAAGAATGTCTCGATTTGCGGCTTAATTGGGAACAGATCGCCCCCGATGATTTTGGGATGCCCCCCGGCGAGCCCGATATTAAAATCTTTGTAAACGGAAAACCGTACCGTTCCACAAATAAAAAGCTGCAGATGCAAATGTCACAGGAACGGGTAATGAAGCTTTTAGAAGGTACCAGCATCTACCGTGACAAATACGTGGGCATTCGAGAAGTGATACAAAATGCTGTCGATGCCTCGTTGCTGAAGCTTTGGGAGAATATTACGCAAAATGTATACCTAAAATACGGTCTCTCCAAAAACGATGCCATTTCCGGACTGAATCTGACCGATTTTTTGGTGAATAAGCGAAACACTATTTTTAACGATTATGACATCCTAGTAGAGGTCATCAAAGATCTAGAAAAAAAGCAGATCCTAATCGTTGTCAAAGACAAGGGGATCGGGATTGCTCTTGATGATGTCGTTTACATTGCAGATATCGGTTCTAGCAAGGAAAACAACACTCGGTTGCGTAAACTGATGGAGAATATGCCTGCCTGGATGAAACCATCCGGAATTTTCGGGATTGGGCTTCAATCTGTGTTCCAGTTGACCGATTGCATTGAATTCTATACCCGCCAGCCCAACCAACCGGAGCGGCTCATCTCTCTGTATTCTTACGGTAAAAGCAGGGGAAAGATTGACGTACGTGATGTCCCCCCCAACAAAGACGGGATGTTCTATGACAACACGGTTCAGGGGACAAATGTGAAGATCACCATCGATCCACACAAAATGATCAACCCAGAAGCAGGAGACAGCTATCGCGATCATTTTCACTACTATGACACGGAATTTGATTTTGGAGACGAGATTGATATCGCCTACGCCGAGATATGTCAGGTATGCAAGGAACGCATCAGAAGTGTGAAATGCGATTATTTTAACATTATCTACCAGGAGATCACGCACGATGAGTTAGGTGCGGATCAGAAGCGCGATAAGAAATACCTCCGCAGAAGTTACTTCCTCTCCGCCAGCGATTTAAAGGACAGGGGATCATTACCATTTATCACTTTTGGTGAGTCCATCCAACCATTGATCGGCAACAGAGGTGAGTCCTGTTTCTTTATCGACAGCGCTGCTTACTATTGGGACGAAGCGGCATGCCGTATCTATTGCCTCAAAGTGCGTCCCTGCAGGATTCGAACACAGGGCGCGGAGAAGCAGGTGTTCCTACCGGAAACCGTTCAAAACCTATATCACGTCAGCTATAAATTCAACGAAATCTCCAACACGGAGACTATCTATCCTCCCGGAAATCGATTGAAGCACTCTCATGCGGGTTTTTTGGAGTGGAATATTTTGCTTTTGGACGACGATCCTATGCGATACCTAAACATCGACCGAGACCGGCTCAAGGAGGGTGCGATCTCCGAGCAGGAGCTTCTGAATATCCGTGGACCGATCCTTCAAAAATGGTGTAGACATCTCTGTGAATTAGCCGAAAAAAGGCCTGGTGAAAATCGGTTCGAGAAAATGCCTGGTGTCCTGCTATCCCTAATTCTCCTGTTCTACCAGAATATATCGGCAGAACAGTTCCAGAAGTTTATTGAGCCTTATCAGGACTATTTGCATTCCATGAATTTGATTGTCGGCACAGAGCGCATTCCCATTACACGATTCTGGGCCCGCGATATACTGTTCCATACCGAACTGCCGTTACCCGAATATTTCAAGGATTCCGACGTGGCTATCCAGGATGTCGAAGCACAGAATATCCGGTCTGAAACAGTTCGCCACTTCCCCCACCGATTGGTTCAAACTGAGTCCATTCATATCAATGCGCAAAGAAAGCAGGTATATAGGTTCCGCTTCAGACCAGATCAGACCCCGCATACCATTGAAATGAGCGAAACCGCAAGGGCGCTTGATTATTTGCAGGTGTTCGACTCCTATACCGACAGACAAGAGAATATCGATTTTCTGTCGATTCAGAAAAAGGTATTCAAGCCGGATCAGAAATATCCTCATCTGGCGATCCCCTGCTATCCGCATACGTTCAGCCGAGGCAGGAACTTCGCCTCCTACCTAGACGACTGCATCCGATGGTATATCCTCTCGCCCTTTGACCGCGAGGCAACCAGGATCATGAAGAACAGCTTTGAAGGGAATAAAAACATTCGTGAGGAATTGGTTGCCGCAGTAAAGAAGAGTGGCCGGTTTGAAAAGTGCGTAAAGTATATTATGAAAAAATGCTATAAAAACGATTCGGACAATGCGCAGATGAGAAAAAGAATTGTGGATGAGTATGAGGAGTTCATAGGAGGACTATACGACAGTCTTTATCAGCACAGAGTTCTTTTGGCGGAACAGTTTCAAAAAGGTAATGCATGAATATTGAATGACCCCACTCAGTGAACATATCAAATGTGATATGCTGCTGAGTGGGATCATTAAGTTTCTCTTGAAAAAGCATAGTGGAAAAAGATGTGCATGCGATATTTGACAAAGTTAAAGATGGCACAGTGAAAAGGGTGTGGACAGCGGGCAAAATCCTTTCATAACTACTGATCCAGGTAGGGTGGGATATATGCCACAGGCGTGAACGCCGGCATATTTGACGGGAAGGGATTAGGGCTGTGATTTTAGCCCTTTTCTTCATGTGCGATTTCTCCATAAAAAATCTATCGTGCCGTTTCTCACTTTCTTGACACAATTTTACTAGATTTTGACAGTCACACATATTTTTTCCCTGCTGTTTCGACATTTTCCCCTTTACCAATTTGAACAGTCATCAGAGGATATGCAGGCTGGAGAAAGCGAGAGCATACAGAACCATGATGTATTGTATAAAGGAAGGATTTATCCTTCGCATACTACATCATGACTGCGGCTCGTTTGTGGTGAATGATAAGCAGTTGTGAGAAAGGAGGCGAAAGCCGCTGATTTCAAGGCTTTCCAGCAACTGCACCAATATCATTTACCACGAAAGGAGTCCGCAATGAAATCTATTTTTGAAGAAATGGGCGGCACCTATCGGAGAGAGGGCGATTACCTCATTCCCAACTTGGAGCTGCCCGACACGGAGCATTATCAGATCGGAAAGTACGGGCATCTGA
>JAFLTF010000126.1 GCA_022510585.1 Lachnospiraceae bacterium
GATATGCAAGAAGATTATATGGGTACAAAAAGAAATAAAAAGTTATACTCATATGATACAGAAAAATTGATTAATACTATAAATAAAAGAATTGCTGAATATCCAGCAGAATCCGTAATCTATATTACAAATAAATTTTTTTGGGAATTTGGTAAAAAACAAAAAAAATTAGTAAAAGGACTTAATGTAGTGTCAAATAACTTTTTTGAAAAAAAGAAGAAAAGTGCGTTTTCTAATGATAAATTCCTAGAATATTTGAAAAAGATGGATGTAAAATCATTAGAGTTGGTTGGAGTAGATGGTAATTATTGCGTGGGGTATACAGCATTAGATGGGGTTAGAAGAGGATTACAGATAACTTGTAATGAGTCTTGTGTAGGAGTGAGAAATATAGAGAAATTCAGAAAAATGAAAATGAGATTATCAAAGGAGTTAGTACAATTTATCTAAACAAGTTCCGGTTTTTGTGAAGTGAACAAATCGAAGTTTATAAAGGGGATGTGTCAAATGTTATTTAATGAATATGGAGAAAAAGATTTTAGATTAATTATATCTACAATGGATGGGATGTATCCAAATAGTCCTACATTTACTACTTTTGCGGAAATAGAAGAATACATAAAGCAAAATCATAGTGGGAAAATAGATGGAATATATGGCATTTCACAGGGTGCAACTGTGCTTCCAAGCTTTTAGCAAGAAACAAGTTAGATATTAAAACTGCCGTTTTAGATGGCGTGTATGTTGCACATTAAGGAAAAATTGCTGCTTGGTATGGCGTGAGAACATATAATATGGTAAAGAAAAATGGCGGTAAATTTCCTAAATCAATGAATATTGTAATGAGTCTTATGGGATTAGGAGAAGAAGATGTTGGAATGTTTACCCGTATGACTTTTTCAGGGATAAGTGACGAATCATTGCGAAATAATTTTTATGAAAATTATACATATAGAGCAAATTTAGACTTAAAGGATACAAATACAAAAGTTCATCTGTGGTGTGGAAGCAAAGAGCCTTATGCAAAAAAATCTTATAAGATTTTAAAATAATATATTCAAAATTATGAAGAAAAAATTTTTGATGATTTAGGACACAGACAACTTTTACTTCGTAATCAAGATAAAATTTGTAGATTATTAAGAGAAACACTTTTGCCTCCTAAAAATCAAGAAAAGTTTGAATGTTAATATGCGTTGCTTGCAGCAACGGGCGGGTTTTCACACAATAGCGGTAACGGAGGATTCTTATGAAAGTTGAAAATGCAAACATAGAAGATATTGCCATGTTGACAGAATTGAGGTTAGCATATCTGAAAGAGGACCTTGGTAACTTAAGTGAAACGGATATGGAGAAGATCAGCCAGGATCTACCAGGCTATTTTCAAAAGAACCTTAATCAGAACATCTTTTGTTATCTGATAAGGGCTCAGGAAGAAATCGCTGCCTGTGCTTTTTTACTGGTGGTTGAGAAACCAATGAGCCCAGCGTTTATCACCGGCCGCACAGGGACGGTACTGAATGTTTATACCAAGCCGGAATATCGGCATAAAGGATATGCAAAGGCAATCATGAATAAACTCCTATCAGATGCAGTTGAAAAAGATTTAAGTGTTGTAGAACTGAAATCTACAGAAGATGGATACCATCTATATCAATCTGTTGGTTTTACAGAGGAAGTGTCAAAATATCATTCTATGAAGTGGTACAGACAATAAGCAACATCAAAGATTTCTTAGAATCACCTTAAAAAATAATAAAAATTAAAAAAATCCCATAAATTTTTCCTCCCCATTCGTATCTTTAGTATCAGGCATTGATACAAAAAGAAAAGGGAGGAATTTTTATGAAAAAAAATAGCGTTGGTTTCGGGAAAAAATGTATTTCAGGAAGAGGGATTAGTCTGCTGCTTGTACTTGCGATGACAGCGGGGACGCTGACAGGCTGCGGTCAGTCAAATGAAGAGCGCAGTGATACGGCAGCAGCAGATGTAGGAGATTATGACGGATATTCCTATGAAGCGGAAACGTCAGAAGATGTCGGGGGGACTGACTGGGCAACAACGGATGATTACGAGTGGCCCGCAGAAGACAGTGCACCTGCTGCAGAAAGTGTCGGCGCCGACATGACAGATGGGATAACGAATTCTTACGACAGAGCGGAAAAGTCCATGCAATATGATGGTTACGATGATTATGATACTTACAGTGATTACGAAGAATACTGGAAGCCGGATTATTATGAAGTGCCCGACACAGAGGAATACAATGCACTGGAAGAAATGGGCTTTATGGCAGTTTCTGTCAATCCGCTTTCCACTTTTTCGGCAGATGTGGATACAGCGTCCTACAGCAATCTGCGCAGAATGATAGAAGACGGCTATTCTCTGGATGATATACCTGACGGTGCTGTCAGAATTGAAGAATTGCTCAACTATTTCAGTTACGACTACGCAGGTCCGAAAAAGGGGGAACCTTTTGGAGTGACGACCCAGATTGCAAACTGTCCGTGGAATGAGAATACCAAGATTGCTATGATCGGACTGAAAACAAAGGATATCGATTTCTCAGAGGCACCTGCGTCCAATCTGGTATTTTTGCTGGATGTTTCAGGCTCCATGTATTCGGATGACAAACTGCCGCTGCTGCAGAAATCTTTTTCCATGCTGACAGAGAATCTGACTGCTAAAGACAAGGTATCGATCGTGGTCTATGCTGGCGAAGACAGAGTGATCTTAGAAGGCGTGAAAGGGACAGATAAGAAGGTGATCCTGGAAGCGATCAACAGCCTGGAAGCCGGCGGTTCCACAGCGGGAAGCGACGGAATCATCACGGCATATAAACTTGCGGAAAAATACTTCATCAAGGGCGGAAATAACAGAGTGATCCTGGCAACCGACGGCGATTTGAACGTTGGTCTGACGACGGAAGCGGAATTGGAAGCTTTGATCACGGAGAAGAAAAAATCAGGTGTTTATCTGTCCGTACTTGGTTTCGGGACCGGGAATATCAAGGACAATAAAATGGAAACACTTGCCGATAAGGGAAACGGAAATTATGCTTACATTGATTCCTTGGCGGAGGCAAAGAAAGTTTTGGTTGAGGAAATGGGAGCAACTCTGGTAACAGTAGCGGAGGATGTAAAGTTGCAGGTGGAATTCAATCCGGATGTGGTTGCAGGCTACCGTCTCATCGGTTATGAAAACAGACAGCTGGCGGAGCAGGACTTTGCAGATGATACGAAAGATGCCGGTGAAATCGGTGCGGGACATACGGTAACCGTATTATATGAGATCGTGACAACGGATGCTGCTGCTACCTATGCGGGAACCACCTTAAAATATGCGGATAAAAAGAAACTGCCGGATGAAGAATGGTTTACCGTTAATATCCGTTATAAAAAACCGGGAGAATCCAAAAGCCTTCTGTTGTCTTATCCGGTAGATAAAAAAGGCTATGTAAAAGAACCGAGTCAGGATATGCGCTTTGCAATGGCAGTGGCGGAATTTGGTCTGGTTGCAAATGACAGCTCCTATAAAGGAGAGGCCACCATGCGCACGGTCATCGACAGACTCAAAAACATTGATACCAAATCTGACGAATATAAGGATGAATTCTGCTATCTGGTAAGGAGATTAGAGAAAAATTAGAAAAATTTTGTTGCTATTTTCCGATATATAAAATAAAATATTCTTAAGTGTATTATTACATTAAAAAATTTTATTTTTTATGAGGAGGAAACAAAATGTATTCAGATGATTTAACTTATTCCATACTTGCCTCACTTGGTGCAGGATTTTATCTTGTCAGCTTGGTAGTGGCTATTGCTACATTGATAGGAATGTGGAAAATCTTTACCAAGGCAGGAAAGCCGGGCTGGGGAGCAATCGTGCCGTTCTACAATCTTTATTGTTTGTTTGATATTGCATTTGGCAACGGCTGGTTGTTCTTATTGCTGTTTGTACCCTGCGTTGGAGCTATTTTCTATATTATCTGTTTGTTCAAACTGGCTAAGGCATTTGGTCAGGGTGTTGGCTTCGGATTTGGTTTATTGTTTTTAAATGCCATCTTTATTATGATCCTTGGCTTCGGCAGCGCAGAATATGTAGGACCGCAGTAATAGGGCATTGTACTTTTTTTAGGACAATAGTTGCATTTTTAATTGATTTGTGATATACAATAAAAGTAGAAAATGCGTTGAAGGAGACTCGCTTTACGGAAAACAACAGGAATACGGCGTCACCGACTGAGAGCGCTGTTTGCAGGAAGTAAGGATTGGGAACACTCCGGAGCAGATTATCTGAACCATAAAAACTGCTTATATAAGTGAAATTGCAAGCAGATTATGCTAGGGTAATACGTTGCACGCGTTAAGTGTCAGAGTGGGCAGGGCGATCAAACATCTTGTTGGAGATGGCGGCTTGTCAATGCGGGTGGTACCGCGGATAAGAA
>JAFLTF010000127.1 GCA_022510585.1 Lachnospiraceae bacterium
CTTCCTTCCATGCCAGTCCGATATTTCCCTTTTTGCCGCAGAACAGATACTTATCCTTCATAAAATCCTGCCTGATCTTTGATAAGGAATATAGATCGGAAAGAATCTCACAGGGATGATTGCAATTCGTCATGGCATTGATCACGGGAATATCTGCATACTTAGCCATTTCCTCCAAAAGCTCAAGCTTCGGATGCCTGATAATGAGCATATCTGCCCATTGATTCAGATAACCGCAAACATCCCTTAAGTCCTCCTTTTTATCAAGGGTCTCTGTAGGAAAAAGAATTGGCTGCCCACCTAGTAGATAAATGCCCCTTTCGAAAGTGACTCTTGTTCGGATGCTGGTATCAGGGAAAAACAATACAATACTTTTCCCTTTAAGCATATCGGAATACTTCCCTTTTTGCACATCATCTGCAATGGAAAAAATCTCAAATACATCATTTGTTTTCAAATCCGTTAACCGTAATAAATGTTTCATATTTCGCTCCTCATATTCATCTCTTAAACCGGCCGATTTACTACCCCTACAAACAAAGGTATCTCTCCCTCACCGGTGATGACAAAGAGAAAAGGCCGGTCCAGTATAAAATCGACTTCCTCATCCGGCGGTGCTGCAGCCCCTACACCGCTTTCGACTATGATCGTATAGGCAACTGCCGTGCATCCTTCTTCATCAATTTTAACACGAGCGGCATGTTTTGCCTTAGAAACATAGGGAAAAATATCGTCCATATTCTTCATCATCGGTGAAAAATCCGCAACAGTCGAATCAAATACATCTGTCACCCCTAATGCTTTCAGACCGGGGATCAAATCCATATCGGAATCGACGTCAAATTTTGGAACTGCCAGATGTACGATTGGATATTTTGTGTTCTCCCACTCCCTTTTATCGGAAAGAAGAAATTCCATTACCTGCTCGCTTTCTATAAGTTCATCTACGGATACCCCTTCATCCGGCAGAAGAAACCACATGTTACCGCTGTTTTTCAATCTTTTTGAAACAGCAGAAAATTTATCTCCCCAATAATAGATATCCTCTTCATCCTGATACATGAAATCGCAATTGATATCTTCGTTTATTCCATGGAAAACATCCTCTTTAGTTCTGCCTTTCCTGAACTCATCTTTCCACTTCGCATGAAAATTAACCGTTGTGGCTAAAGCCATGATTGTATCGGCGCCTAAACTTTCATTCGATGTCTGTCCTTCCAGTAGACCTCCCGTCTGTTCATTCAGCCAGCTGCGAAACGCATGATTTAATTCTTCAGAACCCATGGTTCCTTGATAGGAAGATGCATAGTAATACTTTGCCAGAGAATCCAACGTAGACTTATTAAATTTTATATTTTCATTGAGCCAGAGCGAGCTTGCAAGGATGCTTGTGGTCACACCGTCATTCCGATAATTGGCGTTCCAGATGGAATCTGCCTGTGTACGCAGTTCTTCCACACTGTCTTCTCCAAGCAAGGCAAGCACCTGACTGCGGCTCTCTCCCTCCGTCACTTCCGAAAGCATCCCCAGTGCCATATAAACATTTAACGGAGAATAAACTTTGTTCTGTCCCTGTGAATCGGAAAGAAACTGCCTGATGCTGTCAGTAAAAAACGGATTTAACTCATCCCAGTCATCTACCGAAAGTTCCTCTTTTTCCCAGTTATCCTTCTGCCATGCCTCATATGCATTGTAGTAGGAATATTTTATTTCTCCATTTGACTTAAGATAGGATGCCTGATCCGGAAAAGGCACCCTCTCGGGATAAACGGCGCGACTGACTGCCAGGGCATCCTGTTCCTGCGAACCCCCATTCGTACAGCCCGTAAGGGACATCACTAAGGAAACTAATAAAATAATTGCGACTATCTTTTTCATAATCTAACCTCCAATCAATTTATGCCTGCTATAAATGATACGAATGGGGATAGGAATATTTATGGTTTTTTACTAAACAAATTTAAAACTTGCATGCAATATTATAAGACGTTCCATGGAATCATGCAATTATTTGGCACAAATCCTAAAATATGGTAAAATATTAAATAAATTTCTAAACCAATAAATAAGGGGCGTATAATGAAAAAATTACTTTATAAAATAATCGGCATACTTGTGATCGTTTGTATTTGTTTTGCAATCTTTCTGGGGACAAAATATTACTACAGCAAACAGATCAAAACGGTCGAAGTCATCAAAGAAGTGGAAAAAACAGTAGAAAAAGTAGTTGAGAAAGAAATTCAGATCTCCGGAGAAACGATGAGATCCAATCTGGCTAATATCGGAAAATTATGTACCGCCGAGTATGGCTATACCCATGTAGAACAATTTGACAGTTCAAGAAAAATCAATGATTTTAAGATACCTTTTACAACATCATCCTTTATTTACAGTTACGACGGCACGATCATGGCCGGTATTGATTTTACCAAGATCCAGGTTGTTAAAAACGATACGAATAAAGTAATAACCGTTACACTCCCCGATGTTGAGATCATAAGTTCCAGCATCGATCAGGACAGTTTTCAGCTTTATGATGAGACAAACAACATTTTTAACCCCATTCATGTTACAGACGTAACCGACTCATTGGCTAATCTGCAAAAGAGCGAGGAAGAAAAAGCAATAGCGGAAGGCTTACTTGATAAAGCCAGGGCAAATGCGAGCCTGTTAGTTGAAAACTTTATGCACAGTTCCTATGATATCGGGGAGTACGAGGTCAATGTTCAATTTCAATAGGGAAGAAAACCTACTTACAAATAAGTCACATTTTTCTCTACACTATACTCATGAGGTTCTTTTGTAACCGCCTTGTGCCCAAGTGCAATCGCGATCTCATATTCATACCCTTCGGGCAACTGCAAAGTTTTGGCAAAATATTCTCTCTTCTCATTATAGAGAGCATCCTTGATACAGCCAATGATCAGGCTGCCAAGCCCCATGGCTTCTGCTGCAATCGCTATATTTTCCACAGCAATGCCTGCATCTACCTTGCTCCAGTAAAAATCCGCAGCACCGCTCAAGATCAGCACGGTCGGCGCATCAAAATAGAAATTCTTCTGGGGATTATGAATTCCCTTTTCCTGATTTTTTGCTTCTTCAATCTCCGCAAGAATCGGATTGTCACCATCTACCACGGTAATATGGATCTCCTGTTTGTTGGCTGCTGTCGGCGCCTGCAGACCGGCTAAGATCAAAGCATCTAACTCCTCTTTGGTAAGCTTCTGCTGTGTAAAACCACGGGTGGAACTTCTTTTTGCAATTGCATCTAATACTTCGTTCATAGGATACCTCCGTTTCATTTTCTGATCAGTATAAAATTTTCTATCATTATAACCTATTATGTTTCTTTTTTCAAATTTGACAAAAGAACCGCTCCGTGATAAAATCTTATAAAATCAACTTCCATGAGGGAGTAGCAAGCGTATATCGTAGCAAGTCAACATACTGACCGGAAGGTCTGGCTTGTTTTAAATTGCGAGACTCATGTATGGCTTTCAAACTATGCATGGAGTCTAATATTTACAGAGTATATCCAGATATAGTTTGAAGCTGTATCTGGTTTTTTAATTTCAGGGTTTCGGAGGAACAAATGATGGAATGGAGTTTGTTATTTTTCTTTAACAGTATCTTGCTGGGTGTCGGACTGGCTATGGATGCCTTTTCCGTATCCTTGGCAAACGGTTTAAGCGAGCCTGCTATGAAAAGTAAAAAAATGTGCGGTATTGCCGGCGTATTTGCTTTTTTTCAGGCTCTCATGCCGATGATCGGCTGGGTCTGCGTGCATACGATCCTTCAGTACTTGAAACTGTTTGAAAAATGCATTCCTTGGATCGCACTGGTACTGCTTCTCTATATCGGAGGAAAAATGCTGATAGAGGGAATGAAAAAACAGGAGCAGGATGAAGAAAGGACTAAAGTAGGCTTGACCGCGCTCCTTATTCAGGGGATCGCTACTTCCATAGACGCATTATCTGTGGGCTTTACCATTGCCGAATACGGTTTTATGATGGCGCTTGTCTGTGCCTTGATCATTGCTGTGGTGACATTCTTTATCAGCATGGCAGGACTAATCATCGGTAAAAAATTCGGTACCAGATTATCCAACAGCGCATCCATATTGGGCGGTGTCATTTTGATCATTATCGGACTGGAAATTTTTATTACCGGTGTGTTTTAGAAAAACAAACCTAGTTTCTTAAATATTTCCCTAGTATTCGTAAAACGACCACACTCAGGCTTACCCCAAGTGTGGTCGTACATTTCATGATTCTTGCGATACAGGTTTCAAGACTGCACTTATTATCCCATCACAACCTCAACCTGAACCTCTTTCTTGCTTGCGTCA
>JAFLTF010000128.1 GCA_022510585.1 Lachnospiraceae bacterium
ATCGAGTAAATAGAATTCTTGCGAATTCATTAAAATTATTCAGTAAAATCAAGGCTTCCGAGAGTTTTCTTGGAAGCCTTTTTTCTGTCTTGAAGCAGTGAAAATATTGTAAAATCTATCTTTCCAGGCTTTACTTTCTTCGTCCTTTCCTGAAATCTCTGGGAGTAATGTTATGAGATTTGACGAACTGTTCGGTCATGTAGCTTGCTGAGGCAAATCCGCACATCTCGCTTATCGTTCCGATTGTTCTGTCAGAAGTGGACAGGAGCTCCATTGCTTTGTCCAGCCTGTACCGTATGAGGTATTCATTAGGCGTGCGCCCCGTATGTTTTTTGAAGATGCTGTTGCAGCTTGATTTGCTTACATTTCCGGATGCAGCGATTTCTGTCAAGGAGACGTGATCTGTGTAGTTCTCTTTGATGAAACCAATCATGTCCTTAAGACTCTCGATATGCTGATAGTGTAAGGGCGAGAATTCCGTAATGTTGACAGAAGCATACTCAAGAACATAATGCCATAACTCGAAAAATCTTCGTGTTATTTCGAACTGATTTCCGCGTGAAGTATTGATTTCTCTTGTAATTGTCGAGATTCTAGATGACACCGGATCTTCTGAGCGCCAAAGTATGTAAGGAATACTGGAATCTGCGATGATTGGAAGCACATATTCTGACTCGACTTCAGGCGATGACATCAGAAGACGCGGATGAATCACCGTAATTATGTATGTACAGTAAGTGTTATCGATGTCCATTGAATAATGAAGTTGTTTGGCATTGATAAATATTGTATCACCCGTATTTATTTCTACAACACTGCCGTTGATGCTATAAGCCATTTTTCCGGTGAGGATCGTCATTATTTCCACATCCTCATGCCAATGCACTTTCTTTATCCATGTAGAGGAACCGTCCATATGCCCTTCGAAAGAGTATGAAGGAAATGACGGATCATCATAGTTTACGATCTCCGAGCGATCGTCGCGCTGCCGTATCATGGCACGCCATTGCTCTCGTTTTGCAATATAATGTTCATTTATCATATATATACCCCGTTTATGCTTACATTTTAACGATATTGTTATAAATTATAGCATAATACTTATTGTTTGTACATGTCATAGCGAATATAATGATAATCGCTTAACGAGATAAGGATGCAATAAGGAAGGACGGTATAGAAGAATGAAAAAAATCCTATTATTTTTATTGTCAATAGTAATACTTATATCGGCCGTGTCATGTAATAGCGTGACAGAGAAGGCGAAGGTACAGCTGGTTAATAAGATGACCGATACAGAGTTGAACAGAGTTGATAAGCATGAACTTACTCTGCTTGATGAACCGGAGATCATGGAACCGGTGGAGGCTTTCAATGCGCAGGAGCATACTGTACAGATAGAAAAGGGTAATATGACAAAGGATGACTTGTACAGGCAAATCCAAGATTCGCGCGATACCATGGCGGAAGAACAATATCGGGAAATAGAAGAAAATTTTGCGTCTTTGCCTGCAGATTTCAGTGTCCCCTATGTTTATTATCTGGTGGACGGCGACTATCTGTTTGAGGCAATCTCTATTGATGAGTATCTTTTCGAAGGAGACGTTATACAATTCATACAATCCTACATTAATGAGGATGGAGAATATATAGAAGAGAATGTAGAATGTGCGAATCTTGAAGAGTATTATGAATGGCTAAGAGAAGATAAAATCCGAAGCGGTAAATCTGAGGCAGAAGCAGATATCATTGTCAGTAAGGTTCGATTGGCTTATGAATGCTATATGAACGGAAATTATGAGGCATTACCGGAGGGAAGCGTTGATCTGAATGATCTATGGGGTATCGGGAATGGTAATGAATACAGTGACTATAGAGATCAATGGGAGTATGATTATAATTCTGTCAAAGCAATCAGTGACAGCATCGAAGAGATTAGTATCTATGATGAGGAGATGAATATCGAATTCCTTGTGCATGTAGTTCTTCCAATTGACTATGACCCGAACAGGACATATCCGGTCTTTTTGCTGACGGATGGTGTGTATCGCTTCGGTAATACGCCAGAACTGCGCCAAGTCATGGAAGAGGGCAAAGCTGGGGATGTTATTCTCGTGACTCTGGGATATGGCTATCATATGAACGGCAGGGACGAAAGCAACCGTATGGCTCATCTTGTCATTAAGCGTGCTGCGCTGCTCGATTTCATTACAGATAATCTCATGCCGTTTCTTGGTGAGAATTACAATATAGATTATCGTAACTCAACACTTTATGGTCATTCAGACGGAGGTATCTTCACACACTATGCGCTCTTCAATTCTGACAGGTATGAGAATCAGCCATTTGGTCATTACATAATAGGAAGTCCGGCTTTTTGGTGCCTTTATGAAGACCCGGATTACCTTGATGTTCAGGGATATGAGAGCGATTATGGATATTTTGAACGTAATACAACCTTGAAAAAATCTGTCTTCCTCTGCGGAGGTTCTTTGGAGGATCCGGATTATGCAGATAGGTATAATGGGCATTATTCGACGCTTGAAGGTCTTGAGGCTTTGAATAAAAGACTGGAATCGCATGGAGCTGATGCGACATACAGATTATACGAGTCGCATCATTATCAGTATATCCCGGAGATGCTTATTGAGTACTTGAAAGAGACATATCCTGATTAGGATGGTATAAAAAATGAAAAATCCCCTTGCGTCATGGGTTGCTTGTGACGCTGCGTCATGAGTTATATTTGACGAAAAGGAGGTATAGATTTATGATTAATATAACTTTCAATAAAAAGAAACAAAATGGAGACTAAGATGACGAAAGAATTATTTTTTCAAGCGATACTGAAATTTATAGCCGGAACAGTCCTTCTTGGCGTGCTGATCTTTTTGCCTGCGGGAACGTTTTATTATTGGAACGCATGGCTGCTTATGGGGATTTTATTTGTTCCCATGTTCTTCGCGGGCATCGTAATGATGTTTAGGAATCCGGATTTATTGAAGAAGCGGCTAAACGCAAAGGAGAAAGAGGACGAGCAGAGCTTGGTCATCAAACTCAGCGGCCTCATGTTCGTTTTGGGGTTTGTGACAGCCGGACTGAACTTCCGTTTTCAGTGGATTATTTTACCGAAGTGGGTTTCTTTAGCAGCGGCTGTGGTTTTTCTGCTCTCTTATCTACTTTATGCTGAAGTTCTTAGGGAAAACACTTATCTTTCCCGCACGATAGAGGTACAGGAAAATCAGAAGGTCATTGATACCGGTTTATACGGTATCGTCCGCCATCCCATGTACAGTGTGACGATCCTTTTGTTTCTTAGTATGCCATTGGTGCTTGGCTCCTTGATTTCCTTTGTTATTTTTCTTGTATATCCGGCCATTCTATCCAAGAGAATCCGTAATGAGGAAGAAGTCCTTGAGAAAGAATTGACCGGATATACCGAGTACAAAAAGAAAGTAAAATACAAGGTGATACCGTTCATATGGTGATTAAACGAAAAAAACACTAAGAAAAGCACTGTATTTAGCTTTGTCCTTATTCCTTTTCCGCTGTCGAATTCAAGAGCCCCACAGAGCTGAGCTTTTCTGTTTCAATTTCTATCACTTTTTTGTCTATTCTTTGAAATAGAATCTCCACCTCCGGAAGTGAATAACCGACCGGAACAGACTGTTTTTCCCAGTGGTTATTGATACTCAGCCATTTGCAAACTTTCTCTGATGAAAACGGTAAAAACGGAGACAGCAAGACTGCCAAATTGGCAATGATCTGAACACATTGATAAAGTGTATTTTCACATGCTTCCTCATCCGTAGTTCTGGTGATCCAAGGCTGCTTCGTATCAAAAAACTTATTTGCATATCTTATAAAATCAAATATTTCAGCAATTGCGTCTTTAAAAGTCCCGTTTTCAATCTGCCTGCCGATAGAAACAAACAATGCATCTATTTGATTGTTTAGAGATGGACTATTGATTCCCTTTGGTACAATTCCGTCAAAATATTTTACAATAAACATTAACGTGCGGTTCACAAAATTTCCGTATGCTCCGAGCAGTTCACCATTGTGACTATGCACGAATTCCCTCCACGAAAAATCGGCATCTTTCTTTTCAGGACCGTTTGCTAAGAAAAAGTAACGAATCGAATCCGGTTCATAATGTTCTAACAGTTTCTTGACCCAGATTGCGTAATTTTGACTGGTAGATATTTTTCTTCCTTCTAAAGTCAGATATTCGCTTGACACGATCTGGTCCGGTAAATGCCAGTTTTCACCATTTCCGAGCAAAAGAGACGGTAAAATAATGG
>JAFLTF010000129.1 GCA_022510585.1 Lachnospiraceae bacterium
CTGGGAAAGTGAGGATGAGGAATGAAGGAACCCTATGGGAGTTTATATCCTGATTTTCCTACACAGGGGGTTATAAGAAAATTTTCCGATGGAAAATATCGGATTGGGGAATAATGTGTAGACATTTCATTTTTAAACTGCTATACTGATTCTCGTGAATACGATTTGTGATAAGTCAGTCTGACTTATCCACCAATTCTGGCGTTTCGCCACATTTCACAGTTTTGATTACAACCTATCAACATGATTAACAAAAGAAAGGAGATCTTAATGGAAAAATCAAATTCTATATCAGACGCTGCAGCTTTCGATGGCGCTAAGCTGTGGGATGAGATTCTAAAAGCCATTGTCGCTGCCATGCCCACCCAGCTTTTCCCACTCTTTAAAGAAGTCTACGGGCGGGAGTATTCGAAAGATACGCCGATCGTAGTATTGGGGACAGAGACTTCCTCTTTTCAGGAAGACGAAGAAAAGCCGCCCACATCCACACTCATGGACATTGCCCTTCTGGTAGCCGGCAGTGACTACTATCACCTGGAATGCCAGATGAAAAACGACAACGAAATGGTTATCCGGATGTTTGCCTATGACGTGCGCTTTGCCATCATACATACGAAGGAAGTGGACAAGGATACCGGAGAGGTAACATTATATTTTCCCCGTTCCGTGGTCATCTATCCTGAGAAAAACGATGCCCTGCCGGATGATCTAAAATGCCGTGTGGTATTTCAAGACAACAGCGAACATATCTACAAGATCCCAACGGTCAAGATCCAGACCTATTCCCTTCAGGAAATCAAAGAGAAACATCTTACCCTTTTCATCCCCTATACCATCTTACGCCTGCGTCCGAAATTGGCTTCCAATCGGAAGCAGCCCTTGACGAGAAAGGAATTGACAGAGTTTGTGGAGGAAGTTATATTGGTATTGAAAGAAGAATACTCTGACGGATATTTGACGGAAAGGGAGTATTACGACTATATGAGATTGTTTCACCATGCTATGGACAGAGTATTATACCAGTATCCGCAGATGAAAGAGGAGGTAAAGCAGATGACGGAACCTTTGATAAAACTCCCCAGCATGATAGTGGGTGAACTAGAGGCTGAGATAGCGAAGCAGAAAGCCGAAATCGCAGACCAAAAGGCTGAAATCCGGCGTTTGCAGGAATTAGTCGTGCAGCTCTCTTCTGAAAATAATACACCATAACTTCCAAGCCCTCTGCCAAGCAGCCGCCATTCATCTGCGCTTATTTGCAGAGGGCTTTTAAAATTGCCAGTCAATAAAGGAGAAACTATGCATAACAAAAGATTTTATCTACATAGGAAACATCTGTTTCTGGCTATATTCGTAATAATCAGTCTGTTACTCCCTGTCAGGACAGCATCTGCGAAGGGGCCTGCTGTCGGTGAAGAAGAGTGGGGATTTTCTGCGATTCTATACGACAACAGCAACGGACTCCCCACATCCGAGGCAAATGCGGTTGCCCAGACCCGGAACGGTTTTATTTACATTGGCGGCTACAGCGGTCTGATACGCTATGACGGAAATGATTTTTACCGCTTTGAATCGTCTGAGGGCATTACCAGTGTCATGAGCTTATATGTGGACAAAGAGGACCGATTATGGATCGGGACCAATGATAAGGGTGCCGTGCTGTATGATAATGGGGAATTTCGTTTTTTTGGCAAAGCAGAAGGGTTGCTTTCTCTATCTGTTCGTGCAATTGTTGAAGATGCATCAGGGAATATCATACTTGCTACAACGCAGGGAATGGCATATATTGACAAGAATTATGAATTACATATGATAGCGGATTCCAGAATGGAAGAAAAGTTTGTATGCCGGTTGAAAACAGATGCTGGCGGAGTGGTTTACGGCAGTACGATAGACGGCTGCTTTTTTTCCATGGAAAACCTGACGGTAACTTACTTTTACAATGGAAAAGAATTAGGGATCGGAGAGGTGTTCTCTATCTGTCCGGACCCGAGTGAAAAAGGCAGGGTATATTTAGGTATGGGGGATTCCACCATCGTATGCGGCAATATGCGTGAAGGTATGAAGGACAAGAAGTTTTATTCTGCTGCTCCACAGGAAAATATCAATGATATTTATCTGTCTCAGGATGGCAGGATCTGGATCTGCGCAGACAACGGAGTGGGCTATTTTGATGCAGAAGGGCAGTACACCCGTCTGAATAACTTCCCGATGAACAATTCCGTAGATACAATGATGGTAGACTTCGAGGGAAATCTATGGTTCACCTCTTCCAGACAGGGTGTTATGAAAATCGTAAAAAGTCCCTTTACGGATATTACCAGACTGGCTCATCTGGAGAGTGCGGTAGTAAATACTACCTGTATCTATCAGGGTGATTTATATATTGGAACTGATACGGGACTGCAGCTTTTGGGTAAGAATAGCGAACAGAAGGAAAATGTTCTGACAGATTTGCTGGAAAGTGCCAGAATACGCTGTATCAAAGAAGACTCCGCAGGAAATCTCTGGCTGTGTACTTATAGTGAGAATGGTTTGGTATGTTATTCCAGAGACGGAAACTATACGCTTTACAATGCAGAGAACGGTTTGATTTCCAGCCGGGTTCGGGCAATGACGGAACTGTCGGACGGAACGATTGCCGTTGCGGAAAGCGGCGGGGTCAATCTGATCCGAAACGGCAGTATCATAGCAGCTTATGATGAAAACAGCGGGCTTAGTAATACGGAGATATTGTGCATCTGTGAAGGAGAGGATGGCAGTATTTATCTCGGCAGCGATGGCGGAGGACTCTATGTCGTAGAAAATGACAATGTGAAGCATCTGGGAGTAGAGGACGGATTGGAATCCGAGATCATCCTGCAGATCAAAAAAGAACCACAGAGTGACAGATACTGGATCATTACCAGTAATTCCGTATCTTATATGCAGGATGAGAAAATACAAACGATATCAAATTTCCCGTATTCCAACAACTTTGATATGTATTTTGATGAAAACGGAGGCATCTGGATCCTAGGCAGCAGTGGAATCTATGTAATCAATAAGGACAATCTGCTTGCAGATGGGGAGTTGGTATATTCTTTTTATGACATGAGCAGCGGACTGCCATACATCACAACAGCCAACTCCAGAAGTTATCTTTCTTCTGACGGAACATTGTATCTTTCCGGTTCTGCCGGTGTCAGCAGCATCAATATCAATAAGGTCGGGCATGATGGGACAGATGTCAGGCTGATCATCCCTTTTCTGGAAATGGACGATGAAATGATCTATTTAAATGGGGATGAAGAAGTTACGATTCCGGCGGACTGCAGGCGTATCACTATTTATGGCTATGCCCTTACTTATGCGCTGCAGAATCCCAGGCTGAATTATTATCTGGAAGGGTTTGATAAAGAAGTCACATCCGTGTCCAGACATGAAATGCAGCCGGTCAGTTACACGAATCTGGACAGTGGTGAATATGTCTTCCACTTGTCGATTGTTGACAGCATGACCGGAGAAGAGACAAACAGCATTGCGATAAAGCTTGTGAAAGCAAAGGCATTTTATGAGCAGATATGGTTCTGGGTCATCATATTTGCCGTGGCAGTACTGCTGACTCTGTTTATTGCGCATACCTATACGCGCAACAAGATGGAAAAGCTGTTGCAGAAGCAGGAAGAGAATAAGAAGTTTATCAGACAGATGATTCAGGTGTTTGCAAAGAGTATCGATATAAAAGACCAGTATACCAACGGACATTCTTTCCGTGTGGCGGGATATACGAAAATGATAGCGGAAAGTCTGGGATACAGTGAGGCAGAGGTTGATGAGATCTATAGGGTCGGTCTGATGCATGACATCGGAAAAATTACCATACCGGACGATATTTTAAGCAAGCCGGGTAAACTTACGGAAGAAGAATATGAGATCATGAAGCAGCATGCCATCAACGGTTATAATATCCTGAAAGAAATTGAAACATTACCGGAACTTGCCTTGGGAGCCGGATTTCACCATGAAAGGATAGACGGAAAGGGTTATCCTTTCGGAAAAGTCAGAGATGAGATCCCGGATGTAGCCCAGATCATCGCCGTAGCAGATACTTTTGATGCCATGAATTCCACAAGACCATACCGGGAGAAGATGGAAATGGACGATATTGTAGCGGAACTGAAACGGGTAGCGGGGACCCAGTTGAGCGAAAGATATGTACAGGTATTGCTGACTCTGATTGAAGAGGGAAAATTTGATGTTTGATATCAGGGGGTAGAGGAAATGAGTAAAGCATTTGAAGATGAGTTTATGGATTTACAATC
>JAFLTF010000013.1 GCA_022510585.1 Lachnospiraceae bacterium
AACCCACATCGATGGTTTTGGAGACCACTGTTCTACCTTTGAACTATGCCCCTATCTGTACCTGTGCGGCGAAAAATGCTCTCTTTCGACCACAAGGTGTATTATAGCATAGATGAATATGGTTTAGCAAGAGATTTTTATTTTGCAAATCGACGGTCAATGAAATTGATAGTCAATTGGCAAATTGACTTTGATAAAGTTCCGCATAAAATCCCCCCTGAGCCAGCAGTGCCTCATGGTTTCCCTGCTCGATCACATTCCCGTCCTTCATGACCAGAATCACGTCTGCTTCCTGAATCGTAGAAAGCCTGTGTGCAACAATAAAGCTGGTTCTGCCCTTCATCATAGCGGCAAAAGCCTGCTGGATCTTGATCTCTGTTCTGGTATCAATGGAAGAGGTCGCCTCATCCAGAATCAGCATAGGCGGTAGGCAGAGCATGACCCTTGCAATACATAACAACTGTTTTTGTCCCTGGGAAAGATTTTCCCCATCCTCGGTGATCACCGTATCATAACCTTGCGGCAGGCGTTTAATAAAGCTGTGGGCATGGGATGCTCTGGCGGCGGCAATGATTTCTTCCTCTGTGGCATCAGGTTTGCCCATTATGAGATTTTCCCGTATGGTTCCGGTTTTCAGCCAGGTTTCCTGCAATACCATACCGTAACTTTCCCGGAGGCTTTTTCTGGTGAGTTGTCTGATATCATGACCGCTTACATAGATCGCTCCCCTGTCCACATCATAAAAGCGCATCAGCAGATTGATCAGAGTGGTCTTTCCGCATCCGGTAGGCCCGACGATGGCAATCCTCTGTCCGGGTTTTACCGACAGGTTGAAATGCTCGATCAGCTTTTTATCCGGCACATAGGAGAAGGACACATCCTGTAAGGTGACGGAACCATCCGCCTGTTCTAAGACTACCGCATTTTCCGGCTCCGGAACCTGAGGTTCTTCTTCGATCAGTTCAAAAATCCTCGCCGCACAGGCAAGCGCATTTTGCAATTCCGTCACCACACCGGAGATTTCGTTGAAAGGTTTCGTATACTGGTTGGCATAGGTTAGAAAACAGGAAAGCTGTCCTACGCTAATGCCGCCCCGTATGGCAAAAACGGCTCCGGTAATCGCTACGCCCGCATATACAAGGTTGTTGACAAACCGGGTTGCCGGATTGGTAATAGAGGAGAAAAAAATGGCCTTTAAAGATGCTTCTTTCAGTCTTCCGTTGATTTCATCAAACTTTTCCAAGGTTTCTTCTTCACGGGAAAAAGCCTGCACCAGCTTCTGGTTTCCTATCATTTCATCGATAAAAGCCGTCTGCTCCCCTCTGGTCTCCGATTGCAGCTTAAACATGTTGAAGGTCTTTTTTGCAATAAAACTTGCCACAAGGAAGGAAACCGGCGTGATCAAGACTACCACGCCCGTGATTCCCACATGGATACTGAGCATAAAGCCCAATGTCCCGAAGATCGTGATCACTCCTGTAAAAAACTGTGTAAATCCCATCAAAAGCCCGTCCGCGAACTGATCCACATCCGCGATCACACGGCTGACGATCTCTCCATAGGAGTGTCCGTCGATATATTTTAAGGGTAAGATCTCTATCTTGTGAAAAGCGTCGTTCCTGACATCCTGTACGATCCGGTATGTCAGCTGATTGTTGCAGACATTCATTAACCACTGGGCAAGTGCCGTTATCAAAATAATGACTGCCATTTTTCTTAATATTACAAAGATTCCCGCAAAATCTACCAGACCTTTTTCCAGGATCAGATCAATTGCATCTCCTGTCAGGATCGGCAGATACAGCGTAAATGCCACCGTAACCGCTGCCGCCGCAATAGACAGAGCAAGGTAGATCCAGTATTTCTTTATATAGCAAAGAACCTTTTTTATGATTCCTTTTTGACTTGTCTTTGTCTGTTTCATGCCGTTGTTTCCCTTTCTTAAGCACCGTCAGTCCGTTTTGTCTGAGAATAGTAGATTTCCTGATAAACTTCACACCCCGCAAGCAGTTCCTCATGGGTTCCGATATCCGCCACCCTGCCATCTTCCAGCACGATGATCTGATCCGCATGCTGAATGGAAGAGGTTCTTTGTGACACAATGAAAACGGTGGTATTGTTCATCCCGCGGATCGCCTGCCGCAATTTGGCATCGGTGGCATAATCCAGTGCTGATGCACTGTCATCCAGAATCAGAATTTCAGGCTGTTTTACCACAGCCCTGGCAATGGTCAGTCTCTGCCTTTGCCCGCCGGATAAGTTTTTACCACCCTGGGCAATGGGTTCATCCAGGCCTTTCGGTTTGGCGTCAACGAATTCCTTAGCCTGAGAGATTTCAAGCGCCTTATTCATTTCTTCTGTCGCAGCATCCTCGTTTCCCCAGCGAAGATTATCTCTGATAGTCCCCCGGAAAAGCACCGCCTTCTGCATGACGATCCCGATTTTTTCTCTCAGTTCATCCATGCCGTAATCCCGCACGTCCACGCCGTCTACTTTCACACTGCCTTTTGTTACATCATAGAAACGCGGTATCAGGTGTACCAGCGAGGATTTCCCGGAACCGGTACCGCCGATCACGCCGATCGTCTGTCCTTTTTTTACCCGAAAATCAATATCCGTTAAGGCTTCCGCTCCTGCCCCCTGATAAGTCAGGGAAACATGGTCAAATTCCACGACATAATCATCCTCTGAAACCTGCGCATCCAACCTGCCAACAAGCTGCGCCGCTCCACTATCCGCCGTCTGCTTCTTCCACTCCATACTGGACTGCATCTCGAAAACACTTTGGACACGGTTGGCACAGGCAAGCGCTTTGGTAACCAGAATCACCAGATTGGCAAGTTTGACAAGTTCTACCAGAATCTGTGACATGTAGTTGACCAATGCCACTACTTCTCCCTGCGTGATCGATCCTCTGTCAACCTGAACCGCTCCGGTATAGATCAACGCAATGGTTGCTACATTGACAATGATATAAGTGACCGGATTAGTCAATGCAGATAACTTTCCCACAAAAAGCTGCATCGCAGTCAAAGCGCTGTTGCTTTGCTCAAATGCTTCCGTTTCCTGTTTTTCCTTATGAAATGCCCGGATGACTCTGACGCCGGTCAGATTTTCTCTGGTTCTGCCAAGCACCTCGTCCAGTCCGGCCTGTACTTTTTTATAAAGCGGTATGGTAACTCCCATAATACCGAACACCACCGCGGAAAGCAGGATGATCGTCACCACAAACACAAGCGCCGCTTTTGCATCGATCGTAAATGCCATGATCATAGCGCCAAACACAATAAAGGGGGAACGCAGAAACAGGCGCAACACCATGTTCACGCCATTCTGCATCTGATTGATATCAGAGGTCATACGGGTAATCATGGTAGAAGTGCCAAGCTTATCCATTTCGGAAAAAGACAGTTTCTCAATATGCGCAAAAAGTGCATGTTTTACCTGGGTAGAAAAGCCCACCGCCGCTTTGGCTGCGTAATACTGAGCCGTGATAGAGCATACAAGCCCAATGATCCCCAGCGCAATAAGAAGCCCGCCCATACGCAGCACAATGTGCATGTTACCAACCATCACGTCCCCTGCCTCGTAGGCGGCGTAATTGCTTCCACCGATCCCCTGATCGATGATTACTGCGATAACAAGCGGAACAAACAGCTCGAAACCCGCTTCCAGCATCTTAAAAAGAGGCGCCAGAACGGTTTCTTTTTTATAATCTTTTAAAAAGATCAGTAGTTTTTTCATAACAGCTGTTACCTTTCTGCCCAAAAACGGCAAAACAGCAGTTTAATCGTAATCAAACTGCTGCGGTATATTTTATTCTTATGTCAGTTCAAATATTCTTTCGTCTGTGCATCTATTTCTTTGCTTAGACTGACTACTTCTTTAGAAGGTGTATAATTCTTGTCGCCATAGAGAACTTCATGTAAAAGTACTACATTTTCTTCCAGCGTGTCGGGAATCACACAGTCTCCCTTGCTTCCTATCTTGGCGCCTGACCTGTCGCTTGAAAAGGGAAACCCTTCCGAAGCAACTACTTTATAATCGGCTACCGTACCCAGAACACCGATGATCTCATTGACGTTTAAGGAAGTATTGACCGAAGGCAGTACTGCGGTCACCACATCATTCAGGGTAGTAAGAGAGGCTCCTTTTGCCTTCAGCATCATAGCCCCGAGAACGTCTCTCTGTCTCTCCGCCCGTCTGAAATCATCGCCTTTGGTATAACGGATACGGCAATAGGCCGTTGCCTGCATGCCGTTTAAGGTCTGCTTACCGGCTTCTGTCACCGGTATGTAATCGATTCCCATTTCCTGCGCCATACAAAGCTGATAGTTGTTCAAATGATTGATTTCAGCTTCTGTAACCTCTATTTCCACACCGCCAAGTTCATCAATGGCCTCGATCAATCCGCTGAAGCCTACTGTTACATAGTCCGTAATATCCAGATCAAGATTGATATTGAGCATGTTGATTGCCTGCTCCGGACCACCATTTGCATAGGCCGCATTGCATTTGTTATAAGTGTCATTGCTCAGATTCAGATACGTGTCCCGATATACGGAAACCAGCGTGATCTCATGGGTATCCTGATTGATACTGGCAATGATGATCGTATCGCTTCTGGTTCCCTTACCAAGTTCATTGTCCCTTGCATCTACTCCAAATAAAGCAATGTTCCGATATCCTTTTGTTTTTACTTCCGTTTCCTTCTTCTCTGCTATCGTTTCCGCAACTTCTTCATTGATGATGATCGTATCCATATCAATGTCGGTACGATCGATTTCTTTTGTCATGGTTGTAACAACATACAGTACTCCGATCGCTATCACCATCACTGCAACTTCTGCAATCAGCAGCGGAATGTTCATCTTCTTTTTCCGAAAAACAGCTTCCTCTTGATTCCCAGAACTTCCATCATGCTCCTTCTGAGAATTTTGTGTCTGCTCGTCCATAGTGACTCCTTTATCTTCATACTTCTATGATATGCGATTTAATAAATGTCATTCCTGCTCGGAATCTCCATTTATTCTACCACAAAAAGCATCGTATGGATACAGAAAAATTGAATTTTTTAACAATTTCTTAAAAAATGTTACATTTTTGTCATAATTAATCTGCCTATATCAATCCGATTGCATCCTGCACCGATGAAACCCCGATAATATTGACATTCTTAACATTCTTCACCTGTTTTTCACATACCTTCGGGATCACACAGGTCGTAAATCCCAGCTTGACCGCTTCCTGAATACGCTGTTCTATCATGCTGACGGCGCGCACTTCCCCGCTTAAGCCGACTTCGCCGAAAGCAGCCATCTTATCATCGATCGGACGGTTTTTAAAGCTGGATGCCACCGCCATTGCGATTCCTAAGTCAATGGCTGGCTCTGAGATTTTCATGCCGCCTGCCAGATTGACATAAGCATCGTGATCGGACATCTGAAGTCCTGCCCTTTTCTCCAAAACTGCCATCAACAGATTGACTCTGTTAAAATCCGTGCCGATCGCCTGCCTTCTCGGAATGCCGAAATTCGTGCGGCACACCAGTGCCTGAATTTCGAATAAGATCGGCCTGGTCCCTTCCATGGAACAGGAAACAATGGAACCGCTTGCTCCTTCCGGTTTTCCGTCCAGCATGAACTCGGAAGGATTTGCCACTTCAATAAGCCCTTTCTCCTGCATCTCAAAAACGCCGATCTCATTGGTAGAACCGAACCGGTTTTTGACCCCTCGCAGGATCCGATAGGAAGCATGCCTGTCTCCTTCAAAATACAATACCGTATCAACCATATGTTCCAACACTCTGGGGCCAGCCACGGTTCCTTCTTTTGTCACATGGCCTACAAGAAAAACGGAATTCCCCATTCCTTTTGCAAGCTGTAAAAAAACGTTTGTAGCCTCTCTGACCTGGGAAACACTTCCCGGTGCCGAGGAAACGTCCTCCTGATACATGGTCTGGATCGAATCAATGATGGTGATATCCGGTACAAGATGACGGATCGTTTCTTCAATGATCCCCAGATTGGTTTCGCATAAGAGAAAAAGATTCTCTCCGAATTCTCCGATGCGGTTTGCTCTGATTTTGATCTGTTTTAAGGATTCCTCTCCGGAAACATACAACACTTTTTTGTTATCCGCAGCCATATGCCGGCACACCTGTAAAAGAAGGGTGGATTTGCCGATTCCCGGATCGCCGCCTACCAGGATCAAAGAGCCCGGCACAATACCGCCGCCTAAGACCCTATCCAGTTCTTTCATATGGGTGGAAATTCTTTCTTCTTCTTTCAGGGTGATTTCGGAAAGCCTGGACGGTTTTCCCGCCGTCTGCCCCTTTGCTGCAGCCAATCCGTTTCCTGTCGTCTTACCGCTTATTTTCTCTTCTACAAAAGTATTCCATTCCCGGCAGCCCGGACACTGTCCCATCCATTTGGAAGATTCATAACCGCAGCTTTGGCAATAAAAAACAGTTGTTATTTTATTTTTTGCCATATGACCTCTTACTTCGTAACCTTTACTTTCACTTCTCCCGCACCTGCAAGTTCTACGCTGAGATTCAGTTTGCCGCTTAAATTCGTCTTCATTCTGCCGATATTGACATCATTGATAAAGACCTCATACTCCGTCTCGTCCTCTAAGCCTACGGTGATCTGAGCATCCTCATCCCCTTCCACCAGAAAGCTTACACCGTCTTCTTTTTCTACAAAAGAGTTCACACTGGTGCCGGGTACGGATTCGTAAGCAAACATTCCATTCTTCTCAAGTTTTGTAATGCTCTTATAGGTCTTTACCTTTAAGAGATCTCCCGCATGTTCAAAATCCTCCACTTTTGCCTTTGTCTCCAGTTTGTGATTCCCGAAACTGATCGCACCGTCTGCTTCCGTACGAAGCAATTCTACTACTACAGCCATTTTTCTTCCTCCTACGTCTTTGTATGAATTTTGTAGACAACTTTCTTGTTTTTCAAAGCGGCTGACACTGTATCACCGCTCTTGATACTGCCGGCCAGAATCTCTTCCGCAAGGGTATCCTCGATTTCCGTTTGAATTGCCCGCTTCATCGGCCTTGCTCCCATCTTGGCATCCGTATATTTTTCCACAATATATTCTTTCAATGCCGGAGTTACCGTCAGTTCAATATCCATCTGCTTCTTACATCTTTCGGTAAGATTCCTGGAAAGCATCGTCACGATCTGCTTCATATTCTCCCGATTGAGCGGATGGAATACCATGATTTCATCGATTCTGTTGATAAACTCCGGTTTGAAGATCCTCTTTACCTCTTCCATCACACCGGACTTCATTTTCTCATAGTCCTGCTTTTCACTGCCGCCGGAAGAAAAACCAAGATTCTTCGGCTCCATGATCCTTTGCGCTCCCGCATTGGAAGTCATGATCAAAATGGCATTCTTAAAGCTGACTTTGCGTCCTTTGGAATCGGTAATGTGACCGTCATCCAGCACCTGTAACAGAATGTTGAACACATCCGGATGGGCTTTCTCTATTTCATCAAAAAGAACGACCGAATAGGGATTTCTTCTGATCTTTTCACTCAGCTGCCCGCCCTCTTCAAATCCTACATATCCCGGCGGTGAACCTATCATCTTGGAAACGGAGTGGCCTTCCATATATTCCGACATATCCACACGAATCAGCGCATTCTCCGAACCGAACATGGCCTCTGCAAGCGCCTTGCTAAGCTCGGTCTTGCCTACGCCGGTAGGTCCCAGAAAAAGGAAGGAACCGATTGGTCTGTTGGGATCCTGTAATCCTACCCGTCCCCGTCTCATAGCTTTGGCTACCGCAGTGACAGCTTCCTCCTGTCCGATCACGCGTTTATGCAGAATAGACTCCAGTTTTAAAAGCCGCTCGCTTTCCTTTTCCGCCAGTTTCTTCACCGGAATCTTCGTCCAAAGAGCAACTACTTCCGCAATATCATTCTCATCTACAGTATATTCGGCTTTTGCCTCATCTTTCTCCACCCGCTTCAACATCCGATCGTATTTTTTGATCAGAACATCCTGCTGTTTCTTCAATTCCCCAGCCTGTGTAAAAGCTTCTATTTTGATGGAACGCTCTATCTGCAGATCGATCTTCTGAATCTTCTCCGCCAGTTCTTTGAGCTTATCCGGCTGTTTTGCCGCCTTCAATCTCGCTGCTGCTGCCGCTTCATCAATCAGATCAATGGCTTTATCCGGCAGATTCCTGTCATTGATATATCTCGCAGACAGTGCAACCGCCGCTTTGATGGCCTCTTTAGTAATGGCGACCCTATGATGCTCTTCGTATTTATAAGCAATTCCTTTTAAAATATTTTCAGCCTCTTCTATCGTGGGTTCTTCAATGGTTACAGGCTGAAATCTTCTTTCCAGGGCGGCGTCGCGCTCGATATATTTCCGATACTCGGCAATCGTGGTGGCTCCGATCAGCTGTAATTCTCCTCTGGCAAGAGAAGGTTTCAGGATATTGGATGCATCGATTGCTCCTTCCGCCCCTCCCGCACCGATGATCGTGTGCATCTCATCCAGGAAAAGAATGATATTGCCGTCATCTATTACTTCTTTGATCACCTTTTTGATCCGTTCTTCGAATTCACCCCGGTATTTACTGCCCGCCACCATGCCGGACAGATCCAATGTCATTACCCTTTTTTCCTGCACGGTAAAAGGAACATCTCCTGTAACGATCTTCATCGCGAGACCTTCCACCACCGCTGTTTTACCTACCCCGGGTTCTCCGATGAGGCAGGGATTATTTTTGGTCCTTCTGCTGAGAATCTGGACCACACGACGTATCTCATCTTCTCTTCCGATCACAGGATCCAGTTTTCCTTCCTTCGCAAGGGCCGTCAAGTCGCGGCTGTACTGCTCCAGAGTGGAAACGGAAGTTTTCTTTTTGTTCTGCTTCCTTCCCAAGTCTTCTTTGTAAAGAGATTTGTCTTCTCCCATCGCTGCCAGGACCTCTACATAAAGCTTCTGAATAGAGATCCCCATCGTATTCAGCAGTCTGACCGCTATATTATCTCCTTCTTTTAACAGAGCAAGGAGAATATGCTCCGTTCCTACTTTATCACTATGAAAACGTTCCGCCTGTCTGTAGGCCTCTTCCAGAACTTTCTCCGCCCTCGGGGAATAGCCGTCCCGCTCTGCCAGCATGACGGTACTTTCCGGTGCGATCAGATCTTTTATCATTTCCTTTATCTGATATTCCTCTACACCGCTGCCCGCCAGTACCGTTGCCGCAACTCCGGTATTCTCTCTCAGCAGACCCAGAAGAATGTGTTCTGTCCCGACATATCCCTGTTTTAAAGTTCTGGCTGCACGCTCAGCCAGTGATAACGCCGTCTTTGCTTTATCCGTAAATTGTGGCTGCATGATTATATTCCTCCATAATCCTCAAATATTTCATCAATAAGAGCATGCACTTCTTCTCTGGAAATATTCTTACACATTGCTTCGGCCAGGATCACCTGCAGGGTTCCCCGCAGTTCTTCCACTGCCTGCATTCTGTTGATGTCAATTGCAATGACTGCTCCCTTTCTTCTGTCTACTTTTACAAAGCCTTCCTGCCTCAATACCGAATAAGCCTTGTTTACCGTGTGCATATTGATCCCGATCGTCTCCGCAAGCTGCCTTACCGACGGAAGGGCATCGCCTTCTCTGAATCTTGCGGTTGCAATCCCTAATACGATCTGGTTTCTCAGCTGTAAATAGATTGCTTCATTACTATTAAAATCTATTTCAATTATCATAGGTTCCTCCGTTAATTGCAACAAGCGCAAACTTCATAGCTTGCGCTTTTGTACCTATTACAGCAAGTCCTACATGCCTTTTTTACTATCCTTCATATTCAGAAACTCAAATTCAAATTCATCATCTTCCAGTAAAAAGTTTTTGGCTTTCCTTTTTGGAGGTGTACTGATCTGTGCAGCAGGCTCCTCTTCATAGGTGACTTCTTTTTCCGGCATCTCTTTTTCAGATTCCGAAGTTCTTTTCCGTGACGGTGCTTTTCTCTCTTCCTGTGACACCGCCTTTTTCCGTGACGGCGTCGGCTTTTCGTCTAAAGACAGAGCTTTCTTTTTTACGGCTTCTTCTTTCTTACTATTCTGAGACGTATCTTCTTCCTCATCATCCTCGTATGATTCATAGTACGCATCCCTTAACTTAAAAAACATAAATGTCATAAGACCCGCAAGTAATATAATGATTGCAATCAAAATTACAATAGCGATCTTCTGTTTGGAAACCGTTTTGGCATTCTTATCATTGTTAAGGCTCTGTGCATGAGCAGCCGCAAGCACTTCGGCAAGCTTCTGTCTGGTTTTCTGTTCTCCTGTATTATCATACAGATAATACTCAAACTCTCCATCCGGATTCAACTCATAAATCAACTGATAATCATTATTTGTGACGGATGGTTCAGTGGGTGATTCCGTTCTCGTGTCTTCCGGCATTTCTTCCGCAGAATCTTCAATCGGAACCATCTCTCCAAGATTTATCAGATCATTGCGGATATAACCTGTCTTTTCTACCTCACCTGTTCCGGTAAAAGTTATATAGTACCATATATTTCCGTCACTGCCGTTGGTCTGGCCGCTTACTATGACCTGTGTATTTTCAGGCAAAGTGTCAACGACTCCTTTTGTTGTAGAGGCTCCGCTTCTCACTTTTGCGATTGCTACTTTCACGGAAGCATACTGCGGATCCATCTCTGTTTCCGCAGGGATCTCCGCACCTTGTGCCGAAGCGCCCGGTGCTGTCGTATCATCCGTATCGGATGCTGTCGTGCTGCCTGTATCGGAGGAAGGTTGAATGCTTGGTACGGAACCGTCCGCACTTACCAGATCGGAGCGGATATAACCTTTGGTATCGGCGTCTACATAGACTTCATACCATAAGTCTCCCGAAGCATCTGTGACCTCTCCGGTAATGGTAACCGTCTTACCCGCGGAGGTACTTCCGATGACCTCGCTGTTTACGTTGGCCGATTGTCTGATCTTAGCTGAATCCGCCGTCACTTTTCCAGTCGTGTCCGCGAAACAGATCTCTTTGTGCCCTATAAAAAACATCATAGCGCACGCTGCCGTTAAAATACTTTTCACCGCTTTGCTTTTCCACGCTTTTTTCATAATCGTACCCCGAATCTTTCTTTTGTTTCTTCCAGCACTTTTGTTACCAATTGCCTGTTTATTTCCGTTTATCTTTCGCGCTTGAAACGTCTTTCGCCTTCTTCGCCGATAGGTCCCATTCCAAAACCTTCTATTAATTTTGCACGTTTCTGGCGCTCTTTCTCTTCTATCATCTTATTATACGAAACTTCACATTTCGGACACACCCTTCCGGAACGGATATTAGTACCGCATATCTCGCATTTCAGATAGGTATTGGAGCCATCTGCAATTTCCAGACGGGATTCCCTGAGCATCGTACGGATGGTCTGCGGTTTGACACCGGTAGCATCTGAGACCTGTGCCGATGTCACGCCGGGATATTGCTCAACATAATTGCGCACCTTACCGTAATCATCATACTCAACATGCTTACAGTCTTCACACCTATATTCCCCACAGCCTTTAAAGATCATAAGGCCGCCGCACTCAGGACATTCCGTTGGTCTGTTGTATACATCATAATTTAATATATCATTTAAATTACGCATTTTTCGCCTCCATACACATTCAGGCACCGGCTTCGTCGATCGCCTTCCCAATATCGCTTCTCATATACTTATTCTCAAATGCAACCCACTTTGCCGCTTCATAAGCATTTGCCCTTGCTTTTTGCAGGGTATCTCCGGTTGCCGTTACACCAAGAACTCTTCCGCCGTTTGTAACGATATCGTTACCGTTTCTTTTGGTTCCTGCATGAAAACAATAGTAACCGTCCGTATTTTCAAAACGTTCCAGACCTTTGATCACAAATCCCTTCTCATAAGATACCGGATAACCGTCGGATGCCAGAATAACGCAGACAGCTGCATTCTCTTCAAACTGCAGGTCGATTTGGTCTAAAGTGCCGTCAATACAGGCTTCCACCACTTCAATCATATCATTTTTCATACGGGGCAGTACCACCTGGGCTTCCGGATCACCGAACCGGGCGTTATATTCAAGTACTCTCGGTCCTTTCTCGGTCAACATCAGCCCAAAGAATATAATACCCTGAAAAGGTCTTCCTTCCGCCGCCATAGCATCCACCGTTGCCTGATAGATATATTTTTTACAATAATCATCTACTTCTTCGGTATAAAAAGGACTGGGAGAAAAGGTTCCCATGCCGCCTGTATTCAGTCCCGTATCCCCGTCACCTGCACGTTTATGATCCTGTGCCGAAGACATGATCTTGATCGTCTTACCGTCCACGAAGGATAAAACGGAGACTTCCCTTCCTGTCATAAATTCTTCGATGACGATTTTGTTTCCCGAATCACCGAACTTCTTGTCTTCCATGATCTCCTTCACACCGGCTTTGGCTTCTTCCAGATTCTGACAAATCAAAACCCCTTTTCCAAGTGCCAGTCCGTCAGCCTTCAGCACGATCGGCATATCCGCCGTTTCCAGATAAGCCAGCGCAGCTTTCGGGTCATCAAAGGTTTCATAAGCGGCTGTCGGAATATGGTATTTTTTCATCAGGTCCTTAGAAAATGCCTTACTGCCTTCCAGAATTGCAGCCTTTTCATCCGGACCAAAGACACGCAGCCCTGCTGCCTTCAATACATCCACCAGACCGCCCACCAGAGGATCGTCCGGACCCACAATGGTCAGGTCGATTTCTTTCTCCTTGGCAAAGTTTGCAAGTTTCTCAAACTCCATTGCGCCAATCGGAACACACTCCGCAATCTGTTCGATTCCTGCATTCCCCGGTGCGCAATAGAGCTTATCCACTTTGGCGCTTTTTGCAACACTTGCCGCAATAGCATGCTCTCTGCCGCCGCTGCCAACAATCAATACTTTCATAAATCAACCATGCCTTTCTCAATCCTGTATATGTACTTTACCGCTTTGTATCGTAATCCTGTCATTCGCTATCAAATCGATGGCACGGGGCAGGATCTGCCATTCCGCCTGTTCCATAACCCTTTTTTGTAAAATTTCCGGTGTGTCGTTATCTTCTACCGCCACGGCTTTTTGTAAAATGATGGGCCCCGTATCGGTTCCTTCATCTACAAAATGTACGGTGGCTCCGGTCACCTTAACGCCTCTTTCCAAAACTTTCTCATGAACCTTAAGTCCGTAAAAGCCGGTTCCGCAAAAAGACGGAATCAGAGACGGATGTACATTGATGATCCGGTTCCGGTAAGCCTGAATCATTTCCTCCGGAAGCACTACCATGAAACCTGCAAGCACGATCAGATCCGGCTCCTTTTCCCGAACCGCCCTAAGCAGTCCTTCATGAAAAAGTCCCCTGTCCGCATAGTCCTTCGGGGATATGCAGATCCCATCAATACCGGCATCCCGGGCACGTTTCAGCGCATAAGCGCCCGGATTGTTGCTGATGACACGGACGATCTTTGCATTTGTAATTTTATTATTCGAAATCGCGTCTATTATCGCTTGTAAATTCGTACCCCCTCCGGATACGCACACAAGTACCTTTAACATAAAGTAACTCCCTTATCACCGGCAGTCACCTTTCCTACTACATAAGGTGTCTCCTCTGCCGCAAGAATTGCCTCCATGGTTTTATCCACATCCGCCGGATCAACGGCAAGCACCATGCCAAGTCCCATGTTATAAGTATTGTACATCATCTTTTCTTCCAAATTTCCTGTTTTTTGTAATAATCCAAAAATCGGAGGAACCGGATAGCTGTCCTTTTTGATTTCCGCATTCACACCCTCCGGCAGCATCCTTGGAATGTTTTCATAGAAACCGCCGCCTGTAATATGGCTGCATCCTTTGATAATTACGCCCGAATCTTTGACGGATCTAAGAGCCTTCACATAGATCCTGGTCGGGGTAAGCAATGCTTCGCCCAGTGTCATGCCCAGTTCTTCATAATAGGTATCCAGTTTCTCTTTCGTGATATCAAACACCTTTCTGATCAATGAAAATCCGTTGCTGTGTACGCCGGAAGAAGCAATTCCGATCAGCACATCACCCGGTTTGATATCTTTGCCGGTGATCAAATCTTTCTCATCCACCAAACCTACCGCAAAACCTGCCAGGTCATACTCCTCCTCCGGCATCAACCCGGGATGTTCCGCTGTCTCACCGCCGATCAAGGCAGCACCGGACTGCCTGCATCCTTCCGCTACGCCGCTTACAATGTTTGCAATCTTTTCCGGGATGTTTTTGCCGCATGCGATATAATCCAAAAAAAACAACGGTTCGCCGCCTGCGCACGCCACATCGTTGACACACATAGCGACACAGTCGATCCCAACGGTATCATGCTTATCCAAAAGAAATGCCAGTTTGATCTTCGTGCCTACGCCGTCTGTACCGGATAAGAGAACAGGGTTTTCCATCTCTTTGATCTTCTTTAGGGAAAATGCTCCGGAAAATCCTCCAAGTCCTCCCAAAACTTCCGGGCGCATTGTTGCCTTCACATGCTTTTTCATCAATTCTACCGATTGGTATCCTGCTTCAATATCCACACCCGCTGATTTATAATCCATATTTATGCCTCCGTTTTTTCACAGCCTCGCATGTTTATCAGTAATTCTTATACCCTGTTTCCTGCAGTCTTTCATCCTTCTTCTGCACACTTTCTTTTAAACCCTGCGCATACTCTTTTAACTTCTTGAGCAAGGCATCATCCGATGTGGCCAGAATCTTAGCTGCCAGAATACCGGCATTTTGTCCTCCGTTGATCGCCACGGTCGCCACCGGAATGCCGGAGGGCATCTGTACGATCGAATACAGGGAATCTACCCCGCCCAGATCGGAGGTTTTCATCGGAATACCGATGACCGGCATCGGAAAGATCGCGGCACACATACCCGGCAGATGAGCCGCCTTGCCTGCCCCTGCGATGATCACCTTAAAGCCTTTGCTTTCCGCAGATTTTGCATATTCAAAAAATACGTCCGGCTCTCTGTGTGCGGAAATGATCTTCATCTCATAGGAAATGCCGAATTCCTCTAAAACCTCCGCCGCTTTTGCCATTACGGGCATATCCGAATCACTGCCCATCACAATGCCTACCTGTGCCATATCTGAATGCCTCCTCCTACTATATCTTGTGGGTAAACAATATATTCCTAAATATAGTGTACTAGATTTTCCATCAATAAGCAATATATTTTACAGAATCTTCACAGAATCGTAATATCCTTTTTACTATATCAGGGGAGCGTTCAGTTCTTCACAACCCGCCAGTACAAATCTGCCTTCCGAAATGATCGGAATCGTTTTTCCTTCTTTCGTCACTACCGACAATTCTCCCAGCTCATCATAGGGGATGGTGATGTCTGTATGGCAGTTAAAATAGGCTTTTCCTTCATCTTCTTTTCGAAGCAGAGAGACCTCATTGTCTCTGGCAATGATCTCCTTGCCGTCAGGATTGTAAACCTTCACTTCCTCCGCATGGGAATAGCAGGTATCGCCTACCGCAAAATGCGGACCGGTCTTTTCCGCGATCAGGATAGGCATCTTATCCTCGATGCCGTACTTTCTTGCTGTCACATATGCCGTGGTATTCGTACCGATGGCAAATTCCCCTATGGGCAGCGTATCATGATGGAACAGGACGTTGTCCCTGATGTATTTTCGGTTTTCTTCCCCGGTAGAAAAATTCCCACAGGTATACTCTGTGATCATGCCGTCTTTAAAATGAATGGAAATATCCTTATACTCCAATTCATTCAGGAAAACTCTTGTCACATGTAAAACCCCTTCCGTCCCGGCAAGCTGCGGAGAGGTAAAGACCTCGCCTACGGGAATATTCACATCGGCAACACAATTTTCAAAGTTGGTCTCTTTGTCAGGATTCTTTAGGGGATGCAGCATCACTTTCAGATCGGTATGGTTTTCTCCCCTCCCTTTGATCAGCACATAGTCTCCCAAATCCAGTGTGTCGATGATCTTCTGCTGGATTCCCTGATACAATTTATAATCCAGCGTATTGATCCGAATGATCTCATCAAAGATCTCATCGTATCGTTCTCCGATCTCCGGCACCGGAAAAGCAATGATCGTAAAGCTTCTCTCTTCTCCCTTGATATACCGGTTCTGCAGGGCTCCCGCTTTAGAAGCATATTCCACGGAAAGCTTCTGCTGTTTCTCGCTCAGTTTACATGCCGCTTCTTTACTCTGCGGCACAAAAGGTTTTTCGCCGAAAATCTCCACAACTGCCGGGCCGCCGAAAACTGCAGCTTCTGGTTTTAGCAGCTCATAGGCATTTTGCAAGCATTCCAGTTTCCGATTCACAAGCGTCTTATCTAAAAATAAGGCCTGATCTTCCTTGTGGTCATAATCAAACTGTTTATTGGGGTTGGCGCCAAAGAACCCTCTCTTGTCCACGCTTCGTCCCTGGAATATGTTGCTTCCCGCGCGGTAAATGGTGGGTTTTAAGCCTATTTTTTCAAAATTTTCTATTGCCTGCCGCATCATTCTCTCAAATCCCAGACAATAGATGAGATTGACGGTTTTCTTAATGGAGATGTCTTTATTGCCCACTTCAAAACCGATCCGATAGCCTTCCGTATAAGTATCCGCCATCAATTTGATTGTATTTTCCGACACTTCTGTCAGGTGTTTTGCGGTCCTGATCTCGTTCTCTGTCACATATTCGCCGTAATAATACAGATACCGCAGATCGGACAGATCGCTTTCCATAACGATCTTCGTTGCAAAATCCCGCTCCGGCAGCACCAGTCCTGCTACTTTTTCATAACTTTCGGTTTCGTAATAATCACTCACATACCAGTAAGCAATCTGCCTGATCGCTTCAGGACTCGGGATTCCGTTCTCTTCTTCTGCCGCAGCCAGAAAAGCCTGGTAGATCTCCAGCAAAAGTTCCATACGGATCACCATACCGTACAAAGACTGCTCGTAAGCTGCCGGGATCATACCCCGAAGTTCCGCACAGACAAAAGAAAGCAGCTGTCCCAGAGAGCCGCCGAAACGTTCTGCTGCATAGGCGGGATTTGCATAGCTGTGATCATAATTTTCCGGCAGAATATCCGCATAGAGTTCCCGATTTCTCTTCTGAAGTTCCTCTAGGGAAGCTCGATACAAGCTGCCGTCCGCCACAAAATCCCAGGTGTTTTTCATAAGCAGAACAAATTCCGCCATTTTCACAAAATAATCCCGATATGCCTCTGTGCATCCGTTTTCCTCCGGTATCTGCGCGATCCGCTGGGACGCCAGTGCGAAGCGTTCACGCTCCAGTTCTTCTTTTTCCGATGTTGTCCTATTTTCCTGCATGTCGTTTTCCCTTCCCTTTTTGTTTATGTTACCAAATTCGTCCCTCCGGACAATCATTTCATAATAGCCAAACGCCTAGCTCCCAATACTGTATGCACCTGCATATAAAATAATGCTCACCATTCCCAGCGCCAGTACATTCAGTATAATACCCAGATAAGAAAAGAAATAATACTTATCTTTTTCCGTTCTGGAAATCACGCCCAACACCACTCCGGCCAATGCAAAAGCCGTCACCAACAAGGCCGCGGCCCCATACTGTCTCGGTATTTCTCCGCGGCTCTGATAGCTCATAACAACTATATAGCTCAACGTTGCCAGAGAAATGACTCCCAGGATGCTTGCCATGATCCCTTTACCGGTATGACTTTTATTCGTGAAAATATAACCGTTTTTTCGACTCATAATTCACTCCGTTTCCCATCCTTCCACAATCTGCTTTCGTAATCCCTATCTTCAAAAAAAGTCAGGCCAAACAGCCTGACTTGTAAATGGGTATTCTCGGAGGAAATACCCATCATCCTCTCAGAATAATATCTTATTTCTGCCCGCCAGAAGTTTCGCACCTCCGATAATCAGCAGTACCCCGCTTGTGACCCCTATAACCAGAGAAACTACTCCAACCGCAATATTCATTGCGCCGGCGCCGCCCATTGTCTTATATGTTCTTTCTTCCATTTCAATACCAATCCTTTCTTACAGCCAGCTGCTTTTGTTATTTTGCTCCGTATTGCTCATAATATGCGTCAATAGCCGTTTTCAGCTCATCGTCAATATACACGGCATTCCGATAAGGTTTATTGTATAATGCTTCGACCACATCTGCCATTGTCACGATCGCATTGGTCTCAAATCCATACTTTTCCCTGATCTCATCCAGGGCGCTCTTCGTGCTGTCCAGTCCCCTTTCCATACGGTTCAGGGACACGATAAGACCTTTGATTTCCACATTTGCCTGCGCTTTGATGATTGGGAAGGTTTCTTCAATGGACTTGCCGGAAGTGGTAACATCCTCAATGATGACTACTCTATCTCCATCCTGTAATTTAGAGCCCAGAAGGATACCGGTATCGCCGTGATCCTTCACTTCCTTGCGATTGGAGCAGTATCGTACTTCCTTCCCATACAATTCACTGATTGCCATGGTGGCAGCGACCGCAAGGGGAATGCCTTTATAGGCGGGTCCGAATAACACATCAAAATCCAACCCGTAATGGTCATGGATCGCTTTGGCATAATACTCTCCCAGTCTGCGCAGCTGGGTGCCCGTTACATAGGCGCCCGCATTCATGAAAAAGGGAGATTTCCTTCCGCTCTTCAAAGTAAAATCACCAAATTTCAGGACCTGAGAGTCCACCATGAATTCGATAAATTCCTGCTTGTATTGTTCCATTTGTTTCTAAACTCCTTGTTTGATCGTAAAGGTTCATCGATTTCTATCTATTCTCCAGCGCCTCTGCAATATCTTCTTTCATGGCAAGCACGGCAGCTCTGGAAGCTTCGGCAAAATGCGCTGCACCGTATTTGCTGTATTCTTCCTGTTTATAAGCGGCAATGATGCCTCTGGAAGAATTGACGATCGCACCTAATCCGTCATCGTTAAAGAAATGTACCAGATCGGCGCCTTTTCCACCCTGAGCCCCGTAACCGGGTACCAGAATAAATGCCTTGGGCATCAGCTTGCGAAGAATTTTTCCCTGTTCCGGATAAGTAGCGCCCACTACCGCGCCCACATAGCTGTAGGAATCACCCATACAATCGGACCCCCAGGCAGCCACCTGTTCACCCACGATCTCATAAAGAGGTCTGTCACCGCCATCCGCAGACAGGCTTTTTACCAGACGATCCTGAAACTCACCGCTGCTCGGATTGGAAGTCTTGACCAACACAAATATCCCTTTCTTTTCTTCCTGACATACTTTGATAAAAGGTTTCACACCGTCAGAACCAAGATAAGGATTGACCGTTATAAAATCTTCGTCAAAGCCGCTGCAAAGCTGATTTCCGACTTTTACCCTGCCAAGGTGCCCTATGGCATAAGCCTCCGAGGTGGAGCCGATATCGCCGCGCTTGACATCACCGATCACTACCAACCCTTTCTGCTTACAATACTCTACCGTTTTCTGAAAAACGATAAGCCCTTCAATACCGAACTGCTCATACATGGCGATCTGAGGTTTGACTGCGGGAATCAGATCACAGACCGCATCGATGATTTCCTTATTGAACTGCCAGACAGCCTCTGCTGCGCCTTTTAGGGTCTCTCCGTACTGTTCATAAGCTTTTTTCTGCAAATGTTCCGGCACATAGTTAAGCATTGGGTCCAAGCCGACCACGATGGGAGCCCCGGTTCTTTGTATATTCTGGATCAATTTCTGAATCATCCGTTCTGACCTGTTCCTTTCCGCGTTTGATATCCGCTTTCCTTTAAAGAGTCTTACCCTTCAGATCATTTAATACAAACTGATTTTCGATATAGTATTCAAACTCATCTCTCTTTACCCATATGTACTCGCCGTATTCTTCCGGTAAAACAATGTTCCTTTCTGCATCTTCGGAAATAGAGCAGATATAAGCAATGCCCACGCAGTGCGTATCTCCGATCACGTTTGACCATGTATACTCAATCTTTTCAATTGTTCCGTCGATGGATAAAAGCTCATGAATCGCACGAAGTACCGCATCGTCGGGAGATTCCCCATGATTTACTTCCGTATCCAGAAATTCCCATATAAAAGGATCCGGAATACGGTCATCCACCCATCTTTTAAGTAACAGATATTTGTCGTCTCTTTTGATAATTCCTTTTACACGTACAAAAGCATTTCCCATAATCATCCCGCCTTTCCCAAATCATTGACCTCTACATATAGTACCATTGAGCCATCTTATTGTCAATAAACAACATCATCTAGATAGGATAACAAATGTTATCTTGTCTTTAGAAAACGGTATTCTCTCTGTGCATCCTCATCATCGGGGTAGGATTTCAAATAATTGTTAAGCAGCGCTGCAGCTGTTTTAAAGTCCTCCATATATTCATAAGCAACCACTTCATTGAACTTCAAGGACTGCATGATCTCATTGCCTTCAATATTCATCGCTGTCTGAAAAGCCTGAAGCGCCAGCTCGTATTCTCCCATATGGATCCGGCAAAGGCCCAGTTGGTTGTAGATCTCTGCCTTGGTCTGATCGATCAAAACATAATCATTATAAAGACTGGACGCATAATTATATTCTCCCAAAGCCTCATAGGTCTTTCCCAGATAGAGAGTCGCTTCGTAATCCGATGAGATCTTCACCTGCAAAAGGCTGTTCCTTGCGCTCTCATAATCCTCCAGATAATAATAGATCCGTCCCAGATTGAAATCGGACATGGATTTCCCATTATCGTTGATTGCCTGTTCCAGATAGTTCTTTCCCACATCTTTATAACCATTGTCCACCAGTACGTTATAGATCTGGATCAGCCTGTCATAATTCTGCGCATCCAAAGCGATCGCCATATCGAAATCCTGTTTGGCTTCTTCATAATCACCGCTGTAGAGTTTCGCGCATCCCCGCAGATAGTAAGCTTCTGTTTCTTTGGGACGAAGCGCCAGGATGGCATCATATACCTGAATGGCATCTTCTGCCTGTCCGTTTTTATAATATGCCGTTGCCAGATAATAATTGATATCAAAATCAATATCCCTTGGGCTCCCGTCGCTTAACTGCAATGCTTTCTCCAGATAGGCAATGGCATCCTCGTACTGCGATAAGCCCATGTAGGCAAGTCCCATCCCGCGGCAGACCAGTCTTTCATCTTCGTTATCCGCAAGCGCGTCTTTGAAATATCGTATCGCTTCGTTATACTCCAGATCATGGATGGCTTCCATCCCCATACCGATATTATCTTTATTTTCGTCCGCGCCGCATCCTGCACAAAGAAGCATGACCACGGCGCCTATGGTAAATATACTAATCTTTTTCATCTATTGTATCCCAACCTGTCAATGAATCTGATACCATTTTAACATAGAAAAGCTCCTGCGCCAACGTTTAAATCAGATTTCCGCACAGGAAATCTTTCAGGATCCCAAAAAATTCCCGCACCATGTTATTGGGCTGAAAATAAACATTTGACCGCGCCGCAATGCCGCAGACATTTTGAAAGCCCTGATGCTTTGCCAGATGTACGCCACGGAAAACATGAAAGTTATTGGTTACGATCCCCACTTTTGCCTTCTCTTTATCCAAAAAAGCAGCGCTGAAAGCAATGTTCTGCGAAGTATTCACCGAGCGGTCCTCCATCAGGATGCGTTCCGGTAAGATCCCCTTTGCTGTCAGATAATCATACATGCCCTGCGCTTCGCTGTAAGGCTCGTTGGCGCCCTGCCCGCCGGAGACGATACAGAGGGTATTCTCATTTTTCTCCAGATAATCATAAGCTGCATCCAGGCGAAATTTCAGAGCTGCCGAAGGCCCGTTTTCCTTTACCTGTGCGCCCAGCACAATGATATAATCCAAATTTGCTTCGCCTTTTTCCCAAAAATTACTGATAATACATGCTTCTACTACCAGAAACAGAAGAAACCCTATTATAATAACAATCGTTATTATTTTCTGCAATCCGGCAGGCAGTTTAGACCACAGATCATAACGGAAAAAGAAAGTCAGTCCCAGAAAAAAGAAACCTGCCGCCGCCCATACCAGATAGAAACGGCTTCCTGACCTGATACTGAAAATAAGCAGACAGTAAGCAAAACAGAACAGACTGCATATGATACAGATAATTTCTCTTTTCATGAATAATCCTTCCTGGCTTCTAATAGCCTTTTTCCTTTAGATTCTTTACAAGGTTTACATAAAACTCCCGCACATCAAAGCCCGGGATATTTTCCCGATACAGATCGATCATATCCCCGTGCGAAAGTCCTCGGTTTCTCTTCATCCGCAGAACCTGATAGACATTGTCCCACAAAGCGGATTCTATGGATACCAGACCATCGTTCTCACCGTCAAAACGTTTCACAAGGCGATAGCTTACATTCAACGGGAATCCGGCATTCTGAGCCCTTTTCATGGAGGTTGCGACGCTCTGATAATATACTTCCGGACAGTCGGGCAGATCCCGATTCCTTTCGCTGCATTTCTCTGCAGTCAGATCGGTTACCGCGCCGATAAAATCCGGAGAAGCCTCTCCAAATCTGCGCAGCGTGTTATTATAACGTCTTGCCAGAAACTGCCGCAGACCCTCCGGCGCTTTCCGTAACAGATAATCCGCAAACAGGCATCCCCTGTGCGGCGTATTGATGGTGGTCAACGATGCTGTATATTCCGCCATACCGCATTTACTAATCGCATATCTGGCGTCCAGCCCGCCTTTGGAGTGAGCAATGATATTGACCTTCCCACAGTCTGTTTCAGAAACGATCTGCCGGATTCTCTCCGCCAATTCTGCCCCGCATTCTTCCACCGTGGCAGCAGACTGTTGGTTCCCGTAATAGAGGGTCGCACCGTTACGCATCAATTCCTTCGGGATTCTTCCCCAATAATTGAAAAATCGCGTATCCCGGAAAAAAACGCCATGCACCATCAGAATCGGGTATCTGGTGTGGCAGATCTCACTTTCCTTTCGGACAGCATTCAACTCTTCTTTTTCCAATTCGATTTCAAATTCCCGGCAGGCCAAAACATATAATTCCCCGAATAGAAACAAATTAACAAGCGGGATCCACCAGCAAAGACACAAAAGTACACGATATCTGATTCCCATCTGTACGGAGGTTGCCATCAGCCGCAAACTGCCGTTTAACAGTAAAAATCCCTCTCCCAGCAGAGCAAGCAGGATGGCAAGAAGATAGAACAGGATACTCTTTATATCCTGCAGTGCCAGATGAAAGCCCAGCCAGACCCACCACAGAATACTGACTGATATAGTCAATCCCGTGTATAGGATCAGCATCGCTCCTCTTTTCAGTTGTCTCAACCGGATGCCGACAGATTCCTTGCTTCTTCTATATCCTGTATAGGGCACGATATTGGCGAACAGAAAAAAGCCTGTCCCGGCAAGGAGCCAGAGAAACGCCCTGACGCCGCCTGTCCGAGTCATCTGTAAAATTCCTGCGGTATTGACGCTGGCTGCCAGAAGCAGCGCATAGACCAGAACCCTTATCTTATGTATCCACCCATTCATTGTATACCTCATCTTGAAAAAATACCGGCTTCCGTATGGATGGAAACCGGCATCTGCAAGTACTATTATTCCATTTCTGTATATATGCTTCTTCCTACCGGGTCATTCGCCTTCCGAAGATTCCTTCTTCCCCAGATACTGCTGCAACACACGCATACACTCCTTTACGTCAATGGGCTTTGCAATATGGGCATTCATGCCAAAATCCATACAGCGCTGCACATCATCGGAGAAGGCATCCGCTGTCATGGCAATGATCGGCAGATCCTTATCCGGACGGTCAAGAGAACGAATGGCCTCTGCTGCATGGTAACCATCCATCACAGGCATACGCAGATCCATCAGAATAGCGTCATAATATCCGACTTCTGATTTTTCAAACAGCTCAACACACTCTTTTCCATTGACTGCCCTTTGCAGTTCCATTTCCGTTATGGAAAGGATCTCGCTGGCAACCTCCCAGTTCAAATCGATATCCTCTGCCAGAAGAATCCGTTTACCTTTGAAGCTTATCTCCGACAGGTCGCCCTGATCTTCATCGCCACTTACGACTTCCGTATACTGCCGCAGACGGTAGTACAATGTGGACTTAAAGAGCGGTTTGGAAATAAAGCCTTCAATCGTGGACGGATCTAACTGATCTTCTATATTTTTAAAGTCATATGCGGAAACCAGGAAAATCGGAATGTCGATTCCTACCCTTTTGCGAATCTCACGGATCGTCTCCACACCGTCCATATCCGGCATTTTCCAGTCGATTAAGACAAAATGATAATCATCCTCTTTGTTATGGCGTTCCTCTATCATTTCTACGGCTTTCCTGCCGCTTAGCGTCCATTCTGCATGGGTACCCAACTCCTCTAAGTTGGAAACCACGCTTTCACACAACATCTGATTGTCATCCACCACCAGGATATTCCACTCAGGCAGTACCATTTCTTCCTGACTGACATCCGATTTTTTCAAATCAAGTGTAACATGGAAGGTACTCCCTTTGCCCTGCTCGCTTTGCAGGTCAATGGTTCCGTTCATCAGATCCACAATCCGCTTCGCAATGGAAGTTCCCAGGCCGGTTCCCGTGATAAAACGAACCTGTTCCGTCTCCTCTCTCTCAAAGGAATTCCAGATCTTTGCCTGAAACTCAGGTGACATGCCGATTCCCGTATCTTTTACCAGAAAATGGGTCCGGACATGATCCTCGCCTACCGGTGACTGCTCCTGATAGATATGGATGGTGATTTCTCCTCCCGTAGGGGTGAACTTTACAGCATTTGATAAAAGATTCATCAGGACCTGATTCAGCCGCACGCTGTCACAGAGTACATTCTCCGACATAATATTCTGGATATAGATATCAAAAAGCTGTTCCTTCTCACTTACCTGAGGCTGTATGATATTCACAATATTGTCCATGATCTCACGCAGGCAGATCGGCGCCATATTTAACACCATTTTGCCACTGTCGATCTTGGACATATCAAGTACGTCATTGATCAGACTCAGCAAATGATTGCTGGAAAGACTGATCTTACTTAAGCAATCTTCCACTCTTTCTTTGTCATCAATATTCTTCTGCGCAATTCCCGTCATACCAATAATGGCATTCATCGGCGTACGGATATCATGACTCATACTGGAAAGAAAATCGCTTTTGGCAATATTCGCGCGGTCCGCTTCTGTCCGTGCGATCTCAAGTTCCTTGATCTGCTGCTGCGACAGGCGATAATACAATACAAAAACAATCGCCAGGACAATAAAGATAAGCACAACACTAAAACTGGTGGCCCTGATCCGAAGCGCTGATAACTCTGTAATGGAATCTGTCAGGAACGTGGTAGGCATGGCGCAGATCAGATACCAGTTTAAGGTTTCGGGAAGAGGCATACAATAGATTTCGCCCTCAATATCTTCCAGTACGACATGGGCAAAATAGGTATCCTCGTCTTTCATAACTTTCTCAAGTTCATTGACATATTCTTCCGGACGTTTTCCTTCCATCGGTTTATACTTATCCCGCATGCGGTCAAAATAATTCTTATCGGTATGAATCGAATTACCGATAACGATCTCCCCTTTTTCATCAATGATATTAAAATATATCATGGTGTTACTTTCTCTAAAGAAGAGCGCATTATCCAGATAATCCAGGGTACTTCCGGCAATCAAAGCAGTGCTGGTTCTTCCGTCTTCCATCGGATACTCTGCTTTCACGCCCAGAAGGAATATCGGTTTTCCGTCATCTGTCTTTCCCAATGCAATGAGTCTTCCGTTGTCATTCAAAGAATCCATGACATATTCTGCGTCCGCAATTTCAAGCTCATCTCCATAAAGGACATCCATGTCACCATTATCCGCATAGAGCGCCAAATAATTAAATGCGCGGTTTTTTGCACTACGCTCCAGTGAAGCGAACATCCCTTCCGCATCGTCCATCGTTTCGAGAGAATAACGCTCAACAAGTTCTTCGATTTGCTCCGTGCGCAGATCGATGATCGTCTGAAATCTCTGTTGAACCTGATTGCTCATCTCAGTCATATAAGTATAGCTGATTCCTTCAATAGATTCTCTCGATCTGTGTATCATGAAGACAGTCAGCCAGAGAAATACCAGCGCACTGACAACAACAACACAGGTAATACTACCCCTGAATAAATTGGAAAACTTTTTATCCATAATCTTTACTCCATATGTTTCTCTATACATGCAACGATCTGCTCCTGCACGGGAATGATCTTCTCAAGAAGCGCTCTCGCCTCCTCAGGATTACCGGCACGCAGCAGCTCAACGATTTTCGTATAAGCTTCATAAACAGGGGTAATCGACAAATTCCCCGAAACACCTTTGATGGCATGTGTCTTTTCTATGACTTCATCGCAGTTTGCCGCATCAAAGTCGGCTCCTACGCTATAAGTTCTGATAGATTTTGTAAAAGACCCCAGTAACTTGATATATAATTTTTCATTTCCGTTAATACGCTTCAAACCTTCGTCAACATTGACGCCTAAAGCCTTCAATTCATCTAATAATGCCATGATTTTTCCTCCCTTCCGATGCCGAACGATATCTCTTCTTTTTCACTGTTTCGGCACAGGGACTTTCCTCCCTGTGCCTATATTCTCCTCGTTTACCGATCAATATTTACCGAAATCATCTCCTAAAGAGATCACCTGCTCATTTGCGCTTGCAGCCGAATAAGATGGTGTATAGGAGCTGCTTCTGGAAGGGGCAGGAATGTTGTTTCCCGAACCCAGATCATAAATGGCAAGCATCTGGCGCATTTTGGACGCCTGATTGGATAATTCTTCACTGGCTGCCGCACACTGTTCACTGGTAGCGGAGTTGTTCTGTACAACCTGAGATACCTGTGTGATGGCCTGCTCGATCTGTGCAACTGCGGTTGCCTGATAATTGGAAGACTCCGCAATACCGTTAATAATGGTCTCACTATCCTTTACTGCTTTGGAGATCTCCTCCATCGCCTTGGATGTGCTGTCCACGATCTTGGAACCGTAGCTGACTTTGGCAATGGAATCCTCAATCAGTTCCGAAGTCTCCGCTGATGCTGCCGCACTCTTCGCTGCAAGGCTTCTAACCTCTTCCGCTACAACCGCAAAACCTTTTCCGGCTTCTCCTGCTCTTGCTGCCTCTACCGCTGCATTCAATGCCAGAATATTGGTTTGGAAAGCAATATCGTCTATGGTCTTAATGATCTTGGAAATATTCTCGGATGACTTATTGATATCCTGCATAGCAGCCATGGTATCCTGCATCTGCTTATTTCCCTGGGCAACATCTTTGATTGCCTGCGCCACAAGCGCTGCCGCCTCGGTTGCCTGGCTTGCATTCGTTTTGGTCTTATCCGCGATCTCATTGATGGATGCGGTAATTTCCTCAATTGCGCTGGCCTGCTGCGTAGAACCCTGCGCAAGAGCCTGACTGGCGCTGGCCACCTGAGAAGAACTGATGGTCACCTGAGAGCAGGATTCTGAAATATTGTTCAGTGCATTTAAGTTATCCTCTACCAGTTTCTTCAAAGAATTTCCCAGGATATCATCGGGAGAACTGGGTTTCACGGAAACAGTCAGATTGCCTCCTGCCACTTCTTCCGCAATGCCTGCCTGATATTTAATATTATCCACAACTTTCGTATACTCATCTACCAACTCACCGAACTCATCCTCATAATACTTCACCATATGAATGTTATCTACACGTCCCAGGGCAAGATCTTTTGCCACCTCACTCATCTGCGCAATGGACTTTTCAATGGTCTTTATCAATGCAAAGGCAACAAGTAGTGCAATCACGATGGATATCACCGTAATTCCGTAGGACAGAATAACGGAAAAGGTTGCAAACTGCTCTTGTTTAGCGGGGTCTGTAATAGTAGCCGCATATTTGGTTGTGATATTGTTGGCCAACATGTTGACCAAGATCAGTAAAACAGGAACAGCGAATCCTATTATCATTTTTGTCTTTATCTTCAAGTTTTTCATCTCTCTCATACCTCTCATTCTTCAACATTATTCATTTCATTCGCCTGCTCGACAACCGATAAATCCTCATCATTCAGCAGTTTATCGGGATCTAACAGTAATTTGACAGAATCTCCAACCTTGCCGATACCATAGACATATTTGTGATGCGCCTTATCGGCACGGCCAATGCTGGGAGGCGGCAGGATGTTATCTTCCTTGATCTCAACTACCTCTGCGATCTTCTCAATGATCAGCCCTACCATCATCCCTTTTACATTAATGACAATAATACAGGTTCTGTCATTATATTCAAAGGGTTCCTGCTTGAACCGCAGTCTGACATCCACAACGGGAATCACTTTTCCTCTCAGGTTGATAAGACCTTTGATATAATCTTCCGTTTCTGGAATGGCTGTAATGGGCTGCAACTGGATGATCTCATTCACATATTGGATTTCCAGTCCGAAATACTCGTTTCCGGATTTAAAGGTCATATACTTCCCTTTTTGCGTATCATGTTCATCAGAAACAGCCTGATTTTCTTCAACCTGCTTCATCAATGCGCTCGTTTCTTCCATTCGATATACCGTTCCTTTCTGTATATAATTTTTATTCGATAATTCCCGCAGCGTCCAAAATCAGGGCTATGCTTCCGTCACCAAGCTGTGTACAGCCGGATAATCCTTTGACTTTCTTGACATAGGAGGGAATCGGTTTTACAACGATCTCCTGCTCGCCGACCAGTCTATCAACAAAGAGACAGATCTTTTTCTCCTCTACCTCAAGGATCAGCATCACGCCGTCTTCTATGGATTCTGCGTAATCTTTCAGTCCGTACCATTTTCCAAGCCTGAGTACCGGGAAACACTCGCCGCGTATCATAATATATTCTTCTCCGTTCGGCTCGTGAATCATCATATCCTCTGTCACACGGACAAATTCCTTAATTGCACCGGTTTCCATGACAAAGGAGGAGGACCCTACTTCCATGACGATACCGTCGATAATCGCCAGTGTCAAAGGGATCTTTAGACTCATGATACTGCCAAGTCCCTTTTTGCTTTCGATTTCCAGTGTACCGCCGATGGCCTGTATATTCTGCACAACCACGTCCATACCGACTCCACGTCCGGAATACTCGGTAACTACCTCATTGGTTGAGAATCCGGGCAAAGTAATGAACTGGAATACTTCCTTATCGGTGTAGGCACTGTCCGGTTTCAGATCATCTAAAAGTCCCTGTTTTCTTGCCTTGGCTATTATCTTTTCCCTGTCAAGACCGCCTCCGTCATCCTCTACGCTGATCCATACTTTACCTGCTTCGGTTTTGGCAGAAAGCGTGACTTTTCCTCTTTCCGACTTTCCGCTGTCACGACGTTCTTTTTTGGATTCAATACCGTGATCTACGGAATTTCGTACAATATGCATCAAAGGATCGGAAATATGTTCTATGATGTTCTTATCCACTTCCGTCTGCTCGCCGACCATGACAAAATCAATATCCTTACCGAGTTTCCTGGATACATCGAAGACGATACGGTTCATCTTCTGGAAGGTATTTGCCAGAGGCACCATTCTCATGGACATGATGACATTCTGCAGGTCGGTGGAAATCTTGGCAAGCTGTGCCGCAGCCTTATTAAAGTTATCCAGATTTAAGCCGGGTACCTTCAAGTCGGGATTCTGCAATACTACCGATTCCGAAATGACAAGTTCCCCGATCAATTCCATCAGCTGATCCATCTTCCCTACGCTTACACTGATAAAGGAAGTCTTCTCCGCTTTGGGCTTATCTTTGGCCAGCTTCTTTTGCTTTCCGGGCTCCTTGGACTTAATAACGAAATCACCCGGTGCAATGGCAGGTTTCTCGGGTTTTTTCTCCTCTTCCTGGGCTGCGCTTTCGGCTGCCTGCATTCTGGCATCGATTTCTTCTACGCTGGACTCTAAGTCAATGATCTGTGCTGCCGGCGTATCCTGTCCTCCAAAATCAAAGCCCTGTAAAAACTCTTCTGCCTTACATTCAAAAACATCTACTTTTTCGATGTCGTAACCGACTTTAACGATCTCACGGACCTGTTCTTCGCTGCATTGTGCCTGCAAAAGAATCTTAAATCCGTCTTTGAGGATCGTTTCGGCACATTCCGGATCGGATATGATATCCTCCGGATCATACAGCAGATCCTCCGCTATTTCCTTTAAGGCATAGACTACCTTATAGGCATGGACATTTGCCATCTCCGTATCGGCGTAAAAAGAAACATAGATCTTGAAAAAGTGACTGGCACTTGTGGAAACAGGGGCAATGTAGAACTGTTTCGGTTCTTCATGTTTATTCTCCGGAATTTCTTCTCCCCTTCTTTTGCCGCCCTTTTCCCCTTTCTTGATCTGTTCCAAAAATTCATCGAGCGTAGCTACAATTTCGCCGGACTCCCCGTCTGCCGGATCGCCGTTGCGAATTTTATCCATTTCGTTGGAGATGAAATCCGCTACCTCCAATACATGATCCACTAACTCCAAATGTGGCACATTACTGGGGCGGGATTCCCTCAGATAATAAAAGACGTCTTCAAGCTTATGTGCTATCGCTGTGATCTCATCGAACATCATGATACCTGAAGAACCCTTAATGGTATGCATGGTTCGGAATATTTCATTGATACTGTCTTCGTCAAAACTATCTGCATCTTTCTGGTCAAGAACCATTTCCTGCAGCTGTTCTAATAACTGACCGTTCTCAAAGAGGTACATATCCAGCATGCCGTCTGTATTAAATTCTTCCGCCATCTCCTTCTCCTTTCCTGCATATTCTTATCAGTTCTTATGTCAGATTAATTCTAATTTTTTAAGCGCCTGCTCAAATTTATCCTGATCGATAGGTTTGCCGGAGTATATGGTACATCCCAGATCAAACGCCATTTTTACGTTGGCTTCATCATTGAGCGCCGTCGTCATAATGACCTTAACCGCTTTATCTTCCGGAATGTTCCTTTCTTTTTCCAAATTCCGAATCCCCACAAGCGACTGATACCCATCCATGACAGGCATCATGATGTCAAGGCAGATCAGATCGTAAGGTTCTCCGTCCTCTAATGCCATCATAAAGGCATCCACTGCCTCCATACCGTCTACAGTCACATCACACTCGCCGTATTTTGACAAAAAATTAACCATAAATTTTCTTGTCACAAAATCGTCTTCGGCTAATAGAATCTTCATAACTCCTTCTCCTTTACATTTTATTTAATAACGCGTATGTTCTTTTTGCGATATCATTCAATTTTTCTTGATACTCTACGGCCCCCAGATCGTAAGCGACCTTAGGCATACCGTAGACCACGCAGGTAGACTCATCCTGGCCTATGGTCCTTGCGCCTGCCTGCCGCATAGACAAAAGACCTTTTCCGCCGTCTCCGCCCATGCCGGTCAGAATAATGCCCACGGCGTCCCGGCCTGCTGCTTTGGCTACCGACTCAAATAAAACTTCCACCGAAGGACAGTGCCCGTTCACTTTCGGCCCTTCTTTCACTTCCACCTGATAGCTTCCATTGACTTTGATGACCCGCATCTGTCTGTCCCCTCCGGGAGCAAGCAGCATTTGTCCCGGCATGACCCGGTCTCCTGTCTGCGCTTCCTTAACGTGAATCCGGCACTGATCATCCAGTCTTTTTGCATACATTGCGGTAAATCCCGGCGGCATATGCTGCACACAGACAATCCCCGGAATATCCGTTCCAAATTCTTTGACTACTGAGAAAATAGCCTCTGTACCGCCTGTAGACGCACCGATCGCCACAATGTGATTCTTCTGGGCCAGGGAGATCTGCTCCCCAGGGTCCTGACTTTTCATGACAGTCTTTTTAATATTGCTTATCTTGGCGGTGGATGCAATCTTTACTTTTACCAACAATTCATTTATGATAAAATCTTCAATCTGCGCCCGGCTGGTTGCCGTAGGTTTTGCCACAAAATCCACGGCTCCTGCGTTCATCGCATCAAATACCTTATCACTTAGCGAAGTGATCACAATAACCGGAAGCGGATACTGCGGAATTAGTCTTTTTAAAAATTCAATTCCGTTCATTCTCGGAAGTTCCACGTCAAGGGTCATAACATCCGGATGCTTTTCCAGAATGAGTTCTCTTGCTTCATACGGGTCCACCGCTGCGCCTACGACCTCAATCGCCGGATCTTTTCTGAGATTCTGAACCAGCAACTCCCTAAATACGATGGAGTCTTCTACTACTAATACCTTAATCGGCCGCATACATTAAGTCTCCTCTCTCTTCCTGAATATCGACGGCTGGATAATCTGAAACGGTGTACTGCTTCTGTCAATCGTTTCCGTTGTCCCGATAAAGAAATACCCTCCCGGTTCCATCGCGTCGTAAATACGCTTAACCAGATCCCGTTTCGTCTTATCATTAAAATATATCATAACATTGCGCATAAAAACAACGTGCATTTTTCTTTTAAAAGGAAATGGGTCCATCAGATTGAACTGACGGAAAAGGACTTCTTTCTTAAGCTCATCCGTCACCTGATATTGACCGCTTGAGTCAATCATCCTAAAAAAGCGCCGTTTCCAGTGGTCGGGAAGATTCTGCAGCTGTTCGTCGGTATAAATTCCCAACATTGCCTGCTGTAATACTTTAGTAGAGATATCCGTCGCCAGGATTGTTTTATCCCAGCTGTTCTTCTCCAGACCAAAGAAATCTTCCAACACCATTGCGATCATATAGGGTTCTTCACCGGTGGAGGCTGCGCCACACCAGATACGCAGGTCTCTGCCGACCGCTTCTTTCTTTTTCAGCCAAGGGAGCACCTCGGATTTCAAATAATCAAAATGTTCAAACTCCCTCATAAAATAGGTATGGTTCGTGGTCAGAAAATTGACCAACGTCTTCTCCTGAAAACCTGTTATATCACTTTCTACCGCATCCATAAACTCATGATAATTATGCCATCCGTTCTGCCTTACATAATTCTCCAGTCTTCCGTTTACGATCACTTTCTTCTGACCAAGTTCAAGACCATAACGATTTTTCATGAATACGGATATTCTTTGTAATTCGTCGTCTGTCATTACCAAAGGTATTCCCTCCCAAGCACGGCAAGACTGTCAACGAAATTGCCGCGAAATCTTTTTGCATATTGTAAAAATATCCGGATCAAATTTGCTCCCTGCTTCCTTCTGCATACACTCCAATGCCTCTTCTCTGCTGCAGGCGCCACCTTCCGTCAGTTTGGTATATCGTTCCATAATGGCTACAATCCGTGCCGCAAGCGGAATCTCTTCCCCTTTTAATCCTTCCGGATACCCGCTTCCATCCCAATGTTCATGATGAAAACGAATAATGTCGATCGCAATGCTGATAAACTCATTATCGCTGCTGTTGACATACAGATCACTTAAAAGCTCTGCGCCGATCGTGGTATGCCGTTTCATAAGCGTCATCTCGTCTTCGGTCAGATCTTCCCTTTTCTTCAGGATCTCCATGGGCACTCCAATATTTCCGATATCCCGTATGGGCGCCGCAAGTTCGATCGCATCAATATAGGTATCCGAGATCCTGGCTTCAAAGAGCAGGGAAAGCTGCATTGCCTGTGCCATGGTCCTGCAGTTATTCTTCAGACGTCTCAAATACTCCTCTTTTTCATCGGAATTTTGCAGGGAGACATTTGTCAATGCATATAATACATTCTTTTTCTCCAATTCCATCTGCTTTACCTGTTCGCTGACAGAAATTTGAAGAAGTCTATTGTTCTTAAGCAGCTTATCCTGGGCTTCATACAACCGAAGCTGTACGCCTACCCGCGCTTTTACCACTTCCGGAATAAAAGGCTTGGTAATATAATCTTCTCCGCCCAGCCGAAATCCTTTTACGATGTCTTTGGCATCGTCAAATGCCGAGATAAACACAATCGGAATATGCTGCGTCTCTACATCCCGCTTTAAGATCCGGCACAGCTCATAACCATCCATCTCCGGCATGGAAATATCGCTCAGGATCAGCTGCGGTTTATGTTCTTTTACAAGTTCCAAAGCCTGCAGCCCGTTTTCCGCAAGGATGGGAGAAGCTCCCATTTCATCTATAATTTCTTCCAAAATCAGTCTGTTGGCTTCTAAGTCATCTACGATAAGGATCTTCTTACCGTCTATATTCTGATCAATCACAACGCCACCCTTTTCTACAGAAAACCGTTCAACTCTTCACATTCAGACATTACTTTATCATAATTCTCTTTCTGAACCGCCATCTTCAGTTTCAGGACGACCCTGGACATTTCATGGGGCGCTCCCTGCGTAAGCTGTCTGATGGTTTCCATGAACATTTCGGCCTTTTCCCAATTTTCCATTTCCACACAGAGAGTCAATTTGGAAAGATTCTTTTTTAAAGCCTCTTTGTTTTCCGCAGTTCCGAATTCTATGGCAGCATCCGCATTTTCATTATCTTCTTCAGCCGGTGCAGTCGTGAACATGGAAGGCCATGGGGTCCCACTGTTTTCCTCCGGAAGCGGCGAGGCGTCTTCTTCACTGAGCCCAACCCAGATGGAAAAGGAAAAGGTCGTGCCTTTGTTTTTCTCACCTTCCGCTTCGATCTTGCCTCCCATCAGCTCCACCAGCTGCTTACAGATATTCAGTCCCAAACCGGTACCGCCGTATTTCCTGGAAATGGAAGCATCCACCTGGGAGAAACTCTGAAATAATTTATCCTTATCCGCACTGTCAATGCCGATTCCGGAATCTTTTACAATAAAAAACAATTCTATCTTATCATTGACCTGTGCCGTCTTCACCACCGTAACGGTAATCTTTCCTACTGTGGTAAATTTCAACGCATTGGATAAGAGATTATTCAAAATCTGTACAATACGCAGTTCGTCTCCGATAATATATTCCGGAACCTGGGGAGATACCGTCATAAAAAAGCGAAGTCCCTTTTCCGTGATTTTATTGATATGCTGGTCTCTCACATAATCCAACATATTTCTGAAATGAAACCGACGCGGCTCTAAAACGAATTTTCCTGCTTCCAGCTTGGAAAAATCCAGAATATTATTAATGATCTTATTCATATCCGCGCAGCATCGTTCGATTAGTCGTAGATTTTTTAACGGTTTTTCATCTTTTACTATATCCAGAAGCTCTCTGACATTGCCAAGAACGCCATTTACGGGAGTCCGCAGTTCATGTGTCACATTCGCAACAAACTCCGATTTTACCTTCATGGCCTGCTGCGCTTCCTGTTTTACATGGACAATTTCTCTGGACAGATGCTCTTTCTCCAGCATATCGTTTGCCATACATATGTAAGTCTGTGCCTGTGTATCACTGCTGATAATCCGTGCCGCTACAGGGAAGCAAGTACGGTTCTTACGGTAGGCTACAAGATTTTTTATTTCATTCCCAAAAGGATAATCTGTCTCAAATCCGCCTTCGTCAGCATTAAAGGTATTCGGGAAAATCTCGCTGATATGGCTTCCGCACAGTTCATCTCCATATTCCAACTTTTCTCTGGCTGCCGCATTTGCATAAGTTATTATTCCTGTCCAATTAAACACTAATATGATTTCCAGCGCATTTTCCACCGGAAACACACTGCTTTCACTCCATTCCATGATCGTTAACCAAGCCTTTCCCCCACAATATGAAAGGCAGCAAAAAAAATCACCTTTCTTTGCTGCCTGCCACCGACTTTACGCAAACTCAAACATTTTAATTACTTCTATAATATTGAAGAAATCTTGTTTAGCAAGTTCGAAACATTCAAGTACATCCGGTGCAAACTGCCCGCACTCACCATTCATGATCATCTCATATGCCACCTGGTTAGCATATGCACTCTTATATACTCTGGGACTTACCAATGCATCATAAACGTCTGCAATGGCAACAACCTGTGTGTAGATCGGGATCTCTTCCCCTTGTAGATGATCGGGATATCCTTTTCCATCCCATCTCTCATGATGGTATCTGCAGATATCATATGCATAACGATAAAACTCGTCTTGTCTATCTTTATAACTCTTCTCCAAAATTTCACAGCCAATGACGGAATGCTTCTTCATGACCTCAAATTCTTCCGGTGTCAGCTTGCCGGGCTTTAACAGGATTGCATCCGGAATACCGATCTTACCGATATCATGCAGCGTGGAGGCCCGGCAGATCAAATCCATCTGTTCGGGTGTTATGTTATATTTCGGGAAATACTGCATCAGATACTTTAACATGATCCTCGTAAAATACTTGATCCGTCTGGTGTGCTCTCCTGACTCTGCACTTCTGGCTTCCACAACTGAGCTGAGCATTTCGATCATAAACTCGTTGTTCTCACGCAGCTCTTTCTCCTGCGCTCTGATTTCCTCTTCCTGCTCTTTGAGGCGGATTTCCATATTCCTCTTATTCTGATAAAGCTCGATGATATTCTTGCTTCTTCTCTTCACGATATGCGGATAGAAAGGTTTATGTATTACATCCGCAACACCATAGGAATATGCCTGGTCTTCACTGTCCAGAACATCTTCGCTGGTGATCAGTATGACAGGAATCTCATCCAGGATCTTATGCTCATGCATATATTCCAAGACACCGAAGCCATCCAGAACGGGCATTACAATATCCAGTAACACCACTTGGATATTCTCATTTTTCTCAAGCTGCTTGACCGCTTCTTCACCATTTTCGGCTTCTAACAGCTCAAAATCCTCATCCCGAAACATTTCTTTGAGTATCTCTCTATTGACTTCTTCATCATCTACAATCAGTATCTGTCGTATCTCTTTTTCCATAAAATTATCTCCCGCATTTTTATAGTTTGCTACAATATATAAAATACCATTAATGCAATGTAACTGTCAAGAATAAGTCCGTAAAATATGAGGAAATTTCTGCTGCATTCAACCGGGTATGGTAGAGGAAGCAGCGGAAGTCATTGCTTACGGCACTGCTGTAAAATTCTTGAATTAGAATTCGGAATATTGTCCTATAATGGCGGATTGATTGCGGTTATCTTATAATCTCCCGAAGAATCCATGTTGATCCACATAATCCCGTCTTCAACGCAGATTCCCATATAGTTCGCAAACATATATTTCGTATAAATATTTTCTATCTGTTGCTTGAAGCCATTCTGTTCCATCAACCGATCATATATATCAATCATGCTTTCCTCATTTTCTATCATGATCTGGTCACCGTCTATCACAATAGATATTGGATACTGTATCAGTCCGGCAAAAGCTGTTTTTTCATTGACGGAATCCTTTATCTGTTGTGCAAACCGTTCTGCCTCATCTGCATTATAACCAAAGAAATCATAATAATTTACCAAATCATCCCCCATCGTGATAAAAGATTCCTGATAGAGTGTAAATGTGACATTGCTTTGGGATAGCGCACCTTCACCGTTTATCATGAAATATCCATCATCCGTCTCTGTGATCATACCGTTTAAATACTCGCCATCATCCGTATTTAAAACGAAACCCGCAGCATTGTTTGCCAGATTCCCCTGAAAAACTTTTCCTTCACCGCTTCTGGTAGTATATGCGGCATATAAGGAATCCTCTGTTCTGGTGATCATCATCCGGATTTCTTCATTTCCAATGTTGCCCGTATAAATATTATGTTCATTATTATGGATTCCCCTATTGATCAGTTCTTCGTCCTGCTTGGACAGTTCTGTGTCCTGTTCGGAATCTTCGGTATCTTGGTCAGAAGGTTCTGCATCCTGTTTAGAATCTTCAAAAAATGTACTTTCATATATCCATGTAGGCGTATCGGGCATTATATGATCGGAATCGTCCAAAGCAATATTTAACTGTATATCAAGCACACCATCCCCGTTACTGTCGATATTAGTTTCCACATAATGATATGCCACATAATAAGCAGTCAACCCCTCTTTAATGTCAGGATGCATTTCATGAGCGAATCCGGCATGCTGATCCAGCATTTCGGTAAACTCTTCGACTGTCATTTCTTTGGTGATTCCGCTTATAATATTATTTAGACTGCTCTCGATCCTGAATGATCTATCCTCGTCCGATAAAACAGAACCGGCAACCTCATCATCATAATTTCCTTGAAAGACCACATTAGCATCCTTGCCTGAAATGGGTGCCTGAAAGTAAAGACCGTGATAAAATTCTGCCTCCGTACCGATCTGTTCTTTAAACTGTGCATATGTCATATCCAAGTACTGCAATAGCTGTGTGTTGATCGCCAGCTCATCTGTGTCTGCATCCTCTTGCGTATCTACTTGCATATCCAGGTTTTGTCCGGATGGCTCCTGCGGCATTTTCTCTTCCGCTAAAGGACGCAGTACCAAACCGGCAGCAACTCCTGCTACACATATGACCATCAGAACGGAAATCACGATCCCATGCTTTCTAAAGCGCAATACATTTTTTATTCTGGTCTTTACCGCAGGCTCGCCAAAAGTAATGGGCGAAAGGACAAAACCATTCTGTCTGGCCGCATATTTCAGCAGGCTTCCCGCATACTGCTTTCTGATATTTCCCTTAAACTCAAGAAGCACCGCCTCGTCACAGGATATTTCCATATCTCTGCAGAACAGTGTATATGCCGCCCATACCAACGGATTGAACCAGTGAATGGCAACCACAAGAAATACCGCTACTTTCATCAGATAATCCTTTCTTTTCTTGTGATACTGCTCATGAGCCACTATATATCGCATCTCTTCCGGTTCCAGATGGGCAGGCAGATAGATTATAGGTCTTAAAATCCCCCATAAAAACGGCGTGTCAAGTTCTGCCACTTCCGCAATTCCCTGCTTCTTACTAAAACGTATCCAATGATCTTTGGATATCTTTTTCTTCAGCCGGAGCATGCCGGTCAAACTCCACGCAAAAAGAACTGCTATTCCTGCCAGCCAAACTACGGATACAATTTTGATTGTCAGAGGTGTCGTCTCTTCCGCCGAAGCCTGAGATAAATAATCTGCATCACCCGGATTCCCCAATGTAACATTGTAATTATTGTCTAAATCTGCTACAACATTCGGCATTGTAGGAATCGTCACAGTATCGGATCCGGACTGCACGCGGGAATCCAACACATCTTCGACGGCATCCGATACGGAAAACTCTGCCACGAAGCTTGGAATCAAACTGAAACCGCCTTGAAAAGAAAACGGAATGCATAAGTTCAAAAATACAACAAACCACAAATAATAAGTAAATTTTCTTTCAAACCTT
>JAFLTF010000130.1 GCA_022510585.1 Lachnospiraceae bacterium
TATAAGAAAATCGTCGGAGGCGGCGGTTTCAACGCATATTGCAACACCAACGACATGCGTGATGTAGAAAAGATGGTACAAAACGGCGATACCAAGGCTGCAGAGATCCGCGAAGCATTTATCGCACAGGTAGCTAAGGATATCGGTTCTATGGCCTGCATCTTAAAAGGAAAAGTAGACCAGATCATCGTAACCGGCGGTATCGCATATGATAAAGTCGTTGTTGCAGGCTTAAAAGAAAGGGCTGAATGGATCGCACCCATGACGATCTATCCCGGAGAAGATGAGCTGCTTGCGCTTGTGCAGGGCGGTCTTCGCGTATTAAACGGGGAAGAAAAGGCGATGGAATACTAAACGATCATAAAAGCAAAAAACCTCAATCCGTTATTGATTCGGATTGAGGTTTTTTATTTTACTCATGCGACCTCGATCTCCACCTGTCTGATGGCTCCGTCTCGGATATCCTTAGCGATTTTTTCACCCGCATACGCTCCGTCTACAGTTGCCGTATTGCCGTCGTGGTATGTAAACTGCATTGTTTTGATCTCGTAATTGCCGGGTATGTAATCGGCTGCGGCAGCAAAATGATAGGTTACTTCCGTATTGCCAAACAAGGTTGCCGTCACTCTGCCGTCCCCCGGTATCAGATACGCCGGGATTGCCGGATTTGGCGTGAAGGCAAGGCCTTCATCGTTTACCGAAAGCACCTGAGATCCAAACATCATGAGTTTCCACATACTGATAAACTCAATGGTGGAACCGCTCAGTCTTGCTACAAAGCCTTTTCCGTGAATGGACTCATCAGGGTTCTTGCTGCTTGCGATAAAGGAAGAATTTTCATAAATACTTCTGCCGTACACCTTCTCATCCAGGAAAGGAATCGCTGCTTTGTGGAAGTCCTCAAAGAATTCCTTGTACAGTCCGCTTCTTATCAGCTCCAGCAAATACTTGTATTCCATATGCAGCCATATGGACTCATTCTCCAGCCAGCCTGGCGTAAAGGCTTTGGTCCTGCCAAGCTCAAAGGAGGCTTCTTCCAAAGAGGCATTTACTTTATACATATTTAACTTGGTATCATACAGATCGCTGCCTTTAATGTTCTGGTATAAAGTCCTCTTTTTCTCAACCGTATTTTTCAATTTCAAATAACGAACGGGCCCTTCCAGGAAATAAGGTACTTTCTGTACTACAAACTTCAGCGGCTCATAGCCGTCTTCTACTTTTTTATACTCCGGAACCTCATAGGTAAAGTAGGTAGGTGCAATTCCCTCGCCCAAAACACAGGCTTTATCAATGCCGCATTTTACGGTGCTTAAGAAACCTTCCAGGATCACAATCAGTTCCTCTGCAGGAAGACTTTTCTCTTCCCCTGAGATTCCTTCATAGGTCTTATCACGGTACTCTTCTTTGGCATCATTGATCCTGTTCCAAAATGATAGAAGCTCTCCCGTCTCTTTCCGGATCGTATCACTCTCCTCTTCATTGATCACAGAAAGTTTCACGATAAAGTCGGCAAGTTCCTTTGGAAAAGCAGTACCCTCACCGTATTTTTTCAATGCATCGATGGTATATTCTAATGTTCTGCATAGTTCATAGCTCTCTGCCATAGAAGAACCAAACATACCGGGCATACCGTTTAATGCATCATACCAGCCCGGCTTTCCGCCCTCCATCTCAACGCCCATGCCGTAAGCATCCAGTGCTGCGAATTTCGTTGCGCACAGGAGAACCAATTTTGACATGAGTGTCATTTTTAAAATGTCACCCTTGCCATAATCTGTTCTGACAAGTTTCTCTGTGGTGGAACGCTGATTCTTTTCATCCAGGGCATGGTATTGACGCAAGCCGTTCGGTGTCTCCTCGTAGCGTGCCCTTCTGTGATTGATATTCACCTGTGACAAAAAGCTGGTATAATCCTTTTCATATAATAGGTCTTTCTCCTGTTCGGGGAATACCTCAAGATAATCTTCGATCAGGTCCAGATTATAAGTCCAGTGATCGCTCCAGTAACCTTCGCCGAAACTGCCGTTCACAAGACCATCAGCCAGATCGATCATTTGGGTAAAGAGATTCTCTACCTGTTCTTCCTTACAGCATTTATCCAGGGCAGCCCATAACGCACCCGGTGTAAACGGCTTGGTCACAAATGCTTTCAACTCTGCCTTATCTGTTTCCGCAAGGCTGATGCTATTAAGAATCTGTTCCGCTTTCTTCTCATCCAACTGATAGGTAAGCTTCTCTATTGACAGCGGATTATAGCCGTCCAGCTGCTGCATACCATAGAATTCCTTGATATTTTCCCTGCCTACAAAAGGCGCAAAGAAGGTATCGCAGCGTCTGTTCTGATTCACATCACGGAAATTACCGTTTCCCTGAGAATAGAATTCAGGAAGCATGGAAAAATAGTTATAATCACGCTCTAAATCGCCGTGTTTTCTGGAATATACATAGAATATCTTGTGATTTCCAAGCTGTATGGGATAGCCGCCGCGCAGTACATTATCCATATAGGTATAGCTGCAATACCTGTCAAAATCCTCTGATGCGGTCTTTGTTGCAATTCCTTTACAGATATCGTCCACATAAGCATCGGCTTCCGCTTTTTTCGCTTTGAAATAGCTTCCGTCTTTTTTATCCTTAAAAAACTTTGCAAGAATATCTTTATTTTCTACCTGTCCAATCAGCTCATAGATCGTTGTTTTTCCGCCTGACACAAGTGTCATTTTTTCTCCATAGAAGCTACAGGGAAGCTGATTGGTTGTTTTCTGTTTTGCCCGGTAAAGTTCCTCTAAGGATTTCTCCTCAAAGTTTACCGCCTTTCTCATAGAACTGTCATAGCCAAAAACCACTTCTGCATCTACGATCGGAGCAAGTTTCGTTCCATCCTCTAAACAGGCATAGGAAAAATTACCGCCAAGCACTGCTGTAACTGCCGCCGTATCCGCTGTACTTGCGCGCACCTTAAAATAGGGAATGCCACCTTCTGCAGTTTCCACCTGCATCCAAGCCTTGATCGTCTGTCCCATGGTTTTGATAGACTCCTCATCCACACCGTAAGGAATCACAGCCGACATACCGTCAAGAATCTCCAGTTCCATTTCTTTGCCGGATATATTTTCAATGGTAACGCATCTTACAAGCGCGCCCACCTTCTCACCCGGAAGCGTAAAATAATCCACCTGTGTTTTGATCCCTGTTTCGGAATTGTTCTCCTCAATAGAAAGACCGTTCATTCCGATGTTCATGCTGTGAGGGATTTTTTCCTCGGAAAACGGTTCGACCACGCAGCCGTCCTTTTTTATGAAGGTTCTGAAACCTGTTGTCTTTACATTTTGATATGCCTGATGCGCAGGATAAAACTCCATGATCGCGTGATCTTTATTATCTACGCCAAAACTTACCACACCCTGCCCACGATTGACATAGTAACACCAGATCGGTATTCCATGTACGCCTGCTATTCCAGGAAGAAAACTGGCAAAAGTCGATTTTTTCCCATAGTTTTCCAATTTGTATTGCTTTGTTTGCTGATCCATCCTTTTTCCTCCTAATCCAATGTTACTCTTAATGCCATAAGCCCGATTTTTCGGCAAATCTGCTTGTGTTTCAAATATAGCATGTGCATCATTCCAATGTCAACACGGGCCTTTGAATGTTTTTATTTTACGCAAAGGACTCGACATAGAAAAGGGACTTTTTTTCAGTATAGGTGTCATTTTTTCATTGCCGCTTCGTTTATGCAACGAAGTGCATTTAAGGTTCTCGGATATCCTATAAACGGTAAACATTGTGAAACGACCTTGATCAGAAATGTTTTATCATTGCCGATCCGCATATTTGCTTCAATGTGACTGATCAATTGAGGTTCACATCCGCCTTGTGCTGATAAGAAACAGAAAGTGATCATCTCTCTTTGGTTATAATCCAGACCTTTTCTTGTATAATAATCACCGAAACAGTTACCGGCCAGCCACTTATTGATATGTCTTGATTCTTCCGGTCCTGAATTCTGAAACCCTTTCATATGTTCCCCAAAGATATCTACCTGAGCCTGATTCCCTTTTTCTACCCGATTGGTCGGATTCGTAGTGCCTGTCTGTTCTAATGGCAGGGCGATGCCGTTATTTTCGCAGAAATCATTGACTGCCTGTAGAAAGGGAAAGGTTCTTCC
>JAFLTF010000131.1:0-2945 GCA_022510585.1 Lachnospiraceae bacterium
TGGAAAGGTTAAAGAAGAAATATCATGATTTGTCGCTCCGAAAAGCCTTTATACTGACAGTTCTTGTTACATTCTGCATTGTAGTGGTCCTTTCAGGACTCTGCATCTGGGGTTGTATAGTGTTTCGCCGGTATCTTCTGCCGGATTCCAACGCAGTTTTTCTCACGATAGAGGTCTCGGATACTGAGGGAAACAGCACAAATCTGGGTGGCTGGCGTGTTGGACTTGGGGAAGAAAGGGCGCCATGTCCTTTGTTTTTCACAGAAGAGGATGGGAAGCCAGTTATCAAAAACTACGATCTTGCATCGATAGAAACAACCATCACGAAAGTGGAAAATAGTTACGATATGCTTTCTCCAAAGCGTAAGCTGGCCTACCAGGGGTGCGGCGTTTTGATGATCGCGCTGCCTGCAATTTTTTCAATGGCTGGGATCTTACTTTGCGGTTTTTTCTTTTACCGGCAAAAGCTGAATAGACCTCTAAAGCTTCTTTCCGAGGCGACAGAACAGATTGCGGATAAAAATCTTGATTTCGTATTGTCCTATGAGGCTAACGATGAAATGGGAAATTTGTGTCGATCTTTTGAGCAAATGCGGCATGCGCTTGACGAGAACAACCGGGAATTATGGAAAATGATCGAGCAGCAAAAAATGGTACAATCGTCCATTGCTCACGATCTGCGCAATCCGATCGCTATCATTGAGGGCTATGCGGAATATTTACAGATGAATTTGAAAACAGGACATTTAACGATGGACCGGATATTGCAAATTTCTGAAAATATGGACAAGACCGCAAAGCGGCTGGAGCAGTATACCGAATCCATCCGCGCTATTAACCAGTTGGATGAGATTGAGATAAGCAGAGCACAAATTCCCGTTGAGAAATTTATTGCTGATGTAATCGAGGATTTATCTTTTATGGCGGCGGGCCAAAAGATAAGGTTGGATAGGATTGGCGAAATTCCAAAGGGACTCGTTTGGATCGATGCGTCCATTCTGTATCGGGTGCTTGAAAACATCTTAAATAATGCTTTGAGATACGCAAAGGAAACCATCCACTTATCATTTGAGATGGAAAATCAGACGCTGACCATCTCTGTGATGGATGATGGTATCGGTTTTTCAGAAGAAATACTAAAAAACAAAAACAGATTGCTTATGCCGGTGTCAAGTGAGGAGGGTCATAGTGGATTAGGTCTGACGATCAGCCGTCTGCTTTGTAAAAAACATGATGGACGGCTGGAGCTTTCGAATCATTCATCCGGCGGTGCAACGGTGAAAATAATTGTCGGAGTTTGACCGTTTCTTGACTTTTCTATATTAGGATCTCCTTGTAAGCTTTTTAGGGCTAATACAAGGAGGTCATTTTTTATGAAGAAACGAATCGCATGGATACTTGTACTTGGAATAGTTCTTTTACTTTGTTCCTGTGGAAAACCCGAAACGGAAAGCAGGCTTCCCTATTTGGGGAGCGACATTACGGATTCGGAAAGCAGTCCCCTTCCGTCCCCAAACGACAACAACATTGTGGATGATAGCAAAAACGAAACAGAAAAAAATGGCTCACTGTCATTGCTTTGCATGCCGCAAAGCAATATCCAAGGATGTACGACAGACAACGGCTACTATTATTTTTCGAAAGAGGACGAGCGTCTCTCAGATGGTCGGTTTGCCACACATTTAATGTATATGGATTTCGCTGCACGACAGGAAATCTATCTGTGCAGCAATGCTGCCTGCACCCATAATACGGTTGACTGTGCATCTGTTTTCTTGATAGATGACTTTCCCCTTTTTTCCACATTGCTATTTGTATGGAACAGCAACTTATACATTATGAGCAAAGAGCAGGACCACGATGGCACGGTATCTATGGGCATGTTCGGCGGCAACGGAAATGCAGTCGAGAGCAAACCGACAACAATTTATCGGGCAAACCTGGATGGAACAGACCGGAATAAGGTATATACATTTGATTCTACAGTCACAGTAGAAGATTTTGTGGTGGGTGATGACAGCGGGCTGTATTTTATCACCAAGAAACTGACGACACAGCAAAGCAGCGGAAACAGTTACCAGACTTCGTCGGAACGTAAATTGATTTATTTGGATTTGACTGCAAAAACGGAAACCGTGATCTGCTCCATGGACTTTGGTGACAATATCTCATGGGATGTGATCGGCTGCAGCGACCACTTCCTGGTTTTGTGCGGAATCGATTTCGGAAGAGAGGTATCTTCGGAGGAAATGCACGCTGACAACAACAGCATATATGACGATTCTTATGATGTTTTTGCCACCCTGAATATTGATAACTGTTCTCTAAACGAGATTTATCGCGTATATGCCCCGAAAGCGCGGAGTTATGTGGTTGACGGGAATAAGCTGTATTTTTCTGTTATAGGTGACGGCAGCATTACGAGCGTGGATCTGCGCAGCGGCGAGCAGAAAGAGCTGTGCAAAATCACAAAGGATTCCCTATGGGGAATGGTTGGAGATAAACTTTATACCCGGGACAGCAGTGATCATACTTATTATTTCATTGACGTAAATACCGGGGAAATCAGCCACTCCGGACTTGTGAACAAATCTCTCGGGTGGAGTCTGGATATTATCGCGGAGGCAGGCGATCATGTATTGACGATCTATGATTATGACGCAACCGCCAAAGGCGATGGATCATACTCGATCCATGGGTATAAATACGCCTTGATCAGTAAAGACGATTTATTTGCAGGCAGGGACAACTTTATTCCAATCAGCATGGCAGGAACGGGGATGTAGCGATGTTAGAACTTTGTGATATTACAAAAAAATATAAAGAAAAGAAAGCGCTTGATGGCGTTTCTTTGTCTCTCGATAATGGGATTTACGGACTTCTTGGCCCGAACGGGGCCGGGAAGTCCACGCTGATGAACATTATCACGGGAAATCTTCAGCCAA
>JAFLTF010000131.1:3045-4144 GCA_022510585.1 Lachnospiraceae bacterium
AACGGGGCCGGGAAGTCCACGCTGATGAACATTATCACGGGAAATCTTCAGCCAACCGGCGGCACAGTCAAATGGAACGGAGAAAGTCTGAAATCGCTTGGCGCGGCCTATCGGAGTTTACTGGGGTATGCTCCCCAGCAGCAGGGAATGTACGATACCTTCTCCGGACGGCGGTTTCTGTCCTATATGGCGACTTTAAAAGGCATCTCCAAAAAGGATATGCCGGAAGAGATCGAGCGTGTCCTGTCCTACGTGAATATGACAGAACATGCCAACCGTCCGATCGGAACCTATTCCGGCGGTATGAAACAGAGGATACTGATTGCGCAGGCAGTTCTCGGAGATCCGAAGCTGGTGGTATTAGACGAGCCAACAGCCGGTCTTGACCCGAAAGAGCGTGTCAGAATCCGGGAGAGAATCTCTGAACTGGCAGGTGAAAAAATTATTTTGGTTTCTACCCATGTTGTTTCAGATATTGAATCCATTGCGAAAGAAATCATATTGATTAAGTCGGGAACGATCATCGATCATGCTGCGGTGGATAAACTTTGCGGGAAATATCAGGTTTCCCACTTGGAAGACGTGTATATGAAACTGTTTGGAGAGGAGGAAGGTCATGTGTCGGTTGATCGGCTTTGAATTGCAAAAGATATGGTGTAAGCGCAGCTTCCTGTTCTCGATTTGCGTATTGCTGATCTTAAATGTTTTCTTTCTCTGGTACACGAATCTTGGAGGAGAAAGGAGACCGGAACTTTCTTCTTATAAAATGTTTCAATCCGATATCGCTAAAATGTCCGAAACGGAAAAGAAAGTGTTTATTGAAGAGCTAAAGCAGACAATCGACGGAGTTTCTTTTGTGAGAAGTATTCTTGCCCTGCAGAACAGTGAAATGGGTGCATTCTTTGCTGAACAAGACAGGAATGAACACCCTGGCGTGTTTGAGGCTTATTATGATTTGTATGAATCTGAAGAATACCTGCATTATACAAATTCATTAGAACTGGAAAGTGTATTTATCAATGAATTGTATGCAGAGGCATGTAAGGTGGCAGCGTATGACTCCTATCTTAAGTCCGTACAGGAGACCAAAAATATTCTC
>JAFLTF010000132.1:0-2257 GCA_022510585.1 Lachnospiraceae bacterium
AGAAGAATCTGGAATCCTAAACTCGCGTTCTTAACGGATTACTGCGAATGCAAGAACAACCTCGATTCCGCTCCGCTTCATCTCGGTCATTCTTGCGTTCCTATGAACCAATCCGCATAACAAAAGCCCCATAGATGCAAGCATCTGGGGCTTTGTATATGCGTCTTGATTCGCAGATAACTGCTTATCTCTTTGAAAACTGGGGTGCGCGTCTTGCGGCTTTGAGACCGTATTTCTTTCTTTCTTTCATACGAGGGTCTCTGGTCAGATATCCTGCTTTTTTCAGGGTAGGTCTGTACTCGGAGTCTGCCTGAAGCAATGCTCTTGCAATACCGTGTCTTACCGCACCTGCCTGACCTGTGTAACCGCCGCCTCTTACGGTAACGCGTACGTCAAATTTATCAACCGTATCGGTAGCCACAAGCGGCTGGCGAACGATCACTTTCAGCGTTTCAAGTCCGAAATAATCATCAATGCCTCTTTTATTAATAGTAATTTCACCTTTTCCCGGTACTAAATATACTCTGGCAATGGATTTTTTCCTTCTGCCGGTTCCATAATATCTTGCTGCTGTTTTCACTGACTTAGCCATTTTAATTTTCTCCTTTCAGTCCCTTTAATTAAAATGTTAATACTTCCGGTTTCTGAGCTGCCTGCTCATGCTCAGGTCCTGCATACACATGAAGTTTCTTATACATTTGTCTTCCTAAAGGTCCTTTTGGAAGCATGCCTTTTACAGCAAACTCAACAACTCTTTCGGGATGTTTCTGTAACATCTCTTTTAAAGTCGTCTCTTTCATACCGCCTACATAATCAGAATGACGGTAATAAATCTTCTGTTCTAATTTCTTACCGGTTACTTTCACCTTCTCCGCATTGACAACGATGACATAATCACCTGTATCGATGTGGGGTGTAAAGATCGGCTTGTTCTTACCTCTTAAAACTTTGGCAACTTCGGATGCCAAACGTCCGAGTGTCATATCTGTAGCGTCAACTACATACCATTTTCTGTCGATTGTAGCTGGACTAGCCATAAAAGTTTTCATCAATTTTCCTCCGTTTCGGTCTGACGTTCTTCCGATCACGTCGTGCAGATGTCCGGCTACACGAAGAAACCTCCAAACAGTCCTTATTGGTACTCTATTCAAAATGCCTTAACCGGGGCTGTGGCAAGACATTTTTAAACATTGTCACAGTTAAACATTATATTATACGCTTCCATGTGTGTCAACTCATTTTTTTAATATACTCTTATATTTTTTTCAATTCCGAGGTACAGTGAGGACATCTGACAGCCTCTGCCGCTATCTGCTCTTTACAGAAGGGACATTCTTTCGTTGCTGCGGGAGCCGGCTCCTCCTCTTTTTTACCGGATATTTTATTAATTGCTTTGATCAGCATAAAAATAACAAGTGCTATTAAAAGGAAATTGATGATTGCGGCTATAAAGGCACCGTAATTCAGGGTAGCGGCATTTTCTCCCTCACCCAGCACGATGCACAGTGCGCTGAAATCAAATCCGCCAACAAGCAGGGACAAAAACGGCATCAGGATATCATCTACAAGCGAAGTCACGATTGCCGTAAAAGCACCGCCGATGATAATACCGACCGCCATGTCCATCACATTTCCTCTTGCAACGAATTTTTTGAATTCTTCCATAAAAGTTTTCATTCCGTTCTATTCTCCTTTCAATCTCCCTCTGTCAACATATCATAGACCCATTTCCCCGATTCGCTTAGATCGGAATAGGCAAAATCAGATGTTTTCCAGCAGTTACTGCTGATCAGAGAAGAAGTTTCCTCTTTATTGGAAAGATTCCATACAACATAACTGATACCACAGGCATTCATGGCCTCTACCCATTTTTCGGCCTGTGCGGTATCAATGGCACCGTTACCGCTGGCATCGCAGATCCCATATTCGGATACGAAGATCGGAAGCCCAGCCTCATGGGCAGTTACCATTTTATTGCGTAAGTCATCGGTGTGAGTTGCAGCGTAAAAATGCAGGGTATACATCAGGTTATCATAGCCGGTAATGGGGTCTGCAGCCGCCTGATCTACAAACTGGGACCAATTCGGCGTTCCCACGATGATGACCGCATCATTATCATATTGACGAATCGTGCCGATAATATCCTCTGCATAGTCTTTGATCTCCGACCAGCTTGTCCCTCCATTGGGCTCATTACAGATCTCATAAAGTACATTGTCATAGCCGCTGTATTCGGAAGCCATTTCTGTAAAAAAGC
>JAFLTF010000132.1:2357-4104 GCA_022510585.1 Lachnospiraceae bacterium
ACATACATATCCTGAGCGGTGGCATATGCAACACCGTCTTTTACCAATGCTTTTAACCGATCCTGGCTGCCGCCGGTACAATAGCCGTTATATTCTGCCGTATACATCGCCAGGCGGATCACATTGACATTCCACTCGTTACGCAGCTGCTTAAAACATTCTTCATTGATATAATCAGGATACCACGCAATGCCGTGGGTGCTGATCCCACGAAGCTGCACCGCATTTCCGTTACTGTCCGTAAGCTGCGTCCCCTCCACATGAAGCGCGCCGCCGGAAGCGGGGGTACACAGGGTGGAATCCGCGGAATCATTGCTGTCTTCTTGCACCGGAGTGTCTGTCTCATCCGGATCGGCCTCCGAAATGCTTTCGTTATCTTGAAGCGGCACCGGTGCCTCCAAGGTGTCTGTACCCGAAACAGATTCTTCCTCCACCGCATCCGTTTGGGTAATCGTCTCCGTTTTCACAACCTGCATATTCTCGGTCTGCGGATCGGAAACAGGAATATTCTGTGGACCACAGCCACCCAGCATAGCTAATACAAACAAAATACCTGTGCAAAAGCACAATCTCCTTTTCCAACTATCTTTCATATCTATACAACCTTTCTTCTCTTGCGTCTTACCTATTATACTGGAAAAAAAGCCTTTGCGCACTACTTTTTTGATAATTGTTAAAAAAAGATATCCCGCTCCTAACATATCGGAGCCGGGATATCCTTTATATAAAATAACCCACGTTATCTTATTAGTATTTTGTCCTTTTTACAGCACTTTCAAAACTCCGCTTACTCTTCCGTTGAAAACAAAGGAGTGGATAAATATCTGTCTCCGGAATCCGGCAGCAGTGCAACGATCACTTTGCCTTTGTTCTCAGGGCGTTTCGCAAGCTGTGTAGCCGCAAACAGGGCTGCGCCCGAGGAAATACCTACCAGTACCCCTTCCTTGACTGCGATTTCCCTTCCCTTTGCAAAAGCATCCTCATTGGATACCTTAATGATCTCATCATAAATGCCCGTATCCAGCACCTCCGGTACAAAACCGGCGCCGATTCCCTGGATCTTATGAGGTCCCGGCTGACCGCCCGATAAAACAGGGCTGCTCTCAGGCTCTACCGCAACAACTTTCACATTCGGATTCTTTTCTTTTAAATAAGCTCCCACACCGGTAACCGTACCGCCCGTACCGACGCCTGCAACAAAAATATCTACTTTACCATCCGTATCCTGCCAGATCTCCGGTCCTGTCGTCGCCTTATGAATCTCCGGATTAGCGGGATTAACAAACTGTCCCAGAATAATGGAACCTGCAATTGACGCCTGCAATTCCTCCGCCTTGGCAATCGCACCTTTCATACCTTTCGCGCCTTCTGTCAGCACCAGTTCTGCACCGTAAGCCTGCAAAAGCTTCCTGCGCTCCACACTCATCGTCTCCGGCAGGGTTAAGATCGCATGATAGCCTTTTGCCGCCGCTATCGCTGCAAGCCCGATACCCGTATTGCCGGATGTAGGTTCGATAATGGTTGCTCCCGGTTTTAAAACGCCTTTCTTCTCCGCATCTTCAATCATATTCAGAGCAATGCGGTCCTTTACGGAACCAGCCGGATTCAGATACTCCAGCTTGACCAGAAGCGTTGCGTCCTCGACCTGATTTGCCTTAGCATAATTTGAAACTTCCAACAACGGCGTATTTCCGATCAACTCCACCGCACTTTTCTTAATACTTGCCATAATAATCTCCTCCACTTC
>JAFLTF010000133.1 GCA_022510585.1 Lachnospiraceae bacterium
AAATCGCGTTGATTGGACCTGTGTATCCGTATAAAGGAGGAATATCGCATTATACCGGATTAATGTGTAGAGCTCTGCGCAAGAAATATGACGTTACAATGATTTCCTATAAATTCCAATATCCGAAATTCCTGTACAAAAAGGAGCAGCGGGACTACAGCAACGATAATTTTAAGATTGAAGATACGAATTATTGGATACATACGGCGAATCCCTTTAACTGGATACTCACAGCCCGTAAAATTAGAAATCTGAATCCCGATAGGGTGATTGTTCAGTGGTGGCATCCGTATTTTGCACCATGCTATTACATGTTGTGTAAATGTCTGAAAAAAACAAAGATTCTGTTTGTCTGTCACAATGTATTTCCCCATGAAAGATTCCCAATGGACAGATTTTTGGCGAAGACGGTACTCGGGCAGGGAAATTGTTATATCGTGCAGTCCAAGACGGACGCGGAGGATTTGCAGACAATTGTTGAGAGACCTGTGTACAAACAGACGGTCCATCCAACTTACAATGCTTTTAAACTTGAAAATATCACAAAGGATGAGGCGAGAAAAAGACTGGATATTGAGCCGGAAAAAAGGATATTGTTGTTTTTCGGGTTTGTACGGGAGTATAAAGGATTAAAATATTTGATTCAGGCACTTCCGGAAGTGGTGAAGCAAGTAGAAGGGATTGAACTGCTGATTGCAGGAGATTTTGCAGATGCGGAAGAAAAGCAGAGGTATCTTGATCTGATACGGGAATGTGGTATACAAGAACATGTCAAAATTTATGACGGATATATTCCCGATAAAGAGGTGGAAAAGTTTTTTGCCGCCTGTAATCTGGTAGTACTCCCATATATCAGCGCAACACAGAGCGGAATTGTACAGATTGCGTTCGGATTTGAAAAGCCGGTGGTGGTGACTGATGTGGGAGGACTTCCCGACGTAGTGGAGAACGGAAAAACCGGCTATGTGGTGGAAGCGGAGAACAGTGCGCAGTTGGCGGAAGCGATTGTGAATTATTTCAATCGGGATATGGAAAAGGGATTTACGGAGAACGTAAGACAGGAGGCATATCGGTTTTCTTGGGACAGAATGGTGGAAGTGATTGAAGCGTTGCAAGCAGCAAGTGACATTTAAAAATATATTATGATCGTATGTACGTGGAAGTGGAAAGGGAGAAAATGAATATTTTAGTTACGGGTGCTACAGGATTTATGGGTACTTATCTTGTATCAAGATTGATAGAATGTGGGTACAAGGTGAGGGCACTGGTTCGGGATGAAGATAAAGCAAGGAGAGTATTAGATAAATCCTGTGAAATTTTTGTTGGTGATATAGAAAAAGAAGAAACCTTGATTGGATGTTGTGATAACATAGATGTAGTCTATCATATGGCAGCATTAATGGGACATGATTCACCAAGCCCGGAGGCATTTGAGAAGTTTAGGAAAGTAAATGTTAATGGTGTAACAAACATAATCAGGGAAGCCAAAAAGAGTAACGTTGTAAAATTTATTCATATTAGCAGCACCGCTGCTATGGGATTGCAGAAGACAATTAGAATTAATGAAGAAACAGAGTGTAGACCATATACCCCTTATCAGGTGACTAAAAGAGAGGGGGAATTATGTGTGTTGGCGGAATTTGAGAAGAGTGGTTTTCCGGCAGTAGTGATACGTCCATCCATGGTATATGGACCGGGATTTAAGGGGGATTTTCTGACGCTTGCTAAAGTTTGCAAAAGTGGGTGGTTCCCGAAAATTGGAAGCGGTGCAAATTTATCTCCGGCATTATATATAACGGACCTGGTAGAAGCGTTGGTCAAAGTGATTGACAAGGGAAAAACCGGGGAAATCTATATGCTTTCATCAAAGGAATCTTATACCTTGAAGGAAACAGCAGAAATTATCGGAAGTGCATTAGGTAAAAAAATTAGATTTGTTTATATTCCGCGGAATATAGCAATAATGGGCGCAGGCATTTTGGAATTTATATGTAGGCAGTTAGGTAAAAAACCACCGGTTACCAAAAGGAATATTCAGTCGGTTTCAACTGACAGAATTGTTGATATTTCTAAATTGTCCAAAGCACTGGAATATGAACCTTCTATTTCATTAGATATAGGATTGCCGAAAACGATTCGGTATTTTGTTGAACAAAAATATTTATAGGATGGGAAATCATGGGGAAAGAAGTAGAAGTATTTGGAGTGAATTATGAAAGATATTCGGTAAATAAGAAATTAGAGAAATTGGCCCATAAATATAATATTAAATCTGTTTTAGAAATGCCTGCTCATGGTGCGAAAGCAATGCCATCAATATACTCTTTAGGATTTGCTAAAGATGCAGAAAATATTACATTGGTAAATGGTAATACAAAATATACATCTGAGTGGAAAAAAGTAGGAGCTCAAGATAAAGTGCATTGGGTAGACGAAACAGATCTTTTCCATACAAAATTTAGGGAGGCATCTTTTGATTTCGTTTGGAATTTTGCATATATTCCCACTTGTGACAGACCGGATGAATTGATTGATGAAATGGGCAGAATCAGTAAAAAATTTATTGGTATTTTTTCGGTAAACTCCGGCAATATCGGTTTTCCTATACACAGATTGGTCCATAAAAAAACAGGTATAGAGTGGACTCATGGTGATATCAGATATAATAATCGTCATTTTATAAAAAAGAAATTACAGGAACATGGATTTAGAGTGATTGAGACAGGATTTGTTGATTGCCCTGTATGGCCGGATTCTTTGGGGTTTAGAGACGTCAGATTACATAGGATGAATTTAGATTTCAATAAAATGGAATGGGAAGCTCCCTATGTTGATATGTTAGTGAATAATTCATTCCCACTATGGTTTAAGTTAGTGTATATAATAGAAAAATTGCCTCTGCCCCAATTTATTAAATCTGTATATGCACATATCAATTATACAATTGCGGAAAAGGTAGATCATTCATGAAAAAAAGTGATTTGTTTACGGTGTTATTGCCATATTTGACAAGCTATAAAATGTATCGATGGTTTGGAAGTGAGAAATTCAATCCGATGACATTGACATATTCTATAACGGCGGCATGCCAATCCAGATGTAAAACATGTCAGATCGGCACAATGTTTTGTCAGGACCCGACAAGACCGCAGAAAGATTTAAAGCTTGATGAGATAGAAAAGGTTTTCAGAAGCATGAAGCCGGTATATTTTTTTAACATTAGCGGCGGCGAACCCTTTATGAGAGATGACTTACCAGAAATAGTTGAACTGGCATGTAAATATTTAAAGCCGAGAGTGGTACATACGCCGACTAATGCAATTCTTTCGGACAAGATTGTTCGTGATACGGAACGGATTATCCGTATTGTGAGAGACTATGATGCATCAGTGCCGGTAACAGTCAAACCATCTATAGACGGTATCGGAGAAAAACATGATAAGATCAGAGGGGTGAAAGGTAATTTCGAGTGTCTGTTAAAAACGATTGAAGGATTAAAAAAACTGGAAGAAAAATATGATAATTTTCATTTGGAATTGGGTACGGTTATCTCTAATTTCAATATAAATGATTTGGATGAGATAGAGGATTTTGTACATTCCTTGGGTGTGGAAAGCTATCGAAACGAGGTGGCGGAATGCAGAGCCGAGTTTTTTAATCTGTCTGACCCGATTACGCCGCCGGCAGATGTGTACCGGAGACTGATTGAAGATTTTGCAAAGAAAGTTGAAGATAACATCGGAAAGAAGAAAAAGTTGGCGAGAACAACGGAAGCTATGAGAGTTGTCTACTATGACATAGCAGGAAAAATCTTAGCTGAGAAGAGACAGGTGATTCCCTGTTATGCCGGAGTTTCCAATGTCCATATCAATTATGACGGCGGTGTTTGGCCTTGCTGCGTTCTTGGGTATGATCAGGAAATGGGAAATCTGAGAGATTATGATTATAATTTCCAGAAATTATGGACTTCACCGAAAGCGAAAGAAGTAAGAAAATATATTATGGGGAAGAATTGTGCCTGTCCGTTAGCGAATCAGGCGTACAGCAACGAACTGTTACATTTGCCGACGTTGATAAG
>JAFLTF010000134.1 GCA_022510585.1 Lachnospiraceae bacterium
TCCGTTTCCACATCGCCCGCAGCCGGATAGATCAGCATTTGTCCGCAGGGCATGATCTGCCCCCGAGCTTTTGCCATCAGACATACGACGGTAGCAAGTTGCCCTCCGGCACTGTCACCCGCAACGGCAACCCGTGTCGGGTCAACTGCAAATTTTCCAGCGTTGGCAAGCACCCATGAATAAGCCGCATAGCAATCCTCCGGTGCAACAGGAAACGAGGATTTCGGCGCAAGTCGGTAATCCACAAACAACACCTTACAGTGCGCTCTTTGTGCATATTCCCTCGCCAAGTTATAGTGATGCGGCGAGGCCGGCCAAACAAAACCGCCTCCATGGTAATACACCAAGCATGGTGTGTTTTCTCTTAAGCCTTTAGGACAATACCAAAGCGCCCGTATCATATCGTCGATACCTACCGGTATCATTGCCTTTTCAACCGTAAGTTCCTCCGTGGATTTTTCCCGCATATATAACAGCCCCATAAGCTTTTGCATCACCGGTATCATGACTCTGTTTAGCGGCGGATTCATATTTGCCCACCTTTTGAAATCCGGATGGATCGGATACTTTGTTCGTTTCGCCATTTTTCTTTTCCTTCTATTTAGACCGCTTTTGAACTTACCTTGTTGACATACTGTGCGCTGACAAGTGAAAATAAGCTTTACATTTCCAGACTATTCTCATTTAGCAGGAAATCATAAATACTCATAGTTACAATTCCATTTTGGTTATGTTGCACATTTACAACATCTTTTATAATAATTATCTTCTTAAAGGAATCATTTATATTGAGCAAAGATTCAATGTGATTTAATATTGCTTGAATGTAAATGTTTTTATTGAAAATCAAGGGCGTATGTGCACAGATTTTTCATTTGCTATACTGGCCTTTATGCTCACATAATCCTTTACTTAGACAGAAAAGATTGCACACGGCTGTTAAAGTCTTTTGCTTCTTCATACAACGCATGTCCAAGACCTTCATATATAAACAATTCACTATTTCTGATTCTATCCGCCAATTCAGCTGCGGCATTTACACCAACAATTTTGTCGTCATCACCGCCAATGACCAAAGTAGGGCACTTAATTTTTTCTAACTCTGCATAGGCATCATGATGAATGCAGGAATGCGCCTGTATGAGAAATCTATCATAATTTTTCGGTTTGCCTATTTTCCCTAATATCGGGAAAAACAAACGATACTTTTTTAAGTAATTCTCTGAATAAGATTTCTCTGCGGTATCGATCATTAATTTTTTATGATTGCCCTGCTTTGCAAATGCAATCCATTTATTGATCACTTCCTGTACAGTTGTGTTTTGCTTTGACAATGTAACTGTCAGCACAAGTTTTTCAACGAAATCAGGGTAATCAATCGCAAGATACTGTGCAATCATTCCACCTTGTGAAACGCCTAAGACCATAGCTTTTGAGATGCCGAGTATTCGCATTGCTTCTGCTTGATCTTTGGCCATATCTCTTGTAGAATAACCCTCTTCTAAGTGATTTTTTCTGCTGAAAACATATACTTTATAGTCATGGGCATACGTTCGATATGTAATCGCCATTGTAATAGCCATTCCTTTGACCGTAGTTAATCCATCACCTAATCCTGGAATTATGACTAGATTATTACTCCCTTTCCCAAAAGAGATATAATCCATGCTTGTATCGCCAATGCTGATAGATCCGTTTTTTGCGTGCCAGAACATATCCGCATCCTCCTTTTATATCTGTCTGAGATCTGTTCGTATATTTTTACGATACAGAAATGTAGTCAGGATGATCAGTAATAAGACGATCACTGCTCTAAACACATGGAGCAAAGCTGTGGGAATCACCATGACAATTACTCCGCAAAGCATGGCTCCCAACATGCCAGATAGACCGCCGACAGCTGAGGAAGCGCTCTGTTTGACCACAACCACCTCATTGTCCCATTCCATCTTCGGGAATTTCAGATTGGCGGTCAGTCCGCCAACACAGGCGCATAAGATGAAAAGCAGCATGATGACCACCGACCAGAGAATCTCTACTGCCTCTCCTCTTAGCACGATCCCAAGAAAAATCTGAGAGATCAGATAGAAAGGTGCAATCAAAATCAGGTTGAAACACAGCTTACTGTCTAAAATCATTTTGGACGGCAGAGGAAGGGTTTTTAAGATCCACCATTCTTTTCCTTCCATGGAAACAGATGTAGATGTGGTGTTCATTGTACAAAAAATCCCTGAAACCGCAAACACGACGGCTTGTTGAATGTTAATATGCACCGGAATATCGCCCATTGCTTGTTGTATATCTACAAACAGCAGGGCAACACTGGCGATCGTTCCCAGAATAGGCCCCATGAGAGTATTGGTCATATACACACTGGATGCCAGATATCTTCTGGCATCTCTGATGATCAGACTGCCAAACAATCTGCGTTGTCCTACATTGTCAATTCCAATTTCTGTTATGGTAGTTCGCTTCTTAGATGCAGCCTCCTGCAGTTTACGACAAATACCATGGAAGAAATGCACAGAAATACCTATTACGATTGCCAAAACTGTCACCGAGATGAACATTGCAATAAGGATAGACAGGAAAGAACCTTTCGTCATTCCCTGGCTCAAAAGCACAACAGGCGGGTAAAATCTTCCCAAAGTCTCTATTGTCTTTTCTAATATAATCTTTATGGATTCTGATGTGAATTCAGGGCTATTTCCTGTCAGACATGCTATTCCGCCAAAAACGGCAAAAGCAAAGCCCAAGGTCAAAATTGTCTCCCATACAGCTCTGTGCTTCATTCTGGATGCGAATCCCATTACTAATACCCCTAGAAATATAGCAAAACTTAATGGAATCATGGGAAGTATCAAAATGCTGAATAACCCGTTCACATAAAAAGTCCATCCGGGTTTTAGCAAAAAAGCATATACCAGATTACCCGGAATCATGATCAGACATGCCTCCGCCAAACTCTCCAAATAAAGTCTTGCAAATCGACCTATTACGATAACCGATGTTGTCACCGGAAGTGAAGCTATCACTTGATACCCGTTGCTCCGGAAAAGAATGCCTCCTGCCTTAAAGACATTGAATCCAAAAATGATCATCACTGACAGCATCATCAAATAGGATGGTACGATCTCACCGGCGCCCATCATGACAAATCCATAACTCATTGACCCTAGATAAAACATCAGAACCAAGATCACGAATACTATAATGATCAAAAGTCCTTTCATCCTTTTAAGCTCAACGGGATTTTTTGTATGTTTCAAAACATTGATACCCCAGATATTCTTTATCTCAATGCTGCACATGCTCCGCATCTGATTCACCGTTTAGCACCTCCATGAATACATCTTCCAAAGATTCTCGGTTGTTCAGCAGTTCATCCATTCTGCCGGCTGCGATCAGTTCTCCGTTTTTGATGATAGCCACCTTATTACAGAGCTTTTCGGCTACTTCCAGTACATGGGTCGAAAAGAAGATAGCACCTCCCCTGTCACATATTTCCCTCATGATTCCTTTCAGAGTTACAGCTGCCTTGGGATCCAGTCCTACGAAAGGCTCGTCCAGAATCAACAAATGGGGCTCATGGATCAAGGCAGATAAGATTGCCAGTTTCTGCTTCATTCCATGAGAATAATTTTTTATCAATTCTTCCAAATCCGACAGAATCTCCAACGCCTGACCATACTTTTCTATTCGCTCTTTACGTTTCTTTGCATCCACTTGGAACACATCTCCGATAAAGTTCAGATATTGTATCCCTGTCAGATACTCATACAGATCCGGATTATCCGGAATATAAGCAAACTTCTTTTTACAATCTATAGGATTTTGCTCCAGATCGATTCCATCGATCATAATCTTTCCTTTATCAAAACCATGGATTCCGGTGATACATTTTAACAGAGTCGTTTTTCCTGCACCATTATGCCCTATGAAGGCAAACAGATCTCCCTTTTCTACATGCAAAGAAATATCCTTGATTCCTTTGTCCGTTCCCTTGTACTTCTTCTCCA
>JAFLTF010000135.1 GCA_022510585.1 Lachnospiraceae bacterium
AACGCAACCTCCTCCCTCACCGACGCAGAACCAGTAACCCTTACCGATCAGGATGCAGCGGATGAACCGGAAGAAGCAATTGAAGAAGATGCAGATGCAGAGGATGAAGAAGACTCTAAGGACGAAAAAGACTCTAAGGACGAAGAGAACTCCAAAGACGAGGAAGATTCTAAAGATGAAGAGGATTCCAAAGATGAGGAAGACTCTAAGGACGAAGAAGATTCCAAGGATGAGGAAGTTTCCGGAGACGAAACAGATTCCGAGGCGGAAGCAGATTCTGACAGCGAGACAGATGTTGTAGAGGAAACGGGTATGATACCGGAACCGACTACGGAAATCAATGAGGAGTAATCACACAGATTATCATCAAAAGATTTCTAACATTGTAACAAAAGCAGGCAAGCGGGTAAAACCGCTTGCCTGTTCTTTTGAAATCCGCGTGAATAGTGATTGACAGAAAAAGAACGACAATTTACAATAAGTCTATGAAAAAAATGAGTTTTATCGCACCCTGCCATTTTGGGCTGGAGTCGGTATTAAAAAGAGAGATCCTGGATCTGGGTTATGAAGTAACCGCTGTGGAGGACGGTCGTGTGACTTTTGAGGGCGACGCGGCCGCGCTTTGCCGTGCCAATATCTTTCTGCGCACCGCAGAGCGGGTGCTGATCAGGGTCGGCAATTTTCATGCGGAAACTTTTGAGGAACTTTTTCAGGGAACCAAAAACCTGCCTTGGGAGGATTATATCCCGGAGGATGGGAAATTCTGGGTGGCGAAAGCGGCAAGCGTTAAGAGCAAGCTTTTCAGCCCTTCTGATATGCAGTCCATTATGAAGAAGGCAATGGTGGAACGGTTAAGATCCGTTTATCATAAGGAATGGTTTGCGGAAAGCGGCAACTCTTTTCCGGTACGGGTCTTTCTGATGAAGGATGAGGTAGTGATTGGTCTGGATACCACCGGCGAATCCCTGCATAAAAGAGGATACAGAAAGCTGACGGCGAAGGCGCCGATCGCAGAGAATCTGGCAGCAGCGCTTATTATGCTGACTCCTTGGAAGAGAGACCGGATTCTGGTGGATCCTTTTTGCGGCAGCGGCACTTTTCCCATTGAAGCGGCTATGATGGCAGCCCGCATGGCACCCGGGGTAAACCGCAGTTTTCTGGCGGAGGACTGGGAGCATATCGTAGAGCGCAAAGCTTGGTATCAGGCGGTAGAAGAGGCTAATGACATGCTGGATCTGGATGTGGAAGTGGATATCCAGGGGTATGATATCGATGATAAAATGGTGTCCATTGCCAGAGAAAATGCCCGTCTGGCAGGCGTGGAGCAGATGATCCATTTTCAAAGAAGGGCCATTGACCAACTCAGTCATCCGAAGAAATACGGTTTTCTGATTACCAATCCGCCTTATGGAGAGCGTATTGAAGACAAAGCCAACCTTCCGGATTTATACCGCACCCTGGGAGAGCGCTACAAGGCTCTTGACAGTTGGTCTTTGTATGTGATTTCTGCTTATGAGAAGGCGGAGCAGTATCTTGGAAGAAAAGCGGATAAGAACCGAAAGATTTATAATGGCATGATGAAGACATACTATTATCAGTTTATGGGACCCAAACCGCCCCATCGTGATAAGAAGAAACAGGGAGATTAAGATGCAGCAGAATCAACTTTTGAAAAGAACGGCGATCTATACGTTTCTGTTTGCGGTTAGCGCACTGGCGGTAATCTTTTATTATTCTGCGCATAAAATCGTGGTTGTGGCGGATGTAGCGCATGATGAGGTGGCGCAGAATACAGAACCCACGAACCCGGAACCGGTGCAAAAAAACGAGCAGGAGAAAAACGAGATCCTGTTTGAGCCAAACGGTCAGGAAATGAATTATTTCTGCATTCCGCTTCATGATGTGGTAAAAGCCGAAAATGTTACGATAGAAAACCATTATATGGATAAAGAACTGTGGGTCAGTTTAAGACAGCCCGAACTGAATAAGGCTTTTGTGAATTTTTATCAGACGCAGGGCGTCTATGGGAATCGGGATGCCGTCATAGACGGTTATTTTGAAAAAGGAACGGATAATTTCTGGTTAAAATTCCGGTTAAATGATATTTATGAGTATCACAGCATCCTGGAAGACAATAAGCTATATATTGATTTCGTGGCGCCCAAGGAAGTTTATGACAAAATCGTCGTGATCGATCCTGCTTACGGCGGAGATGACACGGGCGCGGTATCAGAGGAATTGCAGGGAAAGGACATTACACTGGAAATTGCAAGAGCCCTGAAACAAAAGCTGGATGAAACCGATATGAAAGTATATTATACCCGAATGGATGACAATGCGCCTTCGGATGAGGACCGTATCGCTCTCACCAATGCAGTCAAGGCTGATCTGATGATCCGGATCGAAGTAAACGAAAATGAAGATACAAAAATCTACGGCACAGAAGCGGTTTATAACAGCAAATTTTTCATTCCGGGATTCGGAAGTGTGGAACTGGCGGACTTACTGGAGAGAGAAGTCGTGACGGCAATCAGCGGAAAGGCAAACGGCCTGGTTGATGTTTCGGAAGAAGATGTGGTGATCCGCAGGGCAAATGTGCCGGCAGCAGCTATCAGAGTCGGCTATGTGAGCAACGGGCAGGAAGCAATTTTGCTGAAAAGAGAAGACTACATCGAGAAGATCGCGGAGGGGATCTATCAGACGATCCTGAAGGCATATACGGAATAAGAAGAAGCATAAATTTGCAGACTGGGGAGGCATGGTCATAAATCATGAAAAAGACAATCGTTTTTGCAACCGGAAATCAGGGAAAAATGCGAGAGATCCGTCAGATCCTTGCAGGAATGGACGTAGATATCCTGTCCATGAAAGAAGCCGGTATTTCTATGGATATTGTAGAGGACGGAACCACTTTTGAGGAGAATGCCGTCATTAAAGCCAAAGCTGTAGCATCCGCAACAAAGCACATTGTACTGGCGGATGACTCCGGTCTTGAGATCGATTATCTGAACAAAGAACCGGGAATCTATTCTGCGCGGTATATGGGAGAAGATACGTCCTATGATATCAAAAACGCAAATCTGATTGAGCGCTTAAGTGGCGTGGAGGATGAGAAACGGACGGCAAGGTTTGTCTGTGCAATCGCAGCGGTATTGCCGGATGGGCAGATTCTTACGGTACAGGGAGTCATAGAGGGCAGGATCGCATATGAACCGAAAGGTAGTAATGGCTTTGGTTTCGATCCGATTTTTTATCTGCCGGAGTATGGATGTACTTCCGCCGAGCTTAGTGAGGAAGATAAAAATGCCATCAGCCATAGAGGCAGGGCGCTGCGTGCCATGAAAGAAAAGCTGAAAGAAGTGATATAGCAGGTGACTGTATGAAAATACTGATTGTAAGTGATACACATGGGCGAAATGCGAATCTTTTAAAAGTGATAGAAAAGGTCGGACCGATTGATATGTTAGTACACTGCGGTGATATAGAAGGCAGCGAAGACCTGATTACCCAAGCGGCGGGATGTCCGGTACATATGGTGCAGGGAAACAATGATTTTCTGTCTGACATGCCCAAAGAAACGGACTTTATGATAGGCCAATATAAAGTCTGGCTTACCCACGGACATCATTATTATATCTATATGAACTACGAATATATCAAACGGGAGGCCAGAGACAGAGAAGTGGATATTGTTATGTGCGGACATACGCATAAACCGATCATCGACCGATCGAATGATCTGACCCTCGTCAATCCCGGCAGCCTGAGCTATCCGAGACAGGAAGGTAGAAGACCTTCTTATATTATCATGGAAATAGATCGTGAAGGGGAAACGCACTATACGATTAATTATGTTTAAATTTGGCCAAAGAGGTTGACAGACCAAAGACCATATTATATAATACAATCTGTGTCGTGAATGGAACGGTTCCAATTATATAACTGCCGGGGTGTGGCTCAGCTTGGCTAGAGCGCCTGGTTTGGGACCAGGAGGTCGCAGG
>JAFLTF010000136.1 GCA_022510585.1 Lachnospiraceae bacterium
GCACATTAAAAGACTCCCAACACGGAAGTTATCCTTCCATGTTGAGAGCGGGAATAATTAACCATAGAAAGTTTGCCTGGCACGCTTTCTATCGCCGGTAGTAAAACACTCTTAGTCATTATCGGTATTGGTGGTAAGTCCTGCTTCCTCGGCAAGTTTGTCAAATTTCTGCATAACCGCATCATAGGTCTGCTTAGAAATTTCCGGCAACTCGCCGCCCCAGGTCTTCTCTGCCTGTTTATAACCTTTCTTAAATGCTTCGCGCATTTCTTCAATCTTATCCGGATCACCGCCGGTAAGAGCTGTCGCAAAATCAATAATACGATCAGAGGTCTGTTTTACGCCCCAGTATCCGTCTTCTGCAATATCTTTCTGCGCCTGAGCCTGCGTAGCTGCATCTACCTGAAGATTGCCGCCTGCAAGGATGCTCCAGATACCATTAGCGCTGTTGTAAGTCTGACCTTGTTTCGTCAACAGCTGTTCTACAATACTCTGCAGCTGCTGTAGTCTGCTTTCCTGATCTGCTTTCAATTTAGCAACCAAATCTGTATTCTGCGTATAAGTCTTCTTCGTAGTACTTGCTGCTGCCTCCTCTTTGGACGGCTCATAAACCACACCTTTATCCTCAGCTTTGGAAGATGTGTCAGTGTTCTGTGCTTCTGCTTCCTTGGCAGCTGCTGACTGGCTTGTCTGATAAGTCTCATATGCGCTGGTTGCACCGGTAACTCCATTTACACTCATAGTAATCCCTCCTTGGAAAAAAATAAACCTACAGAATCCTGGGATTCCGCCACTACTATATATTATATCGTATCATTCCGGAGAAAAGATAATAGCAGTATTTATTTTTTTTCCTATTTTTTAAACCTTTTATTGCAATTCTGCACCCGTTTATGTAAGACTTTTATTTTTTCTTATTATTATGGTCATTATAGGAATCTGAATGATTGTCTTTATCATTCTTATTATCTGTCGAATTCCCGTTATTTTTGTTATTATCAAAACCGGTAGGACTTGTGGTCGTCATGGTGCATCTGCCGTCAAAGCAGGCATCTTCGTCAATGACAAGAGACTTCGCCGTAATATTGCCGGCAATCTTTCCTGTGGAAAGTAATTCAATCTTTCCGTTTGCAATAATATCGCCTTCTACCTTGCCGGATATCAATACATTCTGTGCATTGATATCGCCTTTGATCACGCCTTCAACACCAACGATCAGCTGTGCCTTACAGTCGCAGTTTCCGTTCAGTGCACCATCTACCCGGACTGACTCCGGTGCGGACAAATTGCCATCAAAGACAGCACCTGTGCCGATCAGTGTTCCAATCTTGGTTCGTGGATCTGTAGCATAATCTGCATTTTTGTTTTTTTTCATCATGAATATATCCTCCTTTTATCCTTTTGCTTCAATAACAGTAAGCGGATCTATCGGTTCCCCTTCAAAAGTGATCTGATAGTCCAACTGCGTATCATCCACTGTAATAGTAAATAAAGTATCCCCTACTTCAACTTGCGCTCCCTCGGTTGCCTGCACCTCCGCATTCTGACGGCACATATAGCGCGTCCTGTAATTCTTTTCATGTTCCACCTCTATAATGACCGGATAAGTATCGTCGGATGCGACCAAAACAACCGTGCCTTTCCCTGTTGCAATAATATTGCCTTCCGTATGGGTATTGATGGAAAGATAGGGCGTTTCTTCGGAATAAGAAGCCAGTACGGCACTGATTCCGGAAGAGGGATATCGGCGTGGAATAACAGAATCCGTTTCACTTTCGGACTCCGTTTCGGTTTCCTCATCCGCGCTCATTTCGCTTTCCTGACGCAAAGTCTTAATTTCTTCTTCCAACGTCAGTTTTTCGGTTTCCAAAGTTGTCTTTTCTGTCTCCAACTGCTTAACAAGTTCTTCACTGGATGCCAGCTGCATACTCAAATTTTTCCGGCTGCTGCCCTGCGGATAAAACTGATAGACCATCCAACCCATCACGCCGACAGCTGCAATAAGAATAACCAGAACGGAAATCATCAATCTGAAAGCAGTTTGTGTAATATGAAATTTTTTGTTATTCTGACCCGTATTGGATATCAGGAGTATGGAAAATGATTCCTTATGTTTATGTCCTTTACGTTTCATATTGTCTCCGTTTCAAAATTTGCAATGGAAAGAATGCAATTCTTTCTACTTATCATAACACAAAATCTGGAAAAATAAAACCTGTAAAAGAAATCGGATAGAAATCCTTCAAAGATTTCTACCCGCTTTTCTCACGCAATACAATATATGGTATTATGATACACCTTTTACCACAAGAATCTTATCTCCTGCCTTGATTTCTTCCGAAACAAGATCGTTTACCTCTTTCAACTGGGCAATCGGTACATAATATTTTTTGCCAATATCCCAGAGAGTATCTCCCGTTCCCGCAATGTAGATGACAATACCGGGCAGTTCACTGATCTTGTTCATATCCAGATCCGATACTTTGATATCGGTAATCAGATTGGTCTTTCCCGATGTAAAGACAAGAGCATCAAAATTAAGTACCGCCTTGATATCCAATTCATCGCTGTCCAACATGGTAACACCCAGCTGCTCCAAATTCCAATGAATATGGCATTCTCCGTAAAGGTCCATCTCCGGCACCTCGATCAAACAGTCAAAAGGCAGCGAACTCTTTGTCGCATACAAAGTATTCTGTCCATTGGCACATAGATAGATCGTTGTAATATGCAGAGTTCCGGAAACGGAAATCCCGTTTTCCACAATAGACTGTTCTCCTACCTGAATCTCTCCTTCACTATGCAGCACCTGATACATGTGCATTTCCGGATTCTGAATCCTGGCATGATCCGCCACTTTGCATTTTCCGGTGTTGTGTGTGAGCAGACTCTTTAACGGCACTTCGGTAGTCACCGCTTCTATTTCTTTTTCAACACCATAAATATCCGACAAGATTTCCAGATTTTCTTCTTCATAGAGACGGATCTCCAGATCCAGCACATTTTCGACGCAGAAAACCCTCTCTTCCCCGTCAAAATCCGGTTTGATCTCCACATTACACTGAGAGGCCGTATACCGGATATCCGGCACCATATTGTCACGGCAGCCGTGGCATTCTATCATGCCGTTTACGGGTGAGGTATGCTCATACCAGAGAGTCCTGTCATTGTCTCCTTCTCCCTCAAACAGGAAAAATGCATTCATGTCTCCCTGCAATGCGATCTTTCCATCCATCGCTTTAAATTCCACATTATTCAGCGTGACACTGTACCAGATGATCTGGAACGCATTGGGCAGATTGTTTGGCAGCTCCATTTCTTCCTTGATACGGAAAATATCTTTTTTATTGACGGCAATCTGCAGCAGGGGATGTAGCTGCTTACGATATTCCACCGGCTCCTCATGATAAAGATCCACCGCCATCTCCTGCTCTATCTTTTCTTCCAATTCCAGATGAAAAGCGATCATTGCCTGCACGCTCATTTTTCTGGAATTGATTAGTCCGACAGACAGATCTTCGATGGTCCATGACGGTAATATGGTGTCACCGTTGTGAACTCCTTCCATATTTACTTTTTCTTCAAAGGGCAAGGATGCTTCCATGCTGGCACACATTCCTTCTTCCTCCGTCAGGTACAAGATCTGCACCTGCAGCTTGCCCTTCAAACTGACACGATCGTCATTTACACGGATTTCATCCATTACGACGTCTCCTCTGACAGTCGCCAGATTACCGGCATCCGGTCTGTTATCCGATATATTTACATCCTCTTCCAATACCATCTGGGTTCCGGCCTTGCTAGCGGTGCGGTCCATATGTATCTTTTTCTTCACTAATTCCACAAAAATACCTCCATGCGTGTACTTACTGTATTGTATGCCGCATGAAGGTGTTGTATGACAATC
>JAFLTF010000137.1 GCA_022510585.1 Lachnospiraceae bacterium
TCTTTGATGCCGTACTGCGCTTCCCAGCCCAGCTCTCTTTTGGCTTTCTCCGCATTGGAATAGCAGGTTGCGATATCGCCCGGTCGTCTGTCTTTGATCACATAAGGAATCTTCACGCCGGTAGCTTCTTCAAAATTCTTGACAATGTCCAGCACGCTGTAGCCTGTACCAGTACCCAGATTATAGATGCAGAGTCCTGCTTTTTCTTCAATCTTCTTCAAAGCCTTCACATGGCCTACTGCCAGATCCACAACATGGATATAATCACGCACGCCGGTTCCGTCAGGCGTGTCATAATCGTTGCCGAATACGCCCAGTTCTTTTAACTTGCCAACCGCCACCTGCGTAATGTAAGGCATCAGGTTATTCGGAATACCGTTGGGATTCTCACCGATCGTTCCGCTCTTATGCGCACCAATGGGATTGAAATAACGAAGCAGGATCACATTCCATTCCGGGTCCGCTTTCTGCATATCGGAAAGAATCTGCTCCAGCATGGACTTGGTCCAGCCGTAAGGGTTTGTACACTGACCCTTCGGGCATTCCTCCGTAATCGGAATGATGGCCGGATCACCGTATACGGTTGCGGAAGAAGAAAAGATGATATTCTTTACATTATGTTTTCTCATCACATCCACTAAGGTCAAAGTTCCGGCAATATTGTTCTCATAATATTCCCAGGGTTTTGCCACGGACTCTCCTACAGCCTTCAACCCTGCAAAATGAATACAGGAATCAATCTGCTCTTTGCTGAATACATCCTCCAGCGCTGCTCTGTCCAGAATATCCGCGCGGTAGAATTTCACCGGTTTTCCGGTAATCTTCTCCACCCGTTGTAATGATTTCTCGCTGGAATTGGATAAATTATCTACTACCACTACATCATAGCCCGCATTTTGTAATTCCACTACCGTATGGGAACCGATGTAGCCGGCCCCGCCTGTTACTAAAATCGCCATAAGAATGCCTCCTCTGCTTTTGATAACTTTACTTTACTCCAGGTCAGTCTTTTTCATCAAGCACAGAATGTTACTCAAACCTGTCAAAATGTTAAATGAAATCTATAATTCGATTCCATTTTCCTTGCACAACGCTCTTGCACTTTCTACGGAATCAATGCCGGTTTTGTTTTTGATCGGTGCAAATTCATAGTTTCTTTCCACCTCATAGGGCAGGCAGGAGTTTAGCTCATGGATCATATCCAGGACAAGCTGCTCGTACTTATAACCATTGGGTTCTTCAGGCTTTATCAGTTCTCCTTTTTCATCCAAATAGGGAATCTTCTTCTCCACAATGTGCAAGGGAAGATTCTTTGATACGATATCCTCCAAAGCTTTTTCCCGGAACAAATAGTTGAGGATCACGCCAAAGCTGTAGGCTGGCGCTCCGTTTTCATCCTTAGCGTTCATCAACTCCTCGGTCAGTTCATAATATTCCACGATAGACGGTCTCCCATCCTCCAGGCAGATCACGCCGATTTTCTCATCCGGTGCGTTTTTGCATACCACCTTAGAACCTACATCACTGTCTGTCTGAATCGTGGCCCCAACAAAGCAGGGATCTGCAATTCTCTGCAATACATTGTCCACTGCAAAAACATTCAGCCATTCAATTCCCGCCTCATGAATCTTATCTACAACTCCCCATTTCATCATAGAGGAAAACCAACCGCCGTTGCCATTGGGAGAGGTCGCCATCTTATGTTTGGCTTCCATAAAAATCTTGCCGTTATAATCTGTGGCAGGCGCCATCTCCTGCATGAAAAAGGTGATGTATTCCGGGCGGTAACCGAAATAATTCTTCTCTTTAAAAAAGCTTACTGTGGCTTCATGATTCTTATCACTTGTCATGACAAACAAATGAATCCATGTATCTGTCAGTCGTACCACATCCATCAAGTTTTCAATCAAACGTTGAAAGATAAAGACCTCTTTGGTCAAACCGATATCATAAACACCTTTCGGCGCGTCGGAACCAAGTCTTGTGCCCATACCGCCCGCCAGAAGAACGGCACCGACTTTTCCCTCTTTGATCGCTTTCGTACCGACTGCCATAAATTCCTCTTTTTTTGCTTCGATCTCCGGAAGCTGCATTGCCGACAAGGGACTGATCTTTCCCTTTTGATTTAACTGTTCCTTTTTGGAACATTGGGAAACCACTTCCAGATCCGTTTCCTCTATCTGCTTAAGCAGGGCCGCCTTTTCCTCCTCTGTCAGCTCATCATAGTATTTCAGGACATGCAGCTGTCCATATTTTTTCAACTTTTCGTAAGCTTCCTCTTTATTCATTCTACTCTCCTTTTCCGCGCCTTCCTGCATGCAGACAGGCGCATTTTATTTCAACAAAGCTTTGCGCATGATTTTATAAAATCTATCCATGTCAAACCTGAACTTATTCTACCATAATTGTATATTCTACTCAATGTAAATATCTCTATAATTGCTTGTTATGATACAACTATGATGCAAAAATGATGTATCATAGATACAAGTATATTGTAATATTATTTTTAGGATAACCATAAAATTCGGATAAGAAACGGAATCGGAAAGATACTGAATAAAACGGAGGAAAATTATGAAAAAGAGACTTATATGTATCACGCTGACATCTGTAATGTTCCTATGCAGTGCATGCGGAAATCAAAACAATCCGTCAGCGAACGATGTTCTCACAGAGGATCAGGAACCGGTAAAGGAATCCACGGAAGATGACGGCATGCAGGAAACTCCGGCAGATAATACCGCCTCGGATGATGTTTCGCAGGAAAATCAGACCACCGGAATATCCATAGAAATGAAGACAGAAGAAGATAAAGAGCAGGCGGAAGACGGCACCGTTATCTATATCAGTGAAATTTCATATCCGGTGGTTACCATCGAAGGGAATGAGGCAGCTGCGGAATTGATCAACGCCGATATCCTGGCACGGGTAGAATCTTTTAAGGCCGGTACTTCCGGAGAAGATTCCACAAAGGAAATGGCTAAAGAAATGTATGATTACATGTTAGAAGGTGAAGATAAAGGCTACTCTTTTAACGCCGCCTATATAGAAGATCTGGGATTTGGTATCACCCGTTCTGACAGTAATGTCATTTCTTTTCTTCAGACCTATACCTCTTATGCGGGCGGTGCACACGGTTTTGAGGCGCATCAGGGAATCAATTATAGTGCCCGGACAGGAGAGTTGATCACAATTTCGGAACTTGGGGAAGACGTGGACGCATTCTATCAGGATACGCTCGCTTATAATCAAAAACTGGCTGAAACTGAATCCTATAAAGTGCGGTTATTTACGGAGGATTCTATTTATAACGGAGAACTGGAAGCTGCACTTTATATGGAGGGAAGCTGGTATTTCTCTATGATGGGGCTGGTCTTCTTCAGCGATCCCTACATCCTTGGTCCATATGCCGCCGGAATGATTGAGTTCATCATCCCTTACAGTGACCTCACAGAAATGGGACTGAAAGAGGAATATACCTATTCGGGGAAACTCATGACACAGCTGATCAGCCAGGAAACATATAGCAGGGATATCAACGGCGACGGCACGGAAGATACGTTTCAATTTTATACCGAAACCAAAGATGACGGAAGCTATGAGACTCTGGTACACTTTATCATCAACGGCACGGATTTTGCCCAGGGCGAAGATGCAGAGTTACAAGAAAAGTTCTCGGCTTATGCCTGGAGTGAAAGCTATATCCTCTATGATGCAGATGAAACAGACGAAACTTTGGAGTTTGCTTTTACTTCCTATGTGAATGAAAATGACGACTATGTCATATATAGTAACATCTACCGTTATGAGAAAGACGGCTCTCTCTCCTATCTGGGCAGGATCAAGGGTAGCGTTACCGATCCGACGGTGGATGGGCG
>JAFLTF010000138.1 GCA_022510585.1 Lachnospiraceae bacterium
AAGCAGCTTTTTCCCAATATAAACCGATTTCCGGATAGCCTTCTCTATGAGCAACTCTTGCCATAGCCAGATACATACCAACTTCTGAACATTCGCCGTTGAAGTTTGCGCGAAGGTCATTCAGAATATCTTCGCTTACGCCTTGTGCAACACCTACTACATGTTCAGCAGCCCATTCTCTTCCACCGCTCTGAGCAGCAAATTTGGAAGCCGGAGCATTACACTGAGGGCAGCTTTCCGGTGCGGAATCTCCTTCATGAACATAACCACATACTTGACATACAAATTTCATACTTAATCTCTCCTTTTATCATTATATATTTTTAAGATGTTCTATATAAAGCATAGGGTTGACATCTTAATGTTCTGTAAAATAATTCCAGTTCTTATATCATAACATAAAACCTAAAATTAGTATATTTTTAATTTCTCTTTTCGGGATCTAATCCGTACACTCTCCGCAGATACCGTAAAAATAGGTGACATATCCCTGAATTTCGCCATTAAAATTCATACCTGCGATGTCTACGATGTTGTCGATATTATCCATCTTTAAGTCCGTGACCTGTCCGCATTTGGAACAGATAAAATGATAATGGCGGGAGGTATCCGCATCAAAGTGATCTACGCCGTCGCCTACGCGCAGGCGGGAAATTTCTCCCAAATCTGACAAGAGTGTCAGATTTCTATATACTGTGCCAAGACTGATATTGGGAAATTGTTTCCGGACATTCATATAGACAACATCTGCTGTAGGATGATCTTTTCTTGTCATCAGAAATTCTTTAATTACCTGCCGTTGGCGGCTGTTTTTAATAGCCAATTGTGCCTCCATTCCAAAGCATGTACATAATAAACTTGCTTTATAAATCAGTAATGATTACTAATATTAGTATAGCAGAGATATAAAGATTGTCAATATGGAATCAATTTACAAATTTTTTATAAGAATATATGAGTTGTTTTATACTTATCCGAACATTTTGTGGTATATTTATTATAGATGAAAATCAAGCTATTTTTTATCGGAGATTTCGTTTGAAAAATTCAAGGTGCCAAGTGCACTGCAGGGGGAGGATATTCTTGAAATTTAGGACCCGCTTAATGGTGATATCTGCTTTCATTGTGGTAGTGCCACTTTTGTTGACGGCTATTGCCTATATAGGAATCGGTATATTTATTGTGAATTCGGATCAGGCGTACGGAGCCTCTGACAGAAATTATACATCTACGGCCTATACACTGGAAAATTATAATAAGATGACGGAGACGCTTCTTGAAAAGGTTCAGGAACAGCTGAAGGAAGATCCCGCCAGAATAGAAGATCCAGAATATTTAAAAGGGTTGAATGAGAATTTGGCCAGTAAGTCTTCTTATATTATTGTCAGAAAAAATAATGACATCTATTATGCCGGAAATGTCAACGCAGCAAACCGGATCTTTGAAAGTCTGCCGGAATATGGAAGCGAGATTTCGAATGAAGAGACGGATTATTTTTATAATGATTTGAAGAAACTGGTAAAACAGCTGGACTTTACGTTTGTTGACGGTGCAGAGGGAAGCTTTTTTATCATTACAAGGGTAGGCTATATGATGTCCCGTAGTATACTGGTCGATATGGTTCTGGCGTTTGTCCTGATCCTGGTCTTTACCAGTTTGGTGCTGACCATTTGGATGCACAAGGGTGTTTTTACGCCAATCAATCGGTTGAATATGGCCATGCAGAACATTGCGGAAGGAAATCTGGAGTATCGGCTTGCTAATGATAAAAAAGGAGAGTTCGGAGAATTATACAGGAATTATGAAGATATGAGGCTTCGACTGAAGGAATCTACCGATGAAAAATTCGAACAGGAGAAGCAGAGCCGGGAATTGATCAGTAATATTTCCCATGACTTAAAAACTCCGATCACAGCCATCAAGGGATATGTAGAAGGCATTATGGACGGCGTGGCAGATACTTCTGAAAAGATGGATAAATATATTAAAACCATTTATAATAAAGCCAATGATATGGATAGGCTGATTAATGAGCTTACCATTTATTCCGGAATTGATAATAACCGGATTCCCTATAACTTTCACCGGATCAATGTGGCGGAGTATTTCGGAGACTGTGTGGAAGAAGTTGGCTTGGATTTGGAATCGAAAAATATCCAATTGAATTATGATAATCTGGTATCGGTGGATACACAGGTCATTGCCGACCCGGAACAGATCAAACGTGTGATTAACAATATCATCAGCAACAGCGTGAAATATCTGGGTACGGAAAAAGGAGTGATTGATATCCGGATCTTGGATGAGGTGGATTCCATCCGGGTAGAAATAGAGGACAACGGAAAAGGGATTGCCGCAAAGGATCTGCCCAATATCTTTGAGCGTTTCTATCGGACGGATGCCTCCAGGAATTCCGCCCAGGGCGGCAGTGGTATTGGTCTTTCCATTGTCAAGAAGATTATTGAAGACCATGGAGGTTATATCTGGGCAACCAGTAAAGAAGCAGAAGGAACCTGTATGCATTTTGTGATCAGAAAATATCAGGCGCCGAAGCAAGAGGAGGTAGACGTTTCATGAGTAGGATTTTAATCATTGAAGATGAAGAGGCAATCGCAGATTTGGAAAAAGATTATCTGGAGCTGAGTGATTTTGAGGTTGTCATTGAGAATTCAGGAGATAAGGGACTTTCGAGAGCGTTGACGGAAGAATTTGACCTGGTGATTTTGGATCTGATGCTTCCCGGTGTGGATGGCTTCGAGGTATGTAGAAGCATCCGGGAGGAAAAAAATATACCGATCATCATGGTATCCGCGAAAAAAGATGATATTGATAAGATCAGAGGACTGGGACTGGGTGCGGACGATTATATGACCAAGCCGTTTAGCCCTTCCGAGCTGGTAGCAAGAGTAAAAGCACATATGGCCCGTTATGACCGGCTGGTAGGCAGCAACCTGAAAGTAAATGATACCATTGAGATCAGGGGACTCAAAATTGACAAAACGGCAAGACGTGTATATTTAGACGGCGAAGAGAGAATTTTTACAACCAAGGAATTTGATCTGCTCACATTTCTGGCAGAGAATCCGAATCATGTCTATACGAAGGAAGAACTTTTCCGGGAGATATGGGATATGGATTCTATCGGGGATATCGCTACCGTGACGGTGCACATCAAGAAGATTCGGGAAAAAATAGAATTTGACACAACGAAACCTCAATACATCGAGACGATTTGGGGAGTCGGGTACAGGTTTAAAATTTAATTCTACAACAAATTCACCTTTTCCTTCTCTTAGGGGTCATTATATAATAGAAGATAAGCATAGCGGATGACCGGGAGGAAAATACGAATGAATGATAACGATGTTTTAAAAGAATTGGTACAAAAGGCAGCGGCAGGGGACAAGACAGCTTTTGAAAAGCTGTATCAAGAAACCTGTCGTTCTGTATATTTTACCTGTCTTAATATTCTAAAAGATGAACAGGAGGCACAGGATCTGACCCAGGATGTCTATCTGACTGCCCTTGAAAAGTTGAGTGAGCTAGAGGATGCGGGTAAGTTTAAATCCTGGCTCTACCGCATAGCGGCCAACAAAAGCATCAAGCGTCTGAAGAAAAAGAAACCTTTGCTCCTCGATGATGAACAGCTGGAGGATGCGGAGGCCGAAGAGAACGAAAATTTCCTGCCGGAAGAGTATGCCCTCAATGCGGAAAAAAGAGCCTTGGTACTGGAAATCACGCGAAAAGTTTGTACGGAAGCGCAATACCGGACGATTCTTTTATACTATTTTAACGAGCTTTCCGTAGCGGAAATCGCCGAAATCATGGAATGCCAGGAGAGCAATGTCAAAAAACGCTTAAGCATAGCAAGGGCGAAGAT
>JAFLTF010000139.1 GCA_022510585.1 Lachnospiraceae bacterium
ACACGATTTCTGTGGTTCCGGTGATGCCATACTTGCTCAAATCGATTTGTGCCATTTTACATTCTACCTCTTTTCTTTTATATTTTCTTACATAGCCTAGGGATTAAATAAAGGAAATACCCGACAGCCCATATGACTTTATTATACATGATTACGCAATAAAATCAATAAAAAACCTATGAAATTTAAGAAAAATTGATAAAAAATTCAAGGTCAATGCGTTTTGCCGGACTTCTCAAGCCACCCGAAAAGGAATTTATAGACCGGCCCGAAATAGCGGTTAATATGCGCGCCGATCAACAGAATATACATCATCATATAAAACCAGAACATCAGAATCACCACAGTCGTCAGACTTCCATAAGTGCCAAATCCGTTAAAACCCTCCACATATATGGAAAAAAGATAGGATGCACCACTCCATACCACAGCCGAAAAAGTGGCGCCGGGAAGCTGTCTTTTAAATTTTTGCTTCGTTCCCGGTACAAAGGCATAGATGAGTGCAAAAAAAAGAGTCAACACAAGCCATGAAAACAGGAATCTGAAATGCATCACAAATTGTACGATCAGGTGGAGTCGCGGAAAATCCCGCAGCACCAGATTGACAATGATGTTTCCGAATACCATGATAATGATGGAAATAATAATTGCAACCAGCATGATCACTGTATAAAAACAGGCGATCGTCCGCACCAGAAAATAATTACGTTTTTCTTCAATGTCATTGACCTCATTGAGACCCTGTATCAAAGCCATCATTGCCTTAGCTGCGGACCAGATCGTCACGATTGCAAATACCGTAATTGTACCTGCTGACCTGGAATAGACATCATATACTACTCGCTCTACAAAATTATCTACTGCCGTTGGTATCACTTTCATGATTGCCGCAATCAAATTTTCCGCCGTAAGTGAAGTATAGGGCAAAATCGCACAAAGCGACATCAAAAGCGGCACCATGGACAAAAACAAGAAAAATGCCGCACTTGCCGCAAATGCACTGATATTTTTTCGTGCCATCTGTTCGGTAAAATCTTTAAAGATATAAAATAATCTGATGATCGTTTTCATTCCCGCACCTCGCAGTCTGTAAAAAAGAACTTAAGAATATCCTGATAACCATATCCCAGACTGCCCATCTTTTTCGCACCGTTCTGCGACATGCCTACGCCATGTCCGTAGCCGCCGCCAATTAAAGTATATCCTATCACATATCCATCCTCTTTTCCAGTCTCGATCACAAAAAAAGCGCTGGGCAAAAGCGTTCCTGCCGCCACACTGCTTCCATCCTGTCTGACCACCTTACTTTCCCCATCACATAAGATTCGGCGGATATTATATTCCGAAATCACTTTGATAACGGCTTTACTGCCTGTCAGGATCATCTCATCCGCAATGCCGCCTACGCCTCTTTTACTGATGTTGATATCCTTTAACTTACCAATCTCTTTTATCGGCTCCGAAGTATAATAATACTCTCCGGCTTTGCCCTGTCTGGTGAGAACCAAGGCGGCATTCGCCTGATACCGTTCCTTTAATCTTGCAAGCATTGCATCTACATCGATTTTGGCTGCTTCATACCGCCATCTGTACCACGGTTCATCGCTTTCAAAATCGGACGCATCCACGGTTTGAATAAAAGCAGCAAAATTCTCTTCCAGTTCCATATCCGCTGCACCAGGCGCCTGCTCTTTTACTTCTACAGGTGCCAGTTTCCCCGCCTGAATATAAGATATTTCCTGCATGTTGTCCGATTTCCAAATCTTTGTATCCGTACCGTAACCGCAGGAGGTAGAATAATAATAATTCCTGGCCAATTCTCCCTGGTGGTACAGAAGCATTCCTGCCGTTTCCTTCACTGCCGTTGTGGTTGCAGCATTTTCAGCAATATTATGATAGACCTGATAGGACGTCGTATCATCCAAGTGCGCACCATAATCAGGAAGTCCTGCGTGTAATATGTACTGGAATGCGTAGGTTCTGGCGCAGACCGCTTGGGCTTTTAGAGCCTCTTCCGGATAGGAGGCCGGCATTTCGCTGGGTACTACCGCATAGAGATATTCCTCCAAAGGCAGCTCATTGATAATAGCCATGCCTTCCGCTGTTTTATAAAATTCTACGGACCCTCTATAGGCATTATCCCCTTTATTGATCCCCTCTATTTCTATATTGACTCTATCAGTCAACGCATTGCTTTGGAATACTAGACGTTCGCCGCTCTCCATCTCGTCCGCCTGCACCACTGTCTGCTGTCCGTCCACGGTGACCAGAGCCTCATCATAAAAATAGCCTCCCTTGGCCGTGTTCCTTAACAGGACGCGGATCTGGTCCAATTCTCCTTCTCTGGAAACAAGACAGGCGCAGATTTTATCATGATATACAACAAAATCCGTATAATCATAGCCAATCATCAAGTCTGTTTTCTTCTTTGCTTCCAATGTTCCGTAAAGCTTATATATTTCCAGATTCTCCTCTGTATCATAAATACCGTAACCTTCTATTTCCATAGAAGAATCAGAGACGCTTAATAGCTTGCCGTGAATTTTGTCCTGCTTCTGTGCTAGCGCTGTCAGTTTTCCGCCTTGAAAAGTCAAATCCACGACCTGTTCTCTCTCTGCCGCTTCCATTCCCTCTACCCGAAAATTCACCTGGTGATAGAAGCATTCCAGTACCTCCATTCCGTTTTGCTTTGTCGTCTCCATTACCCAGACGTTCTCCAATATCGTTTCTTCGGGAAGAATTCGGATATTGGTCAGTATCTGATCTCCTTTTACATAGACCTCTTCCTTCGTAAAAGCAGAATCCGCAAAAGAGGACGAACAATAAAGATACTCATTGTTTGTTGTGTAAAGCTTTTTTTCCTGTGCATCTACCTTCAAAATAAAAATTGTGGTCTCCCAAATAGAAGACTCTGTATCCAGATAAGCAAGCATAAGCCGATATGCCTGATACCAGTCTTCTTTTAAAAAGGCATAGGAATCCATATACTTTCCTTCGTAGTCCGGGATCCCTTTCTCTGCGCCGCCTATCTGTTCATAAATCATTTTATATTGTCCATATGTAAGATCTTCCTGTGTCGTCGACCCGCTCTGCTCTGCTTCTCCTGAATCCGTCTCATCCAAATTGATCTGTATATCCAATGCTTCTAACAAAATATGTACATCTTCTAAGCTGACCGCCTCACCCTCCGGCTCTTTCGGCCCTTTGTCTCCTTCCAGCCGATGCAGCCATAACCAGAACAAAAATATCATACCTGCAATGATCACAAGCAGCTTCATGAGATTTTTCAGTTTGTCAAATTGCAGTTTCTCATTCATCCGATTTCCACTCCCTGACTTATCGACTACCGATGCCGTTTTTGCATAACAACCTTTATCTCACAAAGAAAAAGCAGTCGTAGTGACTGCTTCTTCTTTTGTATGTAACCCCAAAATGCCGGATCCTGTATTTTGACTCCTAGCGATAGCTAGGTGGGTAACCGCAACCATGCTTCTGCCTTCCCCTGCACTATGCCCATATGAGCCGGAGGCTTGACATCCACATGACAATGTAGGAATCCCGTTTAAAGTAACTGTAGGTTCAAAATAACAGGAATTATCGCGCATTTCAGGTTAATTCTATTATATCCAAGATGAGGGTAAAATACAACTGTATTTTTACAATCAACAAAAATGCTTTTTTCTTATTTTTTTTACTTGCAATTCTTTCCTATTTCTGCTATTATATTAGCGTTGTGTAAGTACAAAAAGAATTGAGGATATCGTTAGGAGGTGCAAAGATGGCTAAATGTGATATTTGTGGTAAGGGCGCTCATTTCGGA
>JAFLTF010000014.1 GCA_022510585.1 Lachnospiraceae bacterium
CGCTTTATACCGGACATATCGGCGACGGTAAGATTTTTGTTTACAATGTCATGAAAGTTGTAAAAGTGCGTACCGGAGAAGAAGATTTTGCAGCGCTTCAGGATGTTGAATGATCAGGTTTTTTATTTGTGTTATAGGCAGAGGAAAAAGTATTTATTAAGCTACTAATATTTTCCGTACTATGATATAATAGGTTCAGGCTCAGCAGCCTGGGCCTATTAGACTTTACTAAGTTCAGAAAGGATTACAGGAAATGAGAAAAACCAAAATTGTTTGTACTTTAGGACCGGCAACGGATCGGGAAGATGTGCTGAGACAGCTGATGCAGGAAGGCATGAATGTTGCCAGATGCAATTTCTCTCACGGAATATATGAGGATCATAAGAAACGTATGGATATGGTGAAAAAACTCCGGAAAGAGTTAAAGAAGCCGATTGCCATCTTGCTGGATACCAAAGGCCCTGAAGTCCGGGTCAGACAATTTAAGGATGGAAAGATAACTCTGGAGGAGGGACAACTGTTTACCTTGACTTCAGAAGATGTCGAAGGGACAAAGGATAAGGTTTCCGTTACCTATGACCGTCTTTACGAAGATCTGGAGGTCGGTATGACGGTCTTAATCGATGACGGCCTGATTGAGATGAAAGTAGAGAAGGTCGAACGCACCAATATCATATGCCGCGTGATCAATGGAGGAACGGTATCCAATAATAAAGGCATCAATATACCGGATGTGAATCTGTCCATGCCTTATCTGAGTGATAAAGACAGAGAGGACATTTTGTTCGGTATTGAGCAGGATGTGGATTATATCGCGGCTTCTTTCGTGCAGAATAAAGAAGATATTTTACAGCTTCGCAGGCTGCTTACCAAGAACGGCGGTGAAGATATCAAGATCATTGCCAAAATAGAGAACCGTCAGGGTGTGGAAAACATTGATGAAATCCTTGAGGTATCTGACGGCATTATGGTGGCAAGAGGTGATATGGGGGTTGAGATTCCCTGTGAAGAGGTTCCGGTCATTCAGAAAATGATTATTAAGAAAGTTTATGAAGCCGGTAAACATGTGATCACGGCAACGCAGATGTTAGAGTCCATGATCAAAAATCCCAGACCCACCAGAGCGGAAGCAACGGATATTGCTAATGCGGTTTATGACGGAACCAGCGCGATCATGCTTTCCGGAGAAACCGCTGCGGGAGCATATCCGGTCGAAGCGGTAAAGATGATGGTTCGGATCGCGGAACGTGCGGAACAGGATATCGATTATCGGAAGCGGTTTTTCAATCGGGACAGAAAGGCAAATCCGGACATAACGGATGCAATCTGCCATGCCACCTGTACTACCGCGCTGGACCTGAATGCCAAGGCAATCGTTACCGTTACGAAATCCGGTCAGTCGGCAAGGATGGTTGCCGGATACAGACCGATAAGCGATATCATAAGCTGTACGACTTCGGAAAAAATATGCAGACAGCTCAATTTGGCATGGGGTGTTTCGCCGATTCTGATTCAGGAAGAAAAAGATGTTTTGGATTTATTCGATCATGCGATCCTGGCAGCAGAAAAGCAGGGACTATTGGAAAAAGGAGACCTTGCGGTGATTACTTCGGGCGTGCCGCTTGGTGTTTCGGGAACCACCAATATGTTGAAAGCTCGGATTGTTTAGACAGGGAAGATTAAGTGATGAAGAACGTCACAATCGGAATGGTGATCAAGCTTAGAATGGTCGTAAGTATAATGCCCTGTGAAATGGTGGATTCTTCTACCTGAAGCTGTTTGGAGAGCATGAGCGGCATATTGCCTGCCGGGACAGCTAACATCAGGGCACAGGTATTTAAGACCAAAGCCTCTTTCACAAACAGTCTGAGAAACAGGATGAAGCCGATAGGAAGAAGGATCTGTCTGATCAGGATAAACACATAGAGCTTCGGTTTGGAAAAGATATCTTTCGGAGTCATTTTCGCTACGGACACACCCAGCACCAGCATGGATAAAAAAGTGGTGGTCCGACCGGCATAGGTAAGGGAAGAGGATAGGATCTCCGGTACTTTCAGATCGCTTAAATAGAGACAGATCGTTACGACGGCGGAAACGGTTCCCGCATTGATGAGTTTACGGAAAATAGAATCTGAGTTTTTAGACCGTATGTCGGAGGTAGCTGCATTAGAATTTTGTTCAACCGGATGCTGCCTGGCGGCGGCCTTTTTTAAGATAGAAAGTCCGTAAGTATAAAATAAGATGTTATAGATCAGGTTGCTTAAGGATACATAAATCAGGGATTTTGTACCCAGTACGGCGGAAGCAAGGGGAATGCCGATAAAGCCTACATTGCCGAAAATGGTCAGCATGCGATAAGAATAACGCGCGTTATTTGGAATCCTCAGTATCCAGGGAATCAGGTAAGCTGACAGGATCAGTACGATATAAGCAAGTAAAAATACACACATACCGATGCCAAGTTCCCGCAGGGAAACCTTGGCATTGTCGTCGAAAGCGGAGCAGATCAAAAGAGCGGGATTGGTGACATTGACGATCAAACCGGAGATCTGGCTGCTGGTATTTTCGGACAGCATATGCTTTCGATACAGAAAAAGCCCTGTCAGGATCAGGATCATAATGATCATCATTTGTTCCACTACAACCGTAATACTCATAAAACCTCAAAGTCCTTTCTTTTTATGCCCGCGTCTACTATTGTAACATATTTAAAAAATTTAGAAAGAGGGTTACAAAAAAAAGAAAATAATATATACTGAATATAATGTAACGGTTTATGGACAGGGAAGTCTGGGGGATCTGGAAATATGCAGAAATATATTATGGCGCTGGATCAGGGGACAACCAGCTCGAGATGTATTCTTTTTGATAAAAGCGGTACGATCTGCAGCATGGCGCAGAAAGAGTTTGCGCAGATTTATCCGAAACCTGGCTGGGTGGAGCACAATCCCAGGGAAATCTGGGCTTCACAGATAGCAGTGGCAGCGGAGGCCATGGCGAATATCGGGGTCTCGGCAAAAGATATCGCCGGCATCGGCATAACCAACCAGCGCGAGACTACGATCGTCTGGGACAGGAATACAGGCGAACCCGTATATAATGCGATCGTTTGGCAGTGCAGGAGAACGGCGCCGCGGATAGACGAGTTGAAAGAGCACGGATATGAAGAAATGATCCGAAATAAGACAGGCCTGATTCCGGATGCCTATTTTTCCGCAAGTAAAATAGAATGGATCCTGAATCATACAGCGGGTGCAAGAGAGAAAGCGCAGGCAGGAGAGCTGCTGTTCGGAACCGTTGACAGCTGGCTCATATGGAACCTGACGAAAGGCGCGGTCCATGTTACGGATCATACCAATGCTTCCAGAACGATGTTGTATAATATACATGATCTGTGCTGGGATGAAGAATTACTAGCGTTATTTAATATACCGAAGAGCATGCTTCCGGAAGTAAAACCTTCCGGATATATCTACGGAAAGACTGCGGACGGTATTCTGGGAGGAGAGATACCGATTGCCGGGGCGGCAGGTGACCAGCAGGCCGCGCTGTTCGGGCAGTGTTGTTTTGAACCCGGACAGGTAAAGAACACATATGGAACAGGGTGTTTCCTGCTCATGCATACGGGAAATCAGCCGATCCTCTCAGGGCACGGTCTGTTGACGACAATAGCAGCAGGAACCGGAGAGGATACGGAGTATGCACTGGAAGGCAGCGTGTTTGTAGCGGGAGCGGCGATTCAGTGGCTGCGTGACAACATGAGGATGATAAGGGATTCCGGCCTTTCCGAAAAGTATGCCGAGCGGGTGGAAGATACCAATGGTATTTATATTGTGCCGGCTTTTGCCGGAATGGGAGCTCCTTATTGGGATGCTTATGCCAGAGGCACCATCGTAGGAATTACCAGAGGCTGCCAGAAAGAGCATTTCATCCGGGCGGTCCTGGAATCCATAGCCTATCAGACAGTGGATGTGCTGAAGGCAATGGAAGAGGATTCCGGCGTGCCGATTCAGGAATTAAAGGTGGACGGCGGAGCCAGCGCAAATAATTTTTTGATGCAGTTCCAATCCGATATCATAGGACAGTCCGTACATCGGCCGGGCTGTATCGAGACTACGGCTCTGGGGGCCGCTTATCTGGCAGGAATCGCTGTCGGATATTGGAAAGATAAAGAGGAAATCCGTGCAAACTGGAAACTTGACAGAAAGTTTGATGCTGCTATGGATGAGGAAAAGCGGACCGCTTTATTAAAGGGATGGAAAAGGGCGGTAAAGAGTGCGTTGGTATGGGCGGAATCTGAGTAAGCAGCAGGTATGCGTTTCATGAAAACAACCGTAGAATTTGAAAACAATGGATTTGATATCATACGTTATATAGCAGCCCTTCTTGTGATGATGCTGCATTATGCAAGCTTTATGCTTATCCTGACGGATAAAATAACAATCGTTATGAATGGGGCGAGGCAGCTGGCTCTGCTTTTTCCGGGAGTGGTGATCCTGTTTACGTTAAGCGGGTTTTTGATCTCAGCCTCTTTTGAAAATGCAAAAACAAGGAAAGCGTTTCTGAAAAAGCGTGCGAAGAGGATTTATCCGGAACTATGGATCTGCACGATCGTTAATTTAGTTGTGGTAAGTATAGTGGTTCCGCAATTACTGGACAAGAGCATCTTTCTGTGGCTGGCAGCGCAGACCGTGGGGATAGCTTATACGCCTTCCGGGCTGAAAGCATTTGCTACCGGGAGCATCAACGGAACGCTTTGGACGGTGTTTACGGAAGTCCAGCTATATATTGTTTTGGCAATTGTATATCCTTTTCTCAAAAGAATGAAAAACGGCTTATGGGCAGTTCTACTTGTACTACTTGCCGCAGCCAATCTTGTCTGTGAGACAGTGGCAGGCAGCAGCGGAGGGATTGCATATAAACTGATTGAAAGAAGTTTTGTTCCATATGCTCTGTGGTTTTTCATTGGTGTATTCTGTTACCTGAAGCGGCAGAAAGTACTGCCCTGTTTAAAGAAACTGTTCTTTCCGCTTTTAATACTTTATGTTATTCTGAATTTACTGCCTGTTAAGCTGCCGGGTTATTATACAAATATCGGAATCAGTATATTACTTCCGCTGTTGATTATCGGAGGCGGTTATTGCCTTCCAAAAATTCGGTTTCGCTGTGACTTATCTTATGGGTTGTTTTTATATCATTGGATCGTTTTGAATGTGATCGTACACTTTGATTTTATGAACAAACTTCCCTGGTCAGCGTGTTTGCTTTTATTTATTGCGTTATCATTTTGTTTATCATGGTTTTCATGGCGTATCGGTAAAACAATAGGAAATAGAATAACATAAGTTATTTAGGAGGGGCTGTATGGGTGATCAGTTTCAATTGCTGTATCCGCCGGGATATGACAGATCGAAGGAAGTGTTGTTGAAAGACTTTCAGTTTATTAAATCCCTGCAGATCGATGAGATGGTCGTGCTGATCAAGGAAAGCTATCGTGGCTTCCTGGATCTTTCTTTAGAGAATTTCTTTACAACGGATGAAAAAGTGTTGGAATACCGGCTTTCCATTGTGGAAGATATAGTGAATAATCCGGATCTGTATGAGATTTTTTGTAAATCGATCAACATGATCCACAATATTTCCGACATGCGTCGTGCAATGAGCAGCGATTTTACGTTGGAATCTGCACTCAGCTCCGTGCGTTATCTGGAAATGTATCAGGAAATCGTAGATTTATTTGCGGAAGGATTAAAGGATCTTTCCCTGCAGTCGGAAGGAATGAAAAATTTCCGTGATAAAATCAATGATATAACAGGAAGCGATGATTATCAGAATCTTCAAAGTGAATTGAAGAAAGCTAATGTAACGTTCGGGGATATCAAAAGTATTACGATCGGTGTCAATCTGGATGAAACGCTTCGTGCGAGAGATGCCGGAGTCGTTTCCCTGGAGTCCCAGCCTTTTCATGACAGCACGGTTATGGATAAGCTGCTTAGGAAAAACCCGAAAGACAGCTTTGCGCTGTTGTCTCCCTTATTTCCGCTGAGTAAGGGACTGCATGGTGAAGAGCTGAAGGCGCTGAATCATGCGATCAGCGCTTCCCTGAATGCGATATTCGGGAAATCGCTCCGCAGTTTTGAACCGGTCATCCAGAAATACTTCGGGGTAAATACGGCTATGTTCATCATCTTGTTGGATGAGATCCGTTTTTTGACGGCAGGAGTCAAATTTATTCTGGAGATGCGGGAGAAAGGGTTTGACATGTGTCGTCCGCAGATCGCACGCATGGATGAGAAAAAATGTGATTTACATGACGTATATAATCCGGTCCTGGCAAACCGTATGATTGAAGAAACCATTGTTTCCAATTCCTTTACTTTTGACGATCAGGGAAGATTTTATCTGGTAACCGGACCGAACCACGGCGGAAAATCTATTTTTGCTTATTCGGTAGGAATGGCACAGGCGTTGTTCCAGTTAGGCTTATTCGTGCCTGCAAAGAGCGCCCTGATGAGTCCTGTAACCGGCATCTATACACATTTTCCCGCATCGGATGAAAACAATTACGGGAAAGGAAGGCTGGAAAGCGAGTGTGCAAGGCTGGGAGAGATCATGAAGGTATTATGTGATACGGATATGCTGCTCATGGATGAATCCTTTGCAAGTACCAGCGGTCTGGAGGCAGGCTATATTGCAACGGAAGTCCTGACCGGTATCGGTATCATCGGATGCGGCGGAATCTATGTGACCCATCTTCATGACCTGCCGCAGCAGCTTGAAGTCTACAATTTCCATCCGCAAAACCGCGGCAGGATCGACAATCTGGTTGCCATGATGGAAAACAAGGATGACGGTACGCGAAGCTATAAGATTGAGCGCACGACACCGGACGGTTTGAGTTATGCAAAAGATATTGCCAATCAGTACGGTCTGGATCTGGACAGCATCCTGGATGGCAAAGAACTGCAGGACGACGAGCAATTATGGAAGATGACCAAAGAGAGGTAAAATAAATGCAGTTTTCGGGAAAAACTTTTAAAGAGAAATACATAACAGGTGAAATTGAATTTGAAGAGATCGATGATTACAGCCAGGAGTGGGGATTTCACGATGACTCCATGACACTTCGGGAATACCTTGGTCTTAACGCAGATGAAGAAGATGCATGGATCAGTATCGGGGATGATGCATTGAAGGAGTTATTAGATAAACAAAAACAGAGTTAATAAGGAGGTATTTACAAAATGACTACTGAGAAAATAAGAGAGCTGATAGCCCGGATGACGTTAGAAGAGAAGGCTTCTATGTGTTCCGGTGCCGATTTCTGGCATACGGAAGCAATAGAACGGCTGGGCATTCCGGCAAGTATGGTTTCGGACGGACCGCACGGATTGCGGAAGCAAGATCAGGAAGGCGACCATCTGGGAGTCAATGACAGCATCAAGGCAGTGTGTTTTCCGGCAGGCTGCGGAACGGCGGCTTCTTTTAACAGAGAGCTGCTGACATCCATGGGAGCAACGCTGGGAAATGAGTGTCAGGCGGAAGGAATCAGCGTGATTCTGGGACCGGCGGTCAATATCAAACGTTCTCCGTTATGTGGACGTAATTTTGAATATTATTCCGAGGATCCGTATGTGGCAACCGAGATGGCGGGCGCTTTGATCAAAGGGATTCAAAGCAAGAATGTGGGAACCAGTATCAAACATTTTCTGGCCAATAATCAGGAGACAAGGAGGCAGTCTTCGGAGTCCCGTGTGGATGAGCGGACATTGCATGAGATCTATCTGGCAGCTTTTGAAGGCGCGATCAAGAAACAGAAGCCTTGGACAGTTATGTGTTCCTACAATAGAATCAACGGATTCTATGCTGCCCAGAATCATAAATATCTGACAGAAACACTACGTGATAGGTGGGGATTTGACGGATATGTAGTGAGTGACTGGGGTGCAGTCAATAACCGCGTGGAGGATCTGAAAGCGGGACTGGATCTGGAAATGCCCACTTCACTGGGAGCAAATGATAAGCTGATCGTAGAAGCGGTACAGAACGGTACGCTGGAAGAAAGCGTTGTAGATACGGCGGTAGAGCGGATCTTGAATATCATCTTCCGCTATGAAGAGAATCGGGATAAGAATGCTGCATGGGATAAGGATGAAGATCATGAAATGGCAAGGAAAGTGGCGGAGGAAACCATTGTTCTTTTGAAAAATGATGGTCTGTTGCCACTGAATGAAAATGACGATATCGCGTTTATCGGTAAATATGCCGAAGCGCCCAGATATCAGGGCGGCGGCAGTTCCCATATCAACAGCCACAAAGTCACCTCCGCAATGGATGTGGTATCCGGCAAATCGAATATTGTCTATGCGAGAGGATACAATGACGATGAGGATAAAACCGATGAAACCTTGCTTGCAGAGGCTGTTGAAGCAGCGAAGAAGGCGAAAGTGGCGGTTATTTTTGCAGGACTTCCCGATGCCTTTGAATCGGAGGGCTTCGACAGAACCCATATGTCCATGCCGAACTGCCAGAATGAGTTGATTGAAAAAGTGGCAGCGGTACAGCCGAATACAGTTGTTGTATTGCACAATGGTTCTCCGGTAGAAATGCCCTGGATCGATAAAGTAAAAGGCGTTGTGGAAGCCTATCTGGGCGGTCAGGCGGTAGGCGGCGCCGTTTGTGACATCCTGTTCGGAAAAGTGAATCCCAGCGCGAAGCTTCCGGAAACCTTCCCGCTTAAGCTGGAAGACAATCCTTCTTATCTGTTCTATTTCGGTGAGGGAGATACGGTAGAATACAGAGAAGGCATCTTTGTGGGATACCGCTATTATGATAAGAAAAAAATGGACGTTCTTTTCCCCTTCGGGTATGGACTGTCCTATACTACCTTCGAGTATTCGAACCTGACTGTAGATAAGGAAAACTTAAAGGATACTGACACATTGACTGTATCGGTCAATATAACCAATACCGGCAAGATGGCTGGAAAAGAAGTGGTACAGCTCTATGTTGCGGATAAGGAAAGCACTGTGATCCGCCCGGTAAAAGAACTGCGGGATTTTGCCAAAGTTGACCTTGCGCCGGGAGAGACGAAGACGGTTACTTTCACGCTGGATAAAAGAGCCTTTGCTTATTACAATGTTCAGATTCATGACTGGCATGTAGAAACCGGAGAATTCGAGATTCTGATCGGGAAATCTTCCAGGGATATTGTACTTAGGAAGACCGTTACCGTGGAATCTACCGTAAAAATTCCGATGGTCTATACCACGGATACCACGGTGGGCGATGTCATGAAAGATCCGAGGGCATGGGAAATCGTGAAGCCGCTATTTGCAAACGGAATGTTTGGAGAAGGCTCTGAAGCTAATGTAGGTGATGCGGCGGCAGAAGCAATTTCTGAAGAAATGATGGAAGCGATGTTAAAATATATGCCGCTTCGCGGACCGGTCAGCTTCCATGGCGGCGTGTCCATGGCGGATGTACAGAAGTATGTAGATCAGTTAAATGCGTTGGATTCATAAAGAAGACGCATACCCACAACAAAAAAAGGTCAATTGACTACATTACGCGGCGGCTTTTGTAAAGTATACTACAAAAGCCGCCGATATATTTTAAAACGGGTTTTAGATACGGCGAAACGGATTTTGCTGTATATATATTCAGCGAACAGGGAGGTTATATTATGGCAGTATGGGTATTGGGGAATCCGAATTATCATCAGAATCACGGCATAGGCATTCAGCGGGGGATGGCCAGCCAGCGAAATGAAAACATACAAGCGCGCAAGGAAGCCAGACAGGGGAAGAACAACAGCAAACCGTTGAAGAGCGGAACCATCAATATGAGTATGCTGGGCGGGAATCAGGATACGATTTTGTTCCGTAAACAGCTGGCCAAAAAGCGGGCGATGAAAGTGATAAGCGACGCCTGGTCAGGCGATCAGAAGATCGATATGGGTATTGAAGAAAGAAAAGCCCATATTCAGGAACTTAAGTCCGATATTGAAAGAAACCGTAAAGTCATTGAAGACGGGAATGCCATGAAAGCAGAACTGAAAGAGACTTATGGCATAGATGATAATGACAAAGAATTGGATGAAACATTACTTGCCGAATACCAGAAACGTGTGTCAGAGATTGACGATGCAATCGACTTCCATACCAAGGAAATGGAAAAAGCACAAAATGCCGTAATCGGTGAACATGCAGCTATCCGCAGCGTTCGCCTGGAACGCCTCAAACGCCATGATATGGTAGATGCACAGAAAACAGCGGATAAGATCAATGAACAAGCCAGTAAGGATGCCATCGGCATGCTGGTCGGAGAAGCAAAAGAGATCATGGACGAGATCCGCGAGGAGGAGAAAGAAGCTGCCAAGAAGAAGGCGGAAGAGAAAGAAGAGCGGGAAGAAAAGATCGAAGAGAAGAGAGAAGAGAGAGAAGAACTGCAGGAGCAGCTTGAACTGAAGCGGGAAGAAAATGCAGAAGTAGAAGAAGCCAAAGAACAGGCGCGGGAAAATGCCAGAGAGCAGGGAGACCTGCTGGAGGCTGCAACGGAGTATATAATCGATCCGATGACGAATACTTCTCAGATCAAGGAAGAAATCAAAAATATGCTGCATAAGATGAAACTCCTTGAGGAAGATATCAAGGGCGCCAAGGTGGATGACATTGTATAACTAATAAAATGGACGTTCTGTTTGGAACGTCTGTTTTTTTCAATTTTACCCAGTTGCAAAACCGTGTAAAGTAGACTAAAATAAAACAGATACAGGTTATTTGATTGATAAGATAAAATAGTATTATGTACGAGAAGGCAAATAAACAAAAATGAAAAAAATAATGCTTTTTGAAGGCGATATCGAGACCCAGGGATACTTTTCCCTGCAACTTGCGGAAGCTTTTCAGAAAATGGGACATGAGACTTTTGTATTTGACTTAAGCAGACCGTGGAACTCTACGGAACGTTTTTTCCGTTTCTTTGAGCAGGGGAACACGGTGCTTGTCAATTTTAATTTCCATGGAATGAGCGGAGAGGAAATCTTTCTGGACGAAAATGACCGTACCATGTGGGATGCGCTGCAGATACCCAGCTATAATATCGTGGTGGATCATCCGATGTACTACCACCATTTTTTCGGGCGGCTGCCCAGAGGTTATCACCATATCAATATTGATAGAAATCATCAGAAATATATGCAAAGGTTTTTTCCGCAGATTCCAAGCGAGACCTTTCTGCCGCTGGCGGGAACGGAGTTTAATCCGAATAAATCCTATGTTCCTGTAGAATATCGCAGATACGACGTGACGATGGTGGGAAATTATACGCCGCCTTCTCAATTTGAAAAATATATTACCCGGATCGATGATGAGTACACGGCATTTTACTATGGAATGATCGATGACTTATTAGCGCATCCCATGCGGACGGTAGAGGAGGTAGCGGAAGAACATATTCGCAGGGAGATTCCCGAAGTGACGGAAGAAGAGATCAAAGGCGTTATGAGTAAACTTACCTTTATCGATCTCTATGTCCGTTTCAAGACAAGGGGAGAAGCGGTAAAGGCGCTTGCGGATGCAGGGATCAAGGTGCATACCTTCGGCGGCGGATGGGACAGGCTTTCCTGTAAGAGACCCGAAAATCTGATAAGCGGCAGCAGTCTGGATTCCGTAGGCTGTCTGAAGAAACTGAGTCAGAGTAAGATCTCCCTAAATGTGATGCCCTGGTTTCGAGACGGCGCTCATGACCGGGTTTTCAACACCATGTTGAACGGGTCGCTGTGCCTGACAGACAGCAGTGTCTATCTGGATGAAATTCTGGAAGATAAAGTAAATTGTAAGATCTATTCTTTGACGCAGATGGAAGATCTGCCTGAGATGGTATATGGGTTGTTGGCCAATCCGCCGAAGCTGCAGGAAATCATTGATAACGGATACAAGATGGCAAAAGAAGCCCATACATGGGAGCATCGGGCGGCAATACTGCACGATATGATAGAGAAAGAGCAGGGGTAATGATGAAAAAATATAAACATATAGGCTTTGCTTTTCGCCAGACGATCCCTGTCATGCTGGGATATCTGTTTCTGGGGATGGCATTTGGTCTGATGCTGCAGGATGCCGGCTACCATTTTTTGTGGGCGCTTTTATCAAGTGTCATCATCTATGCGGGAAGCATGCAATTTGTATTGGTCACATTATTGACCGCTGGAGTCAATCTGGTTTATGCGGCCGTGATGACATTATTTATCAACGGCAGGCATATATTTTACGGCCTATCTTTTATAGAAAAATATAAAAAAATGGGAAAGGCATATCCCTATCTGGTCTTTGCTCTGACGGATGAAACTTATTCCGTACTCTGTGGGACCCGTGTGCCGGAAGGCATGGAGGAGAAAAAGGTTTTTTTCTGGATATCCTTTCTGGACCAGTGCTACTGGGTGATCGGCTCGGTAGTCGGGGCATTGGCGGGGCAGTATGTCACGTTTGATTCCACGGGAATCGATTTTTCCATGACGGCGCTTTTTGTGGTCATTGTGGTGGAACAGTGGCAGGAAAAAGAAACACATATTCCTGCGATCATCGGAGTAATAAGCGGTCTTTTGTTTTTATTGATCCTGGGACCGGACAGTTTTATCCTGCCGTCGCTGTTATGTGCTATGATGGCGCTTTTGCTTATGCGGCAGGTAAAAGAGCGGGATGCGGTAAGAAGGGAGTAGTGATAGCAAGATGAGTACAATACATTCTTTGGCGATCATAGCAGTGGTATCTGTCTGCACGGTTTTTCTCCGAGCCTTTCCGTTCCTGATTTTCGGCGGAAAAAAGGAAGTGCCGCAGACCGTACAGTATCTGGGGAAAGTCCTGCCGCCTGCGATCATGACGGTGTTAGTGGTATACTGCCTGAAAGGGATTTCTTTTTTGGAGGGAAGCCGGGGTATACCCGAAATCTTTTCCGTATTGTTGGTAGCCGGACTACATCTTTGGAAGAAAAACATATTATTGAGTATAGGATTGGGAACGGTTTGTTATATGGTGTTGATACAGCTTGTATTCGCAGCGTAAAAACAGCGCATAAGAGGGGTATGGATTTAGATGTTGAAATGGAAAGGTTTCGGACGGAAACGTTCAGAGAAATTGGTAAAAAGTTTTGAGCGTCACCGCCGGTTGACAGAATTATTAAAAAAATACGGCGGCGATATTATTGATTCCGATAATTTTAAAAAAACAAAAGGGCATATTCAGCATGGCAGCATGACTGTCAACGGTCACTGTATGAATGTGGCAAGATACAGTCTGATCCTGAACAAAAAATTAAGGCTGAACTGCAATCAAAACGATCTGGTACGGGGTTCTTTGCTGCATGATTATTTCCTTTATGACTGGCATGATAAAGAATATCTGTCACAGCGCAAAAGGCTGCATGGGTTCCGGCATCCGGGGATCGCACTGCGAAATGCGGATAAAGAGTACTGTTTAACGGACATACAGCGTGATATTATAAAGAAACACATGTGGCCCCTGTCAGTGGTGCCGCCGGTTTATAAAGAGGCATGGGTCGTAACTGCGGCGGATAAATATTGTTCCCTTATGGAAACGATCGGGGTACATAAGGGGCATGGAAAGGTTGAGAAAATTGAATTTATATGACACTCTTGTCACTTATGGAGAGAGCGGTCATTATCCCTATCACATGCCGGGGCACAAGCGGAAGAAAAACGGCGATATCTTATCGGATATTTTTCAAATCGATATCACGGAGATAGACGGTTTTGATAATCTGCATCAGGCAGAGGGGCTTATCAGACAGGCGCAGGAGAGGGCGGCAGAACTTTACGGAGCTGAAGAAAGTTTTTTTCTGATAAACGGAAGTACCTGTGGGGTGATTTCCGCAATCCTTACGGTGACGGACAAGCAGGATACGGTGTTGATTGCAAGAAACTGCCATAAGTCGGTTTATCATGCAGCCTTTTTACAGGAACTGCATTTACGTTATCTTTATCCGGAACAGATTACGGAGTACGGTATTTCGGATGCAATCGCGCCGGAAGCTGTGGAAGCGGCCCTGGAACGGTATCCGGAATGTAAGGCGGTAGTCATCACTTCTCCCACTTATGAAGGCGTGGTATCGGATATCCGCAGGATCGGTGAGATCGTTCATAAGAAAGGAAAAATTCTGATCGTGGATGAGGCACACGGAGCGCATTTCGGACTGGCGGAAAGCATGCCGGAGAACGCAGTCAGGCAGGGAGCAGACCTGGTGATCCACAGTCTGCATAAAACTTTGCCGTCCATGACCCAAACCGCGCTTTTGCATGTAAGAGGTTCCCGTATAGACCGCATGAAACTGCGCAGATATTTAGCAGTCTTTCAGTCCAGCAGTCCTTCGTATGTATTGATGGCAAGTATGGATGCCTGTCTTGCTTTTTTGGAAAAAAATGCTTTATCCTCTTTTGCCAAACTGCAGGAAAATCATCGGGATTTTATCCAAAAAACAAAAAATTGCTGTCATATTCAAATTGGCGAAATGAAAACCCTGCAAGGGAAGAACTGTCATCTTGCGGCATGGGATATCTGCAAATTGGTGATTTCCGTAAAAGGAACTTCCATGAGCGGACAAGCGCTTTATGATATGCTAAAGGATGATTTTAACTTGCAAATGGAGATGGCTGCGGATACTTATGCGCTTGCGGTCATGACGATTGCGGATGAAAAATCTGACTGGCAGAGATTGGCTGATGCGCTTTTGCAGATTGATGGTAAGATAGAGAGGGCGGAAATCGAACGACGAAATCCGAAAGAAGACGGCATGCCGCCGACAGAGATGACGATTGCGCAGGCGCTTTCTGCTTTTTATGAGAGAACGCCGGAAAGCCGAAGCGAGGTCTTAGTGGAGCAGGCACAGGGCAGGGTCATAGCGGATTTTATCAATCTCTATCCGCCGGGGATTCCGATTCTGGTACCGGGGGAAACAGTCACAGAGGAAGAGATCTGTCAGATACGGCGAAATCTGGATTTGGGGCTGCATGTGCAGGGCGTATCGGAAAAAGGAACCGTTTGGGTTTTATAGTAAGATTTGAAAGTTCGTTGATTTTATGAAATAAAATTGAAATTCCTACGAAAGTATGGCATTATTGAATTATAAATTACATTTTTTCAGTGACGTAAATTTTCGGGAAGGTTGCTGTTTCTATGGGGAAAATAGTATGTCTGATGGGAAAGAGCTCATCGGGAAAAGATACCATTTATAAAAGACTCTTGGAGCAGGATATCATTAAGCTGTGCAAAATCATACCGTATACCACAAGACCGATTCGCGCAGGAGAACGGGACGGAGTAGAGTATTTTTTTACGGACGAAGCCGGATATCAGGAACTTTTGCAAAAAGGAGGCATCATTGAGTCGAGAAAGTATCATACCTGCCACGGCATTTGGAGATATTTTACGGTAGCAGGCGAAAAAATGGATTTATCGGAAAGTTCCTATCTGCTGATTGGGACTTTGGAAACCTATGAGCAGGTCAGCAGGTTTTATGGAAAAGAGAAAGTGCTGCCTGTCATGATCGAGTTAGATGACGGGGAGAGGCTGCAGAGAGCTTTGGACAGAGAAAAAGTACAGGATAGTCCGCGCTATGAAGAGATGTGCAGACGTTTCCTGGCAGATTCAGAGGATTTTTCTTCGGAAAAACTGGCGGCAGCCGGGATTACGCAGACTTTTAATAATGATGATTTAGAGAAATGTCTTTTAAAGATTATAGACTATTTAAAAGCATATGACGTATAAATATAGGTCATGCATGGAGGTTTCAGGTGGATATTAAGGTAAATCAGATACAACAGCCTGCACCGGTGGAGCAGACACAGCAGCAGCCGCAGGAAACGGACGGTTCATTTAAATTCACGTTAGTCAGTAGAATTGAAGAGCAGGATTTACAGAATGCGCTGACACAGATGATGGAGGAGATCACCAGACAGGGTGATAAGCTTGCCAAGCACCGTGATATCAAAGATATGAAACGATACCGGGCGCTGATCAAAGATTTTTTGAATGAAGTTGTGAATCGTTCCCATGCCTTTTCCAGAGAAAATTTCCTGGACAGAAAGGGGCGGCACAGAGTCTATGGAATCATACGCTTAATTGATAAAAATCTGGATGAGCTGGCGCAGGAACTGGTCAAAGACGAACAGGACAATATAGAGATTTTAAATAAAATTGGGGAGATACGAGGGCTGCTTCTGGATATCTTCACATAGAACGGAGGTATATATGGCGAAATTTACGGACATTATCGGGCAGGAACAAATCAAAGAACATTTGCAGAATGCCATTTCCATAAGCAAGGTGTCACACGCATATATCATCAATGGGGAAAGAAGTTCCGGTAAAGAATTCATAGCAAAGGTTTTTGCTATGGCCCTGCAATGTGAAAAAGGGGGCACAGAGGCTTGCGGAGAATGTCATTCCTGTAAGCAGGCTCAGAGCGGAAATCAGCCGGACATTATTTTTGTATCCCACGATAAACCAAATACGATCGGCGTGGAAGATATCAGAGCGCAGATCAACAATGACATAAGCATTAAGCCATACAGCAGTCCCTATAAAGTATATATCATGAACGAAGGGGAGAAAATGACGGTACAGGCGCAGAATGCACTGCTAAAGACCTTGGAAGAACCTCCGGAGTATGCGGTCATCCTGATCTTGACCGCGAATGTGGACACCCTTCTTCCTACGGTTTTAAGCCGCTGTGTTGTTTTAAATATGAAGCCGGTGCCGGATAAGCAGGTGAAGCGGTATTTGATGGAAGAATTGGAAATTCCGGATTACAAAGCCAATATCTGTGTGGCCTTTGCAAGAGGGAATATCGGAAAGGCCAAGATGCTTGCAACCAGTGAGGAATTTGAGAAGGTCAAAGAAGAAGCCATTACGTTAGTGAAGTATATTAACGATATGGAGATCAGTGAGATTGTGAAAGCAATCAAGAAAATCTCGGAATATAAATTTGATGTTACGGATTATCTGGATATTCTTTCCGTCTGGTACCGGGACGTGCTGTTATTTAAAGCAACGAAAGATGCCAACAGCCTGATCTTCAGGGACGAGCTTCAGTATATCCGCAGAGTGGCTGACAGAAGTACTTATGAAGGAATTGAAATCATTGTAAAGGCATTGCAGCAGGCAAAGAAAAGGCTGGATGCCAACGTGAATTTTGACTTAACGATGGAATTGCTGATCTTGACGATTCAAGAAAACTAGAAATTTACTATATAGGAATACCCTGTACAGGGATGGAGGTTATAGATTTATGATAAAAGTAATCGGCGTACGGTTTCGTACTGCAGGAAAAGTATATTTTTTTGATCCCGGCAAACTGGATATCAACAGAGGGGATCATGTTATCGTAGAAACGGCAAGGGGAATCGAATACGGTACAGTGGTGGGAGAAGCCAGGGAAGTAGAGGATGAGAAAGTGATCCAGCCATTGAAAGCGGTCCTACGTGTGGCAACCCCTAAGGATGATGAGCAGGAGGCAGCCAATAAGGGCAGGGAGAAGGAAGCTTTTCAGATTTGTCTGGAAAAGATCAAAAAACATGAACTGCCGATGAAACTGATCGATGCAGAATATACTTTTGATAATAATAAAGTTCTGTTTTACTTTACGGCGGACGGACGTATTGACTTCAGAGAACTGGTCAAGGATCTGGCTGCTGTATTTAAGACAAGAATCGAGCTTCGCCAGATCGGTGTAAGAGATGAAACGAAGATCGTGGGCGGTATTGGCATTTGCGGAAGACCGCTGTGCTGTCATACGCATCTCTCGGAGTTTGTTCCGGTATCCATCAAGATGGCGAAAGAACAGAATCTGTCTTTGAATCCGACTAAGATCTCCGGCGTCTGCGGCAGACTGATGTGCTGTCTGAATCATGAGGAAGAGACTTATGAGGAATTGAATCGAAAGCTGCCGAATGTAGGAGATTTTGTAACTACGGCGGACGGTTTGAAAGGGGAAGTTCACAGTGTCAATGTACTGCGCCAGTTGGTGAAAGTCATTGTAGATGTGGATGATGAAAAGGAAATTCAGGAATATAAAGCGGATCAGCTTCGGTTTAAGAGAAAACATCATAAGAATAAAAAAGTGGATGTCAATGAAGAAGAACTGAAGGAATTGGAGAAACTGGAGAAACAGGAAGACAATATGTCTAAACTGGATGATAATTAAAGGAAATACGGATATGGAAACCGATAGAGAAATTGTGCTGAAAGAGAATGAAAGATTGGATGACTTACAGCGTAATGGCTATCAGATCATCCAGAATCCGGAAAGATTCTGCTTTGGTATGGATGCGGTACTGCTTTCGGGTTTTGCCAGAGCCGGGAAGGGCAGCCGGGTTTTGGATCTGGGATGCGGAACGGGTATTATTCCGATCCTGATGGAGGCAAAGACGCAGGCTGCGCATTTTACCGGACTGGAAATCCAGGAAGAAAGCGCCGATATGGCAAGGCGCAGTGTGCGATTAAACGGCTTAGAGCACAAAATAGATATTGTAACAGGAGATATAAAAGAGGCAGGGAGTCTGTTTGACGCTGCTTCTTTTGATGTTATTACCTGTAATCCGCCTTATATGATAGAGCAGCATGGACTGACCAATCCGGAAGATGCCAAAGCTATTGCAAGGCATGAGATTTTGTGTACCTTGGAAGATGTGATTGCGCAGACGGCCATACTGCTTCGACCGGGCGGCAATTTTTTTATGGTACACAGACCCTTCAGGCTGGCGGAGATCATGGTGCTTTTACACAGTTATAAGCTGGAGCCTAAGCGGATGCAGATGGTTTATCCCTACGTGGATAAGGAGCCAAATATGGTTTTGATAGAAGCAAACCGTGGCGGAAAACCCCGTATGACGGTGGAGAAACCACTGATCATTTTTCGGGAACAAGGGGTGTATATGCCGGAGATTTCCGAATTATATGGGTTTTGAAAGGAGCGTGATGAATGAGATGGCAGGAATTCTATATTTATGCGCAACGCCGATAGGTAATCTCGGAGACATTACGCAGAGAGTCATAGAGACTTTAAAAAGTGTGGATATCATTGCGGCGGAGGATACGCGCAACAGTATCAAACTGTTGAATCATTTTGATATTAAGACTTCTATGACCAGCTACCACGAATATAATAAAATAGAAAAAGCCGATTATCTGATCGAGCAGCTAAGTGCAGGTAAGGATGTGGCTTTGATCACCGATGCGGGGACTCCCGCAATCTCCGATCCGGGGGAGGTGCTTGTGCAGAAATGCCTGGAGGCAGGTATTACAGTTACATCCTTGCCCGGAGCATGTGCCTGTATTACTGCACTGACTTTATCGGGCTTAAGTACAAGAAGATTCTGTTTTGAGGGATTTCTTCCCTCAGACAAAAAAGAAAAGACAGAAGTGCTTGCAGATCTGCGGGAAGAATCCAGAACGATGATTCTATATGAGGCGCCGCATCACTTAGTCAGAACCCTGACAGAACTTTATGAAGCGTTAGGGAATCGGAAAATAACACTTTGCAGAGAACTTACCAAAAAATTTGAGACCGTTCTTCCTACTACATTAGCAGATGCCCTGGCGCTTTATCAGGAAGAGGAGCCCCGTGGAGAGTATGTTTTGGTCTTAGAAGGGAAGAGCCTTCAAGAAAAAAAAGAAGAAGAGAAACTTTCATGGCAGACCTTGTCCATTGAGGAACATATGGCTTACTATGAAGATGAAGGAATGGGCAAAAAGGACGCGATGAAGCAGGTTGCAAAAGACCGTGGAGTTACAAAAAGAGAGATTTATCAATATTTATTAACTAAGTGAGTTGACAAAACCGTTAAAATCCGTAAAATAAGATTGACAAATATATTATCAAAGAATATACTTTGAATATCAAAATATTTTTTGTAAAAAAAATTTTATGATGAAAAAGGAGAAGGAAAATGTTAGAGAGAGTAAAAGAGATCATTCAGGAACAGTTGAACTTAGACGGTATTGAAATCACAGAAGATTCTTCCTTTAAAGATGATTTAGGGGCAGACTCTCTGGATTTATTTGAATTGGTTATGGCTTTTGAAGAGGAATATGGTATCGAGATTCCTTCAGAGGATTTAGAGCAGATCACAACAGTTGGCGCTGTTATTGAGTATATGAAGAGCAAAGGCGTTGAAGCATGAAAACAAAAATAACGGGACTGCTGGGAATTGAGTATCCGATTATTCAGGGTGGTATGGCCTGGGTTGCGGAGTATCATCTGGCGTCAGCTGTTTCCGAAGCAGGCGGACTGGGTATCATTGGCGCAGGCGGCGCACCGGCTTCTTTTGTGCGGGAACAGATTCAGAAAGTGAAAGAGATCACCGATAAGCCGTTTGGCGTTAATATCATGCTAATGAATCCTGAAGCAGATCAGATTGCACAGATCGTCATCGAAGAGGGTGTCAAAGTCGTTACCACGGGCGCAGGCAATCCGGGGAAATACATGGCAGCATGGAAGGAAGCAGGTATTAAAGTTATTCCTGTAGTTGCCAGTGTCGGGCTTGCTAAGATGATGGAGCGCGCAGGAGCGGACGCCGTTGTGGCGGAAGGTACAGAATCCGGAGGGCATATCGGGGATTCTACGACCATGACCTTGGTTCCTCAGGTTGTGGATGCAGTCAGCATTCCGGTTATAGCAGCAGGCGGCATAGCCGATGGAAGAGGATTTGCCGCAGCAATGATGCTGGGGGCACAGGCGGTTCAGATGGGAACAAGGTTTGTTGTTGCCAAAGAATCCATCGTACATGAAAATTATAAACAGAAAATTATTTCAGCCAAGGATATCGATACCGCAGTTACGGGAAGGTCAACTGGACATCCGGTGCGCTGTATCCGTAACAAGACCACCAGAGAGTATTTAAAACTGGAAAAAGAGGGAGCAACCCTGGACGAGCTGGAAAGACTGACTCTTGGAGGCCTTAGGAAAGCAGTAGTAGAAGGCGATGTGGTAGACGGCTCTATTATGGCAGGGCAGATTGCCGGTCTGGTAAAAAAAGAACAGACATGTGCGGAGATGATTCAGGAGATCATGACGCAGGCTGAAGCATTATTGAAATAAAAATAGGGAGTTCTGTAAATGAACTCCTTCCCTTTTTCCTAAATGCTTTGAAATTCAAAGTATTTATTCAAGGAGTTTGATAAAATTTTGCGGGCAAGCAAGAGAGGATGGTTTCATATGGGTAAGATCGCATTTATGTTTCCCGGGCAGGGAGCGCAGTATGTAGGGATGGCAAGGGACTTTTATGAGCAGATTCCCGTTTGTAAGGAGATGTTTGCACTGGCATCCCAAGCAGGCGGACTGGATGTGGAGGCACTTTGTTTTGAAGAGAATGAGAGGATCCATATTACGGAATATACGCAGATTGCGATGATGGCAGCAGAAATCGCAATGTTGAAGGCAGTTGAAGAAAGAGGCATCAAACCGGATGTAACGGCGGGACTCAGTCTGGGAGAATACGGAGCCCTGGCAGCAAGTAAGATCATGACGCCGGAGGATGTTTTTAAGATCGTGAGAAAAAGGGGTATCTATATGCAGGAAGCAGTGCCAAGCGGCGGTGCTATGACAGCGGTTCTGGGACTGGATACGGAAGTGATAGAAAAAGTGTGTGAAGAGACACCGGGAACGGTGACAATTGCAAATTATAACTGTCCCGGACAGATCGTCATTACGGGAGAGGAAGGAGCCGTTCAGGAAGCGGCATCCCGTCTGACCGAGGCAGGTGCGAAAAGGTGTGTTCCTTTGAAAGTCAGCGGTCCTTTTCATTCACAGATGCTTGCAGGCGCAGGTGAGAAGCTGGCAAAAGAATTAGAAGAAGTAACCATCCATGAGATCCAGATTCCGTACATAGCCAATGTAACTGCCGATTATGTAAAAGATATGCAGGATGTGAAACCGTTACTGCAAAAACAGGTTTCTTCTTCCGTCAAATGGCAGCAGAGCGTAGAGAGAATGCTTGCGGATGGCGTAGATACCTTTATTGAAATAGGACCGGGCAAGACTTTATCAGGATTTATGCGCAAGATCAATCGTGACGTTAAAGTGTTGAATATAGAAAAAGTGGAGGATTTGGAGAAATGTTGACAGGAAAAGTGGCGCTGGTAACCGGAGCAAGCCGCGGCATAGGCCGCCAGATTGCGTTGACACTGGCCGGATACGGGGCAGACGTGATCGTAAATTACAACGGTTCTAAAGAAAAAGCAGAGGAAGTAGTTCATGAGATAGAAAGCATGGGTAGGAAGTCCGTTGCCGTTCAGTGTACGGTAGCCGATTATGAAGCCTGCGGGAAAATGATAACCGACATGCTGGAAGGATTCGGGCATATTGATATCCTTGTCAATAATGCCGGAATTACCAGAGATAATCTGGTGATCAAAATGACGGAAGAGGATTTTGATGCGGTCATTGAGACGAATCTCAAAGGCACTTTTAATACCATAAAGCATATGTACCGTCCTTTTCTGAAACAGAAAGAAGGCAGGATCATTAACCTTTCTTCTGTTTCCGGAATTCTGGGAAATGCAGGGCAGGCCAACTATGCAGCTTCTAAAGCAGGTGTCATCGGACTTACCAAGTCCATGGCAAGGGAGCTGGCAAGCCGGAATATTACCGTGAATGCAGTAGCGCCAGGCTATATTGATACGGATATGACACAGGCGATGTCGGATGCTGCCAAAGAAGCGACGTTGTCACAGATCCCGCTGAAAAGAGTTGGAACGCCAAAAGATATTGCAGAGGCCGTAGCGTTTCTGGCAAGTGATAGAGCCTCTTATATTACAGGGCAGGTAATTTCTGTAGACGGCGGAATGGCAATCTAGTATAGGAAAGGAGTATCAGAATAGTATGAGCAGACGAGTAGTAGTAACGGGTATGGGAGCCATTACTCCTATCGGATTAAGTGTAGATGAATTCTGGGCGAGTGTAAAAGAGGGCAAAACCGGTTTTGCGCCGATCACGAAGTTTGATACCACAGATTTTAAATGCAAGCTTGCTGCAGAGGTCAAAGATTTTGACGGTAAAAATTATATGGATTTTAAGGCAGCTAAAAGAATGGAATTATTTTCGCAGTACGCGGTTGCAGCTGCTAAAGAAGCACTGGAAGATGCTAAACTGGATTTGGAGAAGGAAGACCCTTATCGTGTGGGTGTGGCAGTTGGTTCCGGTACCGGTTCGCTGCAGGCAATGGAGCGTTCTCACAGCAGATTGGTTGAGAAAGGTCCGAGCAGAGTCGAGCCCTTGTTTGTTCCGTTGACTATTTCCAATATGGCAGCCGGTAATGTTTCCATTCAGTTTGGATTAAAAGGCAAGAGCATCAATGTGGTAACAGCCTGTGCGACCGGTACAAATTCTATCGGGGAAGCATTTCGCAGCATTCAGTATGGGGATGCGGAAGTTATGATCGCAGGCGGTACGGAGGGAAGCGTATGTCCGATCGGTATCGGTGGTTTCTCAGCGTTGACGGCCCTGACTACTTCTGAAGATCCCAAGAGATGCTCCATTCCTTTTGATAAAGAAAGAAGCGGTTTTGTCATGGGAGAAGGTTCTGCCGTAGTAGTTTTGGAAGAACTGGAACATGCCAAGGCAAGAGGTGCAAGAATTTATGCGGAAGTAGTCGGTTACGGCTGCTCTTCCGATGCTTATCATGTTACCTCTCCGGCGGAAGACGGTTCCGGAGCTGCCAAAGCCATGGAATATGCGGTAGCGGATGCGGGCATAGATATGAACGAAATAACGTATATAAATGCACATGGAACCAGTACTCACCATAACGACCTGTTTGAAACCAGAGCCATTAAGCTTGCTTTTGGTGACCATGCCAAAGATATCAAGATCAATTCAACCAAGTCTATGGTAGGACATCTTCTCGGTGCGGCAGGAGCGATTGAATTTGTTACCTGCGTAAAAGAGCTGCAGGAAGGTTATATCCATAAGACAGTAGGATATCAGGTGCCGGACGAAGAGTGTGATTTAGATTATTGCAAAGAGCCGGTAGAAGGCGAGTTTATGTATGCATTGTCTAATTCCTTAGGATTCGGCGGCCATAATGCAAGCCTTTTGGTTAAGAAGTATGTTGATTGATCAGAAATAGAAAATGGAGGTTTCAGATGTCAGTTTTAAGCGCAAAAGAAATTATGGAGATCATTCCGCACAGGCAGCCGTTTATGCTGCTGGATACAATTGAAGAACTGGAACCGGGTGTAAGAGCGGTTGCCAGAAAATGTGTTTCTTATAACGAACCGTATTTTGCAGGACATTTTCCGACAGAGCCGGTCATGCCGGGGGTATTGATCATAGAAGCTTTGGCACAGACCGGTGCGGTGGCAATTTTGAGCCAGCCGGAATATAAAGGCAAAACAGCTTATTTTGCGGCGATCAATTCCGCAAAGTTTAAAGGCAAAGTGACGCCGGGTGACGTACTGACGCTGGAGACGGAAATCATTAAAGTAAAAGGTCCCATCGGCGTAGGTTCTGCAACGGCATCTGTGAATGGGAAGGTGGTCACCAAAGCGGAACTCACCTTTGCCATTGGGGGCGCAGAGTAGATATGAGATTGCGGAAATGGAGGAACTATGGATATTAAGCCTCTTGTGATTGGAGATTTGGTCGCCGGAATACCTGTGATGCAGGGAGGAATGGGTGTAGGAGTCAGCCTGTCCGGCCTAGCGGGTGCAGTGGCTGCGGAAGGCGGAATCGGGATTTTATCCACAGCACAGATTGGGTACCGAGATCCGGATTTTGACAGCGATCCCATTGGCTGTAACTTAAAGGCCATCAAAACAGAGCTGGACAAGGCGAGGAAGCTTGCCGGGAACGGTATCCTTGGCATGAACATTATGGTGGCCACGAGACAGTATGAGGAATATGTCAAAGCAGCTGTTGCCGCCGGTGTGGATCTGATCGTATCGGGAGCAGGTCTGCCGATGAATCTTCCCGGTTTGGTGAAAGATGCCAAAACGAAGTTGGTTCCGATAGTTTCCAGCGTTAAGTCAACACAGGTCATCATAAAATACTGGCTGAAAAAATATAGCAGATTGCCGGATGCGATCGTGATCGAAGGACCATTGGCGGGAGGTCATCTCGGTTTTTCGGCAGAGCAGCTTAATGATCTGGAAAATCTCAGGTTTGATGATGAAGTAGAAAAAATTATTCACACAGTAAAGCAGCTAGAAGAAGAGCATCGATTCGAAATACCCGTCATAATGGCAGGCGGTATTTATACAAGAGAAGATATGGAGCATTATCTGAAATTTGGCGTATCCGGTGTGCAGATGGCAACCAGGTTTGTGACGACCTATGAGTGTGATGCTGACGATGCCTATAAGCAGAGCTATATCGATGCAAAGAAAGAAGATATTGTCATCGTGAAAAGTCCTGTCGGTATGCCGGGCAGAGCGATCTTAAATCCCTTTATGGAAAGGGCGGCAGGAGGAGAAATTCCTCACGGGAAATGCCATTTGTGTGTCAGCACCTGCGATCCGGCCAAGACGCCATATTGTATTACAGATGCTCTTATCAATGCAGTGACGGGAAATGTGAACGAAGCTCTTTTGTTCTGCGGTGCGAATGCTTACCGTGCAACGAAGCTGGAACATGTGAAAGATATTATGAAAGAGTTTGCCCCGGAAAGGATCAAATAGAGAAATGAAAACAAGAATTATAGGAACGGGAAGTTGTCTGCCGGAGACAATTGTAACAAATGATGATCTGTCCAAAATTATGGATACATCTGATGAGTGGATCAGCAGTCGTACAGGTATCAAAGAACGCAGACTGGTGAAAGAAGAAACCACTGCCGGCATGTCCGTGCAGGCGGCCCGGATGGCAATGGAAAATGCGGGCATTTCACCGCAGGAGATAGACCTGATCATCGTAGGAACGATTACGGGCGATTACTTAACGCCGTCTACGGCATGTGAGATACAGGCGGCAATCGGAGCTAAGAACGCTGTGGCTTTTGATATCAATGCGGCCTGTTCCGGATTCATGTTTGCCCTGCATACGGCGGATGCATATTTCAAAGCGGGCATTTATAAGACAGCACTCGTTTTGGGTGCAGAAACACTTTCCAAGATCATGGACTGGAACGATAGAAGTACCTGTGTTCTCTTTGGTGACGGTGCGGGAGCCGTGGTTGCACGGGCAGACGAAACCGGTCTTCTTGCATATGAGCAGGGAAGTGACGGTATGAAAGGGAAGGTGCTGGCATGCCGTGACAGGCGGAATAACAACCCGCTTGTACAGGAGTCGAAAGAACCGGAATATGTACATATGGACGGGCAGGAAGTATATAAATTTGCAGTGACGACAGTGCCGGCATCTATCCGGAAAGTATTGGATGAAGCCGGTCTGAAGGCGGAGGAAATTGATTATTTTATTCTGCATCAGGCTAATATCCGTATCATACAATCTGTGGCAAAACGTTTGAAAGTTGCGGAAGACAGATTCCCGATCAGCTTGGATCATTGCGGAAACATTTCTGCAGCAAGTGTACCGATCCTATTAGATGAAATGAACCGTAAGGGACTGTTAAAACAAGGCATGAAAATTGTGTTGTCAGGATTTGGTGGCGGACTCACATGGGGATCTGCGGTCTTAGAGTGGTAGGTGGAGACATGAACGGTATCAATCGATGTAATATGGATACGCCGATCGGCAATCTTGTCATAGAAGAAAACGGAGAGGCGATCGTCGCCCTGCACATTGCGCCGAGACAGGAGAACACCTGCGAAACGCCGCTTTTGCTGGAAACAAAGAGACAGCTTCGGGAGTATTTTGCGGGAAAACGACGGGAATTTGCATTGCCGGTAGCGCTTAATGGAACCGAATTCCGCAGGAAAGTATGGGAGGTCCTGCGTACCATTCCCTATGGAGAAACCCGCAGTTACGGCGAAGTAGCAGCCGCAGTCGGAAATCCGAAAGCATCCAGGGCCGTTGGCGGAGCCAACCATAACAATCCGGTCATGATCATCGTTCCCTGCCACCGTGTCATTGGAGCGGACGGCAGCCTGACGGGATTTGGCGGCGGACTTTCTGCAAAAGAATATCTGCTTTCTTTGGAAAGGAAGTACTGTGATAAATTGTAAAGTTGCTTCATAAACTACCAATAAGAAAAAGTGAGGAACAGCACGCATAGGATTTTTATCGGCGTGCTTTTTGTGTTCATGTTAAACTATATCTGGGCATTTATGATTTTGATCGGTGTCGTCTATGGCGCTTTTACCGGGAATATTGAGGCGGTGTCGAATGCGGCGCTGGATTCAGCCGGGGAGGCAGTAACTTTGTGTATTACCATGATCGGTGTTATGTCCCTGTGGGTGGGTTTGATGGAAATTGCACAGAAATCCGGGCTGATTGCAAGTATGACCAAGGGAATCTCCCCATTTATTACGTTTCTATTCCCCAAAATTCCGCGCGACCATCCGGCAAGAGAATATATCTCCACAAATCTCATCGCTAATATTTTAGGACTGGGCTGGGCGTGTACACCGGCAGGGCTGAAAGCCATGGAAGAGCTTGCGAAACTGGAAAAGGAACGAGGCAATCCCGAATACCTTTCCGATGACAAAGTAGAGAAAGACATGGCGATCCGACGGAAACAAGAGCGAACCGCGTCAAAAGAGATGTGTGACTTTTTAATTTTGAATATTTCTTCCTTGCAGTTGATACCAGTGAATATGATCGTATACAGGCAGCAGTACGGTAGTGTGAATCCGACAGCGGTCATTGCTCCGGCGATTGTGGCGACGTTTTTCAGTACGCTGGTGGCGGTTGTATTTTGTAAAATCAGAGCACAAGAATGGTTTACATAACATTGAAGACGTGCAGTTCATTCCCTCAAAATTGCGGTTCATTCACAAATATTGCCAAAGGAAATAAATTCTATTATAATGTGCAAAGGAAAGGAGTGCGTAAAATGAAGCAATTTTTCGGAACTAGCAATAGAGGAGATTTGCGGGAAGCAGTAAACGGTCTGAAGTCACCGGAAGCGATTTTGCTGTTATCCAATGCAGATCAGTTTGAGGAACATGTCGCCCAGCTTGAGGATGCATTTCCGGGAGTACCCAGCATCGGCTGTATTGACATGTGTTATGACACCAAGGTTGTAGAAAAGGGAGTAGGCGTTGTTGCATATGAAGGCGTGACCGCCGTGGCAGGCGTTTTGGAACAGGTCTCTACCATGCCGGTGAAATACATAGAGCGTTTTATGAAAGATGTGGACAAGGTGAAGGCAGGCTCCAATGATACGGTCTGTATTGATTTTTGTACGGGGAATGATGCCTGTGTGCTGACCACGATTGCCGGTGTACTTAACAACAAGAGAATCTCTCTGGTGGGCGGAACCGGTGATGCCGGCAAGGTATCCGTCAACGGTAAGGTATATTCGGATGCGGATGCCTATGTATTAATCAAAAATAACAACGGTAAGGTTGGCGTATATAAAGAGAATATATACAGACCCATGGAAGAGGGTTACAGGATGATTGCCTCTAAAACCGACCGCAGCAGTTATACCATGGGAGAATTAAACAGTAAAAGCGCAAAACAGGTCTATATGGATCTTTTACAGATCAAAGAGGAGGATATCGGGACGCAGACTTTCCGGAATCCTTTTGGCAGATTCAACGGACAGGATGTGAGCATTATTGCGATCAAAGATGTGGTAGGAAGTGCACTTTCCTGCTACAGACAGATAAATGATTCAGACGTACTCACCCTTTTGGAATTAAAAGACTACCATGAAGTTGTGGAAGAGACTGTATCCCAGATCAAAAATGATTTTTCTCATATATCCGGAGTATTTTCCATCAATTGCCTGTTCCGCTATCTGCTCTTTTCACAGAACAAAGATGTGCAGAAGTATTTGGACGCTATGGGTCAATTAGGAAATCATGTGGGTATGGTCGGTTACGGGGAACATTATAATAATCAGTTTTTGAATCAGACCATGACTTGTGTGGTATTTGAGTAGAAAGAGCAGGGGGACCTTATATATGTTTCGTAAGAAAAAGGAAGTACAACAGCAGGCAGAACAAATTATGGAAAAACCGAATTATTATCCAATCAGATATGTAACGCGCAGCCTGAAAAATTATCAAAAACAGTTGCTGACAAAGGAGGTTGACTCCTTAGAAGAACTTCAGCAAGTAGCGATTTCCTTTGATGAAGTGTTGGCAGTAAACACAGCTTCCAAGGATAAGCTGGAGAATTTTCGTGATCGTTTTGTACAGGTGGGCGAGATCTCGGAACAGTTCGCAGAAGTCAAAAAGAATATTGATGCGTCCGTAGAACAGGCACAGAAGCAGGTAGGCGGTTTGAAGGATAGCTCCGGCGAGGTTCAGGAACATTTCACGGAAATGCAGGGAACTTTTACGGATTTCCAGAATTCTGTGCAGGACATCAAAGAATGTATGGGCAAGATTATCACAATTGCCAATCAGACCAATATGCTTGCCTTGAATGCCTCTATTGAAGCAGCACGGGCTGGCGAGCAGGGCAAAGGTTTTGCGGTAGTTGCCGAGGAGGTTAAGAATCTTGCCAGTGAGATCAAGGAATTGATCAATGTGGTGAGCCTCAGTATCAACAGCGTGGAAGAAGGTACGGAAAAGCTGAACAGCAGTATTGAGATTTCCAGAGATGCATTGAGTAAGAGTTTAGAGGATGTTGACGCAACCTTTACTGTATTTGATCAGATTACGACCGCGGCAGTCGGCGCCAGAGAGGTGCAGGACAGGATCGGAGATGCCATTGCGGTTTCTGAAAGGGAGCTTAACGAGGTCAATAGTTCCTTCATACAGATGGAACAGCAGTATCAGGAGTTGATGGGGCACATTGCCAAGGCAAATGATCTGGGGACTACCAAGGGTGCATTGTTTGAAGATATGGACAATATGATCTCTCAGATTGATCCTATTGTGGATGAAGTAGAATCATAATAGAGGTATGGACATGTTATTCGGAGCATTGGAAACTGGCGGAACCAAGATGGTGTGCGCCATTGGAAATGAAAAGGGAGAAATTCTGGAGCAGGTGTCAATCCCGACGGAGACGCCGGAGCTTACCATGCCGAAGGTACTTTCTTTTTATCGTGACAAGAAAATTTCGGCTTTAGGTATCGGCTGTTTCGGACCCATTGATTTAAATCGTAACTCTGCTACATATGGGCACATTACAACGACGCCGAAAACGGCATGGCAGTATTATGATATTGTAGGCATATTTGAGAGGGAACTGGGAGTTCCGATAGGCTTTGACACAGATGTGAATGCTTCTGTCCTGGGAGAATATACATGGGGAGCCGCCAGAGGTCTGAACAGTTGTATTTATATTACGATCGGAACCGGAATCGGCGTAGGAGTCATTGCAGACGGCGGGCTTCTTCACGGTATGCTGCATCCGGAAGGTGGACATATCCTGCTTCGAAAATTGCCGGAAGATACATATGAAGGGTTTTGTCCTTTCCATGAGAACTGTTTTGAAGGTCTTGCTGCGGGACCTGCCATTGAAGGAAGATGGGGAAAGAAAGCGCTAGATTTGGAACATAGTCATAGGGCATGGGAGATGGAAGCTGAGTATATCGCGCAGGCATTGGTCAACTATACCTGTATTCTGTCACCACAGCGCATCATCCTGGGTGGTGGTGTCATGCACCAAACGCAGCTGTTTCCGATGATTCGAGACAGGTTTACAAAATTACTGAACGGTTATTTGAAAACAAAGGAATTAGAAGACATGAATACCTTCATTGTGGCGCAGAGCCTGGAGGATAAACAAGGTATTTTGGGAGCACTTAAACTAGCTATGGTGGAGCTTGAGAGAAATTCATAAAAAAAATATAGCCTGCATAAATTTTAAGGAAAGAATTTATGCAGGCATTTCTATGACGCAGGTTTTTGCACACTTTTCTAATATTATTATCCCGGTTATTATCTTCTATATTGTAGCCTATGGACTGGCAACGAAAACGAAAGTTTATGAGGAATTTATCAAGGGCGCCAAAGATGGATTCCACACGGTGATACAGATCATGCCAACATTGATTGGCCTGATGGTGGCAGTGGGGGTACTTCGTGCGTCAGGTTTTTTGAGCTTTTTGGGCAGTCTGTTTGCGGGAGTAACGGAACGATTCGGTTTTTCATCGGAATTGATTCCGTTAATATTGATTAAGATGTTTTCTTCCTCTGCAGCCACCGGACTGGTGCTTGATATTTTTAAAAATCACGGTCCGGATTCTCTGATCGGAATGACGACTTCGATTATGATGAGTTGTACGGAAACTGTTTTTTATACAATGTCGGTCTATTATATGGCAGCGAAGGTCACCAAAACAAGATATACGCTTGCCGGGGCGATTCTGTCAACCATTACAGGAGTCGTGGCAAGCATTATTCTGGCAGGATTACTTTAAAGGTAAGAGATATCAAAATATTTGACGGTCAAAGTATTGTTTGATAAAATAAGTACGGAGTTTACTACAGTTTGACAAAACCACCGCCCGGCGTGTGAAAAGAAATTTGTATACATTTCAGAATGGAAGGCAATATGGATATTAATAGCGCATTGAATGATGTGTTGGTAAAGTTATTCCGCAACATCAATGCAATTGAAGAACAGGCAATTCGAACAGAAGAATATCAGAATGTTACAACAAATGACATGCATGTCATAGAAGCGATCGGCATGGATGAGAAGAAAAACATGACAACAGTCGCCAAAGCGCTGCATGTGACCACAGGAACTCTCACGATTGCCGTCAATAGTCTGGTCAAAAAAGGATATGTGAACAGGGTCAGAAGTGAGGAGGACAGAAGGGTGGTGTTGGTCTCCCTTACGGAAAAAGGCAAAAAGGCGTTCATCCATCACAGACAGTTTCATGAAGAAATGATCAGTACTATTGTGGAACAGCTTTCGGAAGAAGAAAAAAGAGTGTTGGAAAAAGCTTTACGCAGCATTCTGCATTTTTTTATGTCCCATAGGAAGGAATTGTAAAAAGGTCAGAAAGTACTTATCCTGCCTGCGAAATCATAAGCAGGCGGGATAATGTTCTATAGTCTGCCGGACCGTTGTTTAACAGAAAAGTATGAAAACGGTATAAGGTAAAGGTGTCTCCCCATGCAGTTTCTGCATGGTCTTTTAATGTCTCGATTTCCAGATAACCCAGGTAATATTTCAGATAGTTACAGGGTTCTCCTACAATATAGTCATAGACCGCCCGGATAGATTCCTCATCTGTAAAGCCGATAGCAGATAGGATTTGTGAAACCCTCTCATACGAAGCACCTTCGTAATGGATGAGAATATCTAACAGAGAATAAAGGCATAGCTGAATCTGTCGACTCAGTTTATCTGCCAGATAAAACGCTTCTGTTTCCGGATTTGTCTCCTTTGCCAGACGGATTGCATAATCATAAGAGTTTAATTCCACATACATTGCCCATCCTTCCACATAACCGCCATAATACAGAATATTCCGTACGGGACCGGCACCGATCGCCTGTAAATGATGCCCGCTGTATAGGGTTTGATACAGGTGTCCCGGATAACCCTCATGGGCGAGAGTCGTAAAGAGGGATAAGCCGTCGGTAGTATCCAAAGTATTGATGTAGATCGTATTTTCTTCCAGATGATCAATAGGCGGAGTCAGATAAAATGCAGGAGCGGTGTAAGGTGCAAGGCAGTCATCCACGTATTTGACGGTGCATGAAGCGGTTTCATTTTGGGACGGAAAGGGGATGGCTGGATAGTCTTGCTCTATCATCTTCTGCAGCTTAGAGAGCATATTTTCGGGCGAAAGGGCGGGAAAGAATGTATCCTCTGCATTGATTGAATCCGTTAGGGCGGGATATTGCTGCATCAGAGCGATCAGCGCCGTATAGTTCTTTTCAAAGTCCAAAGCCAGCATTTCTTTTATCTCAGACACACTGCGATAGGAGCCGGTTGTCAGACGTAAGTATGCCTGATAGTATTCCCTGCCCCCGGAAAAATGGGAAAGACCTTGTGAATTGGTGCCGCTGCCCTTTAACAGGGTCAGTTCGTCTGCGAGTTTATCATAGGCCGGAGCCACCAATGTTGTGAGTAGACGATTATTTTCCGATTCCCAGGCAGCCGCTTCCGATTCGTTGATGATATTTTCTTTTACCAGTTTTTCCAAACGTTCCGAAAACGTTATGTTCAAAAAATGACTGTCTGACTGTAACAGACTCGGACTCATTAACGCACTACACTGCTCGATCACTTTATCTGCGGCAGCATCCGACATAAAAAGTCCATAATCGGCTTTTTCCCGCTCATAGAGTATAATGCCTTCCAGATAGGAAGGGATCTGCGAAAGGATGGAAAGATAATTTTCAATATCTTCTACGGAAGAGATTCGATAGTCTGCCAATAGAATGGGAAGTTCGGACTGCGTACCCGAATAAGGAGACAGAGGTTCATCATAGTAGGAATAAGAAGCACAGTTTTTTAATGAGGTTAGATATGTAGAAAGTAATATATAGGTGTATTGATTTGCGGGAGACAATCTTTTGGGATGAAATTTTTGCAGGGAAGCAAGAATAGCTTCCGTTTCGTCAGACTGTTTTAAGGCCTGACCTGCCTGGTATATGGGCAAGGTGAGCGTACTTTCATCAATTCCGTATTCGAGGGTGTTTTCCAGTGTATAGTGCAGATGGATGGGATTGGAGCATAGTTCCGATATGAACAGCTTTCTGGCGAATTTCTCAAACCGTGCATCTTCATGAAACCAACTGTAAAGAAATAAAGTTATTGATATGAAAATGATCAACAGCAGAATTGCGCCTATCCATTGTTTGGGTGAAAGTTTTTTCTTCAATGACATTGACCTGCTTTTGGCGCTTTTGATTTAATATATGCGAATCGATACCTTAAAAATGTCAAGGGTATCTCTAAAAGACGATTTGGTCTCTGCCGTTTTCTTTTCCCATATACAGTTTTTCATCCGCCTCTTTGATAAAGGAATCAATGTCGGATTTATAGTCATATTCGGCCAGACCGAAGGTCATGGTAACGGCGAAGTTTTTTTCACCCGCCTCAAATCTTAAGGCTTTGATTCTTTGTCTTAGATTTTCCAAAAAGTAATAAGCCTCGTCGCCATTGCTGGAAGGAAAGACCAGCAGGAATTCTTCACCGCCCCATCTGGCGGTCAGACATTTATCCCCTGCAGAGGCTTTCATGGTCTTGGAAATCTGCTGTAATACTACATCACCTATATCGTGCCCATAGTTGTCGTTGACTTTTTTAAAGAAGTCAATGTCGCAGATGCATAAACTTATAAAAGATTGCGTTGAGGATGCCAATAAATCTTCCAGATACTCAATCGCTTTTCTGCGGTTGTAAAGACCGGTCAGAGCATCCGTATTTGCCTGATCGATCAGCTGGCTGTTGTATTCTACCAGTTTGCTTTCCAAAGTCTGAGAGTCTTTGCTGAATAAAAGGGCAATTACGGAAAGGCACCAAAATATGGTCAGGGTATTGATGATCTGCAAAAGATTTGTGGTAGGGGAGTCAAGCGCTATGGCAGAGGGTTTGCTGCGGCATAGGAAATACAGGTAGATCCGAAAGGCGCAGAGCGCAAAGGCATAGGTAATTTTTATGCCGTAATTGGAGTACCCTGAAAAATAGCATAATACAAGCAATACAAGAATAAAATGTTGTACGCCCGTATCCCAGCCGAAGTAATATACGCTGACCCCTACCCAGACTACCATACAGAAATTGATCGTATATCGGATGATCCCTGTTTTCTGACGATAGGTCATTGTAAAAACATACAGATACATTGCAAAAGAAATCACTAACAGTATGATACCGGAAAGATTCAGAAAACGAACATAGATGATGCTGTTGAGTGCAATATATAAAAGCATGGTAAGAACGAGTATCCTGATAACAATGATCAGCTTGGGAGATTCGTTCGGATCGCTTGTGTCTTTGCAGATAAATCCAATTATATCCTGCAATTTGGGCAACTTCATTTTCGGTGATCCCTTTCCTTAAAATAAATGATAAAAAATTTTGTTAAATTTTGTTATTAATAGTACACCAATTTGCTTAAAAACGCAATATAAACAAAAAGTAAATTGCTAATATGATAAATGTACAATAACATTGTATTATCTGGAAATTTTAGCAATATCTATCATAATAGCGAAAAAGGGTTGAAAAAAAAAAAAAATCTGTTAAAATTATATTCGTGAGGTCAAATAATACATAATGGCCTTACTGCAACATATCAAAGGAGGATATAAAAATGAAAAAGAAATTATTAAGCATTGTGCTTAGTACAGCAATGGTAGCTGCATTGTTGAGCGGTTGTGGAAACGATGATGGTGCAGCGCCTGCTTCAACAGGCAATACTACAACCAATGACACTACAACCAACGATACTACAACCAACGATGATGCAACCGATGACAGTGCTGCAAGTTCAGGTACTACGATCAAGGTTGGTATCATTAACAATGACCCCAGTGAATCCGGTTATCGTACAGCGAACGACAGAGACTTGAAAGAAACCTTCACAGCAGCGAATGGCTATGATGCATCTTTCTTCTACAGCATGAATAATGACGAGCAGATCACAGGTGCTCAGCAGTTCATTCAGGACGGCGTTGACTATCTGCTTCTCTCCGCAGCCGATGTATCAGGCTGGGATACAGTTCTTAAGGATGCACAGAACGCAGGTATCAAGGTTATTCTTTTCGACCGTACTATTGATGCGGACGAGAGTCTCTACGAGGCATCTATCGTATCCGATATGGCTAAAGAAGGCCAGACAGCAGTTGACTGGTTAGCAGGCCAGGGTCTTGACGAGTACAATGTAATTCACCTTCAGGGCGTTATGGGTTCTGCAGCACAGGTTGGACGTTCCGGCGCACTTGATGATCAGGCATCAGCAAACGACAACTGGAACATCGTTGAACAGCAGACCGCAAACTGGAACGCTGAGCAGGCACAGCAGATCGTTCAGTCCGTAATTGACAGAGGCGACTCTTTCAATGTAATCTATGCAGAGAACGACGATATGGCAGGCGGCGCAGTTGCAGCTCTTGACAATGCAGGTATTACACACGGTGTTGGCGGCGATGTAATCATCATGGGATTTGACTGCAACACATGGGCACTTCAGGAACTGCTTGATCAGAACTGGAACTATGACGGACAGTGTAATCCGTTCCAGTCTTCCTACATTGATGATATCATCAAGACTCTTGAGAGCGGCGGTTCTCTTTCCCAGAAGACCATCATCATGGATGAGAA
>JAFLTF010000140.1 GCA_022510585.1 Lachnospiraceae bacterium
AATAAGAGGAGATAACGATGTCAAAAAAAGTCTTAGCAATTGTCAGCAGTCCGCGTGCAGGCGGCAATTCGGAAATGTTGGTGAACCGTTTTTTAAAAGGAGCGGAAGAAGCCGGACATGAGACAGAAAAACTCTGTCTGCGGGATAAGAACATCCATCCTTGCATGGCATGTGAAACCTGTGTCAATAACGGCGGCGGAATCTGTGCACAGGATGATGATATGGATGAGATCTTGCAGAAGCTGATCGCAGCTGACGTGCTTGTATTATCCTCACCTGTTTATTTTTATTCTATTTCCGCGCAGTTAAAGATGATGATCGACCGTACAATGGCAGTTGCCGGAAGAATCAAAAATAAAGAAGTCTACTTTATTGCAACCGCATCAGCCGGAGAACACGCGATGGAAACCACCATGAACGATATGGAGGGCTTTGTAAGAAATTTACCTGATTCCGAGGTGAAAGGCAAGATCTACGGTTCTGCTCACAGTGTTGGCGACATTGCGGGAGAACCGGCGATGGACGAGGCATATACATATGGTCTGAACTGTTGATGAATCATGATCGCTAAACATCGTACAAGCTAAAAAATAACAGGGGCAAAAGAAAAATTCTCTTGCTCCTGTTTTTGTTTTGAACTGTTTTAAGATTTCTCACTCCATTTCTGTTTTCGCAGTATCAAGCTAAAAATCAGGCATACGGCAACGCCGGCTATTCCAATGAAGAAAAACAGCATGGCAGCGCCTGAACCTTTTCCTTCCCCGAAAAGAGATGTCAATGGGCTGTTTAGAGGCTGCCTGCCAGTGTTGCAATTCCAACGCAGCTGTTCACAAGTCCCAAAACCGTTTTCCCGCCGTTTACCTTGGACAAAAGCATAGCCGGAAGGGCGGCATCATTTTCTTATCAAATTCTTTTGTTAATATAAAGCATTATTTTGATAAATTCAACATTTATTTGATGCCCCTATCCATATACGGATATTTCCTTCAAAAATTCCCTGTTTTTGCCTTGCTTTTATAACAGGCGTTAGGTATAATTTTTATGATAGGTATTTATGGGATTGTTTTCTTTACGAAAATAAAATTATTTTAACTAAATTAAATGTAAAGGAGAAAAGAAACTATGAAATTCGGTTATTTTGATGACGCGAATCGCGAATATGTCATCACCACACCCAAGACTCCTCTGCCTTGGATCAATTATCTGGGCTGCAAGGAGTTCTTCACACTTATTTCCAACACTTGCGGCGGTTACACTTTTTATAAGGACGCGAAGCTTCTTCGTCTGACCCGTTACCGCTACAATGACGTTCCCTATGACACAAACGGCAAGTATTTCTACATAAAGGATGGGGATACTGTCTGGAATCCCGGCTGGCAGCCGACGAAGACAGAGCTGGATTCTTATGAGTGCCGTCATGGTATCGGCTACAGTCGTTTTACTTCTTCTAAGAACGATGTACAGGCTTCCGTTCTTACCTTTGTGCCGATGAATGACAACTGTGAGGTTTCCCAGGTGAAACTGAAAAATACCGGCAGCGCAGCGAAGACAATTTCTCTTTTCTCCTATGTGGAATGGTGTTTATGGAATGCGGATGACGATTCCAGAAACTTCCAGAGAAACTTAAGCACCGGCGAGGTTGAGGTAATCGGTTCTACTATTTATCATAAGACCGAGTATCGTGAGAGAAGAAATCACTATGCAATTTATACTGTCAATACCAAGGTTGACGGTTTTGATACGATCCGTGACAGCTTTATTGGTACCTATAACGGCGCGGACAAGCCGGAAGCGGTACTGGGTAATGGCTGCACGAATTCCATGGCAAGCGGCTGGTCACCGATTGCTGCACATCAGATCAACGTAACGCTTCAACCGGGCGAGGAAAAATCTTATGTATTCCTGCTTGGATACCTTGAGAATCCGCAGGAGGAGAAGTTCGAGGCTCCCAATGTTGTCAATAAGAAACCGGCTAACGCGATGATCGCAAAATACAGCAGCGATGCTGACGTTGAAAAGGCTTTTGCAGAGCTGAATGAATACTGGGCTGATCTGCTCAGCCGTTATACCGTTGAATCCTCTAATGATAAGGTCAACAGGATGGTAAATATCTGGAACCAGTATCAGTGTATGGTTACCTTTAACATGAGCCGTTCGGCTTCCTACTATGAATCCGGCATCGGCCGTGGTATGGGCTTTAGGGATTCCTGCCAGGATCTGCTGGGCTTCGTACACCTGATTCCTGACAGAGCAAGAGAGCGTATTATTGATATTGCTTCCACCCAGTTCCAGGATGGCAGCGCATACCATCAGTATCAGCCTCTTACCAAAAAGGGTAACTCCGATATCGGCAGCGGCTTTAACGATGACCCGTTGTGGCTGATTGCAGGTACAAGCGCTTATGTTCGTGAGTCCGGTGACCTTTCGATCTTAAAGGAAATGGTTCCTTATGATAACGATATGAGCGTTGCTACGACTTTGATGGAACATCTGAAACGTTCCTTTGACTATATTGCAACCCACAAAGGTCCGCACAACCTGCCGCTGATCGGCCGTGCTGACTGGAATGATTGTTTGAATCTTAACTGTTTCTCAGAGCATCCGGGTGAATCCTTCCAGACCTTTGGTCCCAGCGAAGGACCGGTGGCTGAATCGGTATTTATTGCAGGTATGTTCGTGAAGTACGGCGAAGAGTATGCACAGCTTGCAGAACTGCTTGGTGACGACGCAGAGGCGAAGCGTGCACGCGACGAAGTTGCCGTTATGTACGATGCGATCCTGAAAGACGGCTGGGATGGCGAATGGTTTGTCAGAGCTTATGACTCATACAGCAATAAGGTTGGTTCCAAGGAATGTGAAGAAGGCCAGATCTATATTGAGCCCCAGGGCTTCTGTGTACTTGCCGGTGTCGGTGTCAAGGAAGGACATGCGATTAAAGCATTGGATTCCGTAAAAGCGAAACTGGATACCGATTACGGTGTAATGATCTTACAACCTTGCTACACGAAGTACCATTTGGAACTTGGCGAAATTTCGTCTTACCCGCCCGGATATAAAGAAAACGGCGGTATCTTCTGCCATAACAATCCCTGGGTTTCCATTGCAGAAACCGTTGTGGGACGCGGTGACAGAGCGTTTGAGATCTATAAGAAGACCTGTCCTGCTTATGTAGAAGAAATCAGTGAGATCCACAGAACAGAGCCTTATGTATACTCCCAGATGGTTGCAGGACGTGATGCCAAGTATCACGGCGAAGCGAAGAACAGCTGGCTGACCGGTACTGCCGCATGGACCTTTACCAATATCTCCCAGTACATCCTGGGCGTTTATCCGACCCATAAGGGACTCAGCATCGATCCTTGCGTTCCTACCGGATTCGGTGATTTCAAACTGACCAGACGTTTCAGAGATGTGGTTTACCATATCGATGTTAAGAATCCGAACAATGTGCAGAAGGGCGTTGCTTCCATGACCGTTGACGGAGCCAAAGTAGACGGTTGCGTTGTACCTTTTGACGCAAGCAAGAAAGAGGTTCAGGTTGAGGTTGTGATGGGATAATAAGTGCAGACCTGAAACCTGCATTGCAAGAATTATGAAATATGCGACCGCACTTGAGGTAAGACTTGGGCGCGGTCGTTATTTTTTCTAAAACACACCGGTAATAAAAATTTCCAGTCCGATAATGATCAAAATGA
>JAFLTF010000141.1 GCA_022510585.1 Lachnospiraceae bacterium
GATATGCGTTGTGAAGAATATATCCGTTTTCTTCTTTCGTAATGCATACGGTATGGATCTGTGCGGTAATATCTTTTGCATCGTTATACACGGTTGCAATGAAAACCCGGCATCGACTGTCAGCCATATCCAAAGATTGATCGTCGTCCCTTTTTGCGGTTACAACCGAAAATCCCTGTCTTTTCAGATGGGCAGAAATAGCCAGCGGCGATACGCCAAACTCGCCCCATAAGGCAGCGCCATGCTTTTCATACGCACAGATAAGCTCTGCCATAAAATCCGGCGAACCGGCTTTTCCCAATGCTTTTAACGCATTGAAGGTGGCGATGATTTCACAGCCTGAATATCTCATATTGTGATGAAATCCCCATCCATACAGGATCTCTCCCCATTCATTTTGATTTTCAATATAGGCAGAGGGGGCGGTCAGGAAATTCCACCTGGCATCTTTTAGCCCTATTACATTATGATCGTGATTTTTCTTTCTGATTTTTTTGGGCACAGGAAGTAACGCCAATAGGTGATATACCTTAAGGACGATGCTGTTGCTCACACGTTTTGGAATAAAAGATGCTAAAAATTGTTTGATCCGATTTCTTTTCATATTGATATTATATCATGTATAAAAAACCTCACAAGCCGCTCGGGAGCAGCCTGTGAGGTTTTTATCGCTATGGACATTTATTATAGTGCAAGCAATTTTTTCTTTAAATCGTTGAACTCTGTCTCTGTGACTATGTCAGCTTCTTTCAAACTCATCAAGGTCTGCGCTCGCATCTTAAGTTCATCGATATTGCTGTAATTTGAGAAGATATCGTCGATTACGCCCTTCTTGAAGTTATCATAATCAGCCTGTGTGATATAGGTAACTTCAGTAAGCATCTTAAACAATAACATTTTCTGAACAGCATCGCTATTACCTTCAATAGTTTTCAGTACTTCATTCTTATGTGATTGGTAATCACTCTCATCCATCCATTCACAGTGTCTCAGTGCCATCAAACGTTCGATTTGTACCGATAACTTGGTCTCGGAAGAATAATCCATCTCCGTCATGTCAGCAATAAACTCTTGCTTCTTCTTTGCAAACTCTTCCGGTGTGAATATAAAGGTCTTGGAAAGTGTGGACAGACGTATCAGCTTATGTTCTAATATAGGGATGCTTTCTCCCATTTTTATCTTGGTATCCTCAGCAACGATCTTGAGAAACTGATCGTACTGTGTGGGGCTTAAGACCTCGCACTCTTTCAAAATAGGCCATCTTTCGATCTTCTGTACAACCAGATCTTCAGAGTCATCAGATACATATTGTACTGTGCTGACTATGTCGTCACAAATCTTACTATACTCATCATTTGATAAGATATCACAGAGATTGAGTAAAAGCAGCTTCTTCAGGTTCTGTTTGTAGGTATCGGTGGGCACGTTGGTAATGTTAGAAGCTTCATCAATGACCTCATTCTTGAAATCCTCAAACTCTTTCTCAGACAAGAAGCCAATCTCACTATATTGTAAGTTTACCTTAAGCTTACTATAGAACTCATCCAGACCACTTTCCATACTGATGTACTCAGCCTTACTGATCTTGTACTCCTTCTCGGAAATCATACCGGTCTGGTAAATAGCCTCCAATTTTTCAAACTGCTTTTTACGCTCTTCAAGCGTCAGGTTATCAGGTTTATTTTGTACTGTCTCAGCCGCTGCAGGTGCCTGTGCCTGTACCGCTGCAGTTGGAGTTGGAGCAGCAGCTTCAGATACTTGCGCCTGTGCCGGTGCTGCAGGCGCAGATGCCTGTACAGGTTCCGGTTGGATCGGTACGACAGCCTTGGGAATAGGTGTCTGTGCATTGACAGGTTTTGAAACATTATTCCCCTGATTAGCCGCTAAAAGATTATTAAGCATAGAAGAAGCTCTTTCTATATCTTTCATACCCGGAAAACGCAGCTGATATCTTTCACGACCGTAAATGGTATTAGTGCGCACAGAGATAACAAAGGTATCAAGCCCCTGAAACATCATTTTTTCAATTTTAGTAATATCCCCGATTTCATAATTAATATCACTTGAATATGAATTTCCGGTATTTTCGGGATAAACAATAGCCCTTCCTTTTATTGCATTCTTGGTAACTTCAAGGTAAGGCGTTTTTTCATTGCCTGCAAGCTTTTTTAAAAAGCCTCTGACAGATTCACATTGAAATACGCCGCCTAAGATAGCATCGCTTGCCATATTCATCGCCTCATTTTCATAAAAACAAATCTTTTTTCAGTTACTTAATAAAGGAATCATTTTCTTGGTATAATAAATAATTCCGCCTTTATAATAAAAGTATAAAGAAAATTTTACATTATGTCAATAGAAATCAACTTTTGTTTGCGACATCTCGCAAAAATTTTCACTATGAGTTGTAGAATCAATTCAGACCTTCCTATCACACATCAAATCTTTCGCTTTGATTAGAGGATGATGATATCGCTTACGCTTTTCGGGAAGGCATAGCATCCTGGATATTAATGTTTTAAGCTCCTTGTAAGCCTGTGGCGTTTTAAACTGAATTGCTTTTTTAGGGCAATAAACCACACAGGCATTGCAGCCATGACAATGATGATTCCACACAGGCTGCCTTCCCTGCATAGAGATGTTGCGTGTTGGACACACTTTTGCACATGTTCCGCAGCCAGTACATCTTTCATCTGTATAAAAACCTTTGTCGTATTCCTTTTCTATTTCCAAATATGGTCCCATCACCTTTTTATATCGTTTTCGTGTTATAGATGACATACGTGGATATGCTCTTTGCTTTTTCTGGCTTATCTCAACTCCCGCGCTCTCCATTTGTTTTTCCATATAAGGTATCATAATTTTTTCGGGAGGAAAAGGCGGGTATGCGATACATTGACTTGCAACACAACGTAATGCACGCCCATAGTTAAGGTGTGCTCCCTTTTTTTGGAGAAGTTCTTCAACTGTTTCAAAGCTCTTTCCGAGAACTGCAATATACGTGGTTACCATAAAAATATATGCATTTGGATTAATGATCAGCTGATCAATAAAGTTTTTGAATGTTCCCGGGACATCCCATTCATAAACGGGACACACAAATCCAATTATATCTGCATCTTTGGCTGATACATCTTCCGGAACACAACGTACATTTACTAATTCCGCACCACCGATTTTTTCTGCAATTTTAATGGCAGCTCGTAAACTGTTTCCTGTTCCACTAAAGTAGTAAATAATTTTTCGCATAAAATTCCCTCCCAGGGGTTCTAATGTGTCACAGTTGTTACTGTTGTTAAAATATTATATAATGTATGAATAACAAAAACAACCGCGGAACAGTCAAAACGGAATTACTGCGATATTGTCAATGCTATGTTTATAACAGTGTCAGATAGTTATTGGGATTGTTTCAGATGGTTTTAATTATAAAAACTTGATAGTAAATAATAAAGAAGAATGGTATAATATTATCAGATAATTCAGGATTGTAAAAAGAGATATTAGTTACCGGAAATAATCGCCATTATCCTGTGGATGAACTTGTCACGTCGCTTTGGGACTTGGTTATTTGCGGAAAATATACAACTGAGCATATGCACGGAGATATAATACTATGAGAGATAAACTCCTTTTTTTAACTTCCAGCAGACGATGGCTCGCAAGTCTT
>JAFLTF010000142.1:0-2357 GCA_022510585.1 Lachnospiraceae bacterium
CCGATATCCAGCAAGAATCCAAGACAGATCACTTCCTCTGCAGCGCCCGGTACCCACCCTTCAGAGAATCTTTCCGGAGGCTTCTTTTTACCGGCGATCCATACAGATGTAGGCCCATCTGTCTTTCCGATCACAACGGTACTTTTCGCAACTTTCATAGAAGCTGCTTCGCTTTCGCCAAATAATACTTCTATCATGCGGGTTCCTCCTTAGAGTACGGTTTCTCTATGCTTGCGTTCGGACTGGCAGCAGCATTTCAAGTTGATATGGAATATTCGTTGGGTTGTCCGGATAATAGATTTCAAGCAAAGCATAACCCTCAACGCATCCCAACGTTTCCAGTTCGATGAGCGAAACATACTCTGAATTTGGCAGCCATCGTCCCCAGATTTCATCACATAAATCATTATAGCATTCAAACCTGTTTGATAAATCCTGACACTCGTTTTCAAATCTCGCATATGTTCCCGCATATATTTTTAATTCTTCAAATTCTGTACTGACAGCATTCCTCTTATTTTCGCACGCAATATGATAGGAAAATGTATGTGTTTCAACATCACATCTATAGCAGAAAATTCCTATCGCTTGTTCGCTGCCACATAACTTTTTAAGCATTTTCATTTTCTCAGAAACCATTGCCTTTTGCCATAGATTAAACTGTATTTCCAAATTGTTTTCCCACGGCATCATGATTCCGAATCCCAGATATTTTGTTTCAGGCAGTTGAATCAATCCTTTATACATGGACATATTCCCTTTCGTAAAATCTATGATCTGATCTTTTATCAACTGACATGCTAACCAATACATCTATTTCATCATTTCATAGCATTTCTGAGTAAATTCCGAAAACGCAGAAATATTACTTACTATCCCTTCTTGTAATCTGCGGCTTGTCTTGATTGCAAGATGAAATTGCTCCAGTGTGATATCTTTTTTTACCAAGGCGTCCTCTAGTTCGTCCATATCATCAACTACAATTGTCCCATCCGGATAAACAATTAAATCCAAATATAAATCATCGAAATACGGCACTCCGTCCACATCAATTCCCTGCGCAGCTATCATATCTATGTACCATAACAAAATTTCTTCGTTTTCATTTATCATGGCTGTGATGCAATACCAATCATTTTGAGGCAGAATGGATAACCACTTCATTCCTTTGTCACAGAATACGATCTCTTCTCCATGAAACTTCCAAGTCTGTACCTCGCTAACTTCTTTAATATCGATCAATCCGATATAACCTGTCAGGAACTCGCAGTTTACTTTTCTGCAATGCCAATCTCTATCTATGATACATTCCCACGCATCGTATGACAGCCTTTTTCTTATCATAGCGTTCTTCCCCTCAAATTATGGTCTGGTAAGTTCATATAAATATTCTTCCCGTATCTCATCAGAAGATTTATTTTTACGACCGCCACAACACTGGGTCCTTACCATGCCAAGCTTTTCCATCACTTTATAAGAAGCAATATTTTCGCTGTCACAATGCGCAATGAAATGATGTATGTTCAGCACATTTACGCCATAATCAAGCAATGCCTTCGCCGCCTCAGTGATAATACCCTGCCTCCAAAAATTCCTGTGAAGTATCCAGCCAAACTCAGCCGTGGTACGGCTTTCATTCAAATACAGGCTGACTGCTCCTATGTGTCTTTGATCCAACAATATAGCAAATTCATAAAATTCCGGACTTGGCTTATCCCACTCTGTATCTGCATTTTTCAAAAACTCCGCAGTCTCTTCCACCGTATCATTTGGCAAAAACATCATATATATCGTTGCTTCTCTGTCAGACGCATATTCATGTGTCGATTCCAGATATTTTATTCCCAACGGGCTAAGAACCAATCTACTCGTTTTGATTTCCATAAGTTTTTACTCTCTTACTTTCTCCTATTAAATCCGGTCGTCTGCCTCTTTCGTTTAATTAGTATTTTACAATAAAACTTTCTTCAAATCTGCAATGCACTATGCCATGCGTATCCTTCAAGAGAAGTCACGGTCTTCCATATTTTTCTCCTATAACACCATAAACATAGTTCCTGCAGCGATAAGAACGCAACCAATGAGGGATTTCATAGTAAACTCCTCATGCAAAAATATAAATGCCAGTACCAATGTAATCACAACGCTCAATTTATCAATCGGTACAACTTTGGAGGCGTCACCGATCTGCAATGCTTTATAATAGCATAGCCATGAAGCGCCTGTAGCCAGACCTGACAAAATCAGAAAAAGCCAACTCTTTCTGCTAATTTCCGTGATACCGCTTTGGGCGTTCGTAATAAAAACCATGCCCCAGGCCATTATGACCACTACTACGGTTCTGATAGCTGTCGCCA
>JAFLTF010000142.1:2457-3617 GCA_022510585.1 Lachnospiraceae bacterium
AGAAGGGTATCGAACCAAAACTGCCCTGTTTCAGCAGTGTAGGCATCTGCCGGAATCGTACCTTTGGTCTGCAAAAGCTCCTCGCAGGCAATGGCCATGATTTTTCCATCCAGCCCGGTTTCCTTGCCATTCTGAAAACGATTTAGACAATATCGGATCGTATATTTATCATAATACATAAGCTCCCGATACTCAATGGGGTGCGCATCGATATAATCCTGGGGATTCGACGAAGCTGCAGGGTCTGAACAAATCGTGTCCAGCAAGTTTTCAATGACAGTATCCGTTTGCAGATGATTCGCTTCAACAGCCTGCCTGTAACAGTTCTGTATTTGCGGCAGGATAAACTTCTGGCTGTCAATCCCATCCTCTGCAAGTCGTTCCGGAAATTTATCCCGTATATCTGACACAAAGAAACTTCCGTCGCGGGGTTCCCAGTATTCCTTTAATTCATAACCGTTTTCACTCAATTCAAATGTCAACGCCACTGGGATATGACTTCCCGAGATATCCCGGATTCCTTTTTCCGAAACAGAGTACTCCTGATACAGGGACCAACCATAGTAGGTGATGGTACGCACTTTTGCATCCTCATCAGAATCAAGGGTGGACTTTCCTAAAAGATAGAAGTCACAAAAAGTGCTTTTAGAGCTGCCTGTGTAGGAAGGGACGGAAGCATTTTTCTCAAAGATAGCCGCTGAGATTGCAGCACTGATACCGCCTTCTCTAATCATCGGCGTATCGCCTATGCCGCTTATGGAAATTGCCTCACCAAAAGGAGGCTGAGTTTCTTCAAAGGAATCTTTACAGGTAATGGAAACGACGCTGTCTACCCGCGCCATCCAATCCATTTCATTTTCCGGAAGGACTAAACAGATACGCTCATAAGGAAGTTCGTTCCCCAGCGGTTCAACCATGATATGCGGTTCCAGCAACTCCATCGTATGATCGACGATGATTCCTGTAAACGTAATCGTATTTTCATCTGTATGAGATGCATCATAAGTTTCCGCTGCGGTTTCAGAACCATTCCCATATCCTGCTAATTCATATAAATCCTGAGGAACGTGATCGACTTTCAGCTGTTCGTCCTCCGGTAAGCTGTTATACCAATTCAGCCATTCTATGGTGTCATCAGACAAGTCCGCTTTAGGATACCA
>JAFLTF010000143.1 GCA_022510585.1 Lachnospiraceae bacterium
GATTCCATATGCGGGGCTTTTTACAACGGTTTGTATTATCTTGAGGATGTCTTATAAAGAAAAAAGAAGGGAATAACAAGATGATCTCATATTTTGAAAGACAACTGGCAGAGTTTGACCATTCGATTCATTCGCTGGACGAAAAAGAATTTTCCAGATGGGTCGATGAGGCAGTGGAGACATTAAAGAGTGGGCATAAGATCATCGTATCCGGCCTTGGAAAAAATGTGCCGATTTGTGATAAGTTCGTCGGAACCATGATTTCAATGGGACTGGACGCGTATTTTCTCCACACAAATTCTGCCGTGCATGGTGACATGGGCATAGTGAAGGACGGTGATATGGTGATTATCCTGACCAAGAGTGGCGAGACATCAGAGTCCATCTATCTGACCAGGCTGCTTGCGAAAAGGCAGGTAAACATGTGGCTGCTTACATTTCAGAGGGAGAGTACGCTGGCGAGGGAGATTCCGAATAGAATCGTGTTGGACTTAAAACATGAGGGAGACTTGTGGAATATCATGCCGAACAATTCCACGACGGTCAACCTGATCGTATTGCAGGGGCTGGCGATGATGATCGCGAAACAGTTAAACCTGCCGATGGAGCAGTTTAAGAGGAACCATCCGGGCGGAGCGATCGGGAAACAGCTTGGTTCAGAGTGACAGACAAAGCCTGAAGACTTGCGTTTCACAACCTGTCATGTTACTATGATTTAATAAACACTATAGCGAGGTAATAAAAAATGAACTTTGAATTAACAGCCTCCATGATGTGTGCTAATTACGGCAATCTGGAGAAAGAAGTAAAAGATTTGGAGCAAGGTGGCATTGATTCCTTCCATATCGATATTATGGACGGGCGATATGTGCCGAATTACGCCATGTCTTTGAACGATATGCGCTATATAGCAAGCGCTACGGACAAGCCTTTGGATGTGCATCTGATGATAGAACATCCTAATAATACAATCGCATTATTTTTGGACAATCTTCGAAAAGGTGATACGATTTATATCCATCCCGAGGCGGAATATCATCCTTCTACAACCTTGCAGAAAATCATCAATGCGGGGATGATACCGGGCATTGCGATCAATCCCGGGACCAGCGTGGAGACAATCATGGAAATGCTTCGTATTGTAAAGAAGGTACTCGTTATGTCGGTAAATCCCGGGAATGCCGGGCAGATGTATTTGCCGTATGTGGGTAAGAAATTTACAAGACTGTTATCCATAAAAGAGGATATGGATTTTGAAATCTACTGGGACGGAGCGTGCAGCGCGGACAAGATACGGGAGTATGCACCGAAAGGTGTAAGAGGGTTTGTACTAGGTACGACACTTCTGTTTGGTAAAGAGCAGCCTTATGGGGAAACCTTGCAAAATATCCGGGAACTGCGGTTCTAAGAGGGTTGTAGAAATGAATATCGCGCTGATTTTATCCGGCGGAACCGGAAGAAGAATGGGAATGGAGATTCCCAAACAATATATAGAAGTCTGTGGCAGACCGATCATTTCATACTGTTTGGAGAGCTTATCTGCTCACGGCGAAATTGATGCCATTCAAATCGTAGCGGAAGAAGAATGGCAGGAATCGATCACAGAATGTATGAATCGGCTTAATGAAGCAGATGGTTTGAGCGTATTAGAAAAATGCAAAGGTTTTTCCAGACCCGGAGCCAACAGGCAGCTTTCTATTTTAAACGGTCTTGAGGATATCAGGAAATATGCCGATGATTCCGATTATGTCTTGATTCATGATGCAGCCAGACCTCGATTGTCAGAGCAGCAGATCACAGATTGTCTGACGGCTGCTAAGGAGCATGACGGAGTCATTCCGGTATTGCTTATGAAAGATACGGTATATGCCAGTGAGAATGGAGCGACAATCACCTCTCTTTTGAATCGAAGCCAGATTTATGCTGGACAGGCGCCGGAGGTATTTAAGCTAGGTGCTTATTACGAGGCGAATAAAGCGTTATTACCGGATGGTATTTTACGGATAAACGGTTCAACCGAGCCCGCGATCCTGGCAGGAATGGATGTCGGTATGATTCCGGGGGATGAAGGTAATTTTAAGATTACGACGAGGGCGGATTTAGAGCGTTTTCGGGAGATAGCGGAGAAAGATGGGTGAGGTTTAGTTGAAAGCATGGGTTTTACATAATATAGACGATATACGGTTAGAAACTGTTGAAGAACCGGTTTTGTCAGAACATGAAGTTCTTGTGGCAGTAAAAGCAGCGGGTATTTGTGGTTCTGATATTCCGAGAATCTACCGGACAGGCACTTATTCTTACCCGCTCATACCCGGACATGAATTTTCCGGAACCGTAGTAAAAATCGGTTCGGATGTAGACCATAAGTGGAATGGAAAAAGTGTAGGCATCTTTCCGCTGATCCCCTGTGGAAAATGCGGACCCTGTAAGAAGAAGCAGTATGAGATGTGCAGAAATTACAGCTATTTAGGGTCCAGACAGGACGGCGGTTATGCAGAGTATGTGGCAGTTCCTGAGGACAACTTGATTGAACTACCGGATAATGTATCTTTTGAAGAAGCAGCAATGCTTGAACCGATGGCAGTTGCCGTTCATGCCATGAGGCGAATAACGCCGGGGCCTTCGGATACCGTAGCAGTCTGCGGACTTGGCACGATTGGACTGCTTTTGCTGATGTTCCTGCAGGCGACGTCCGGTCGGAATCGCTCCGATTCTCCAGCCGGGAAAATTTTGGTCATCGGCAATAAGGAATTCCAGAAGCAAAAAGTTTTGGCACTTGGCATTCCGGAAGAGAACTACTGTGACAGTAAGACGCAGGATGTCGGCAGGTGGATCATGGAGCAGACAGGCGGAGTGGGAGTAGATGTATTTTTTGAATGTGTGGGAAAAAATGAAACATTGACCAACGCAGTCAACAACACGGCTCCGGCAGGCAGGATCATGCTTGTAGGAAACCCTTATTCCGATATGAGTTTGGAGAAGTCCGTATACTGGAAGATCCTGCGGAACCAGCTGACTGTGATGGGAACATGGAATTCTTCCTTTACCCACAGTGAGGACGATGACTGGCACTATGTGTTAGAGCGTTTGAAACAGAAAAAGATAGACCCTGCAAATTTGATAACGCACCGATTTTCGTTGGAAGATCTGGAACAAGGGTTCCACATCATGCGTGATAAAAAAGAAGATTATATAAAGATCATGGGACGGATACCTTGATAGGTATATCGTCCCATTTTTTTGTCTGTCTCAAATATTTTAGACTTCTGCCAATGATTCTTAAGAAAATCTTTCGGTTTTTAATCACATCATTTTCCAATTTCTTGGGTATGCTTTCCTTATGTTACAAAAAGAGGAGAAAAAGTTATGGGCATAGAAACGATTACATTTTATTTTACCCGCTATGGAGCAGTAGCAATCTTTGTCATTGTCCTGCTGGAGTATATGAACCTGCCCGGTTTCCCGGCAGGCATCATTATGCCGCTTTCGGGCGTGTGGGCGGCAAGAGGAAATATTAATTTTCCCATGGTCATGCTCATTACGCTGGCAGCAGGAGTGCTTGGCAGCTGGATTCTATACGTCTTCGGGCGAACCGGAGGACATTTGCTTT
>JAFLTF010000144.1 GCA_022510585.1 Lachnospiraceae bacterium
AGTATATAAAACAATCAGAACCAAATAAACGGGATAAAGGGTATGCATGGCATACTGCAATCGGTCTGCAAGCTGTAGATGGCCTTAAGCCGTCGGAGTATTTAATTCATACAGCAATACAAAATATTGAAGGGGAAATATCTCTTGATGAGGCGCAGGAACTTCTCAATAGTTACTATGAGGAGAATCCTAAGACAGATGGCGATAGAACAGAAGAGGCAGACAAGGTATCCGTGCAAATTGCAAAAATTTTATCAGAAAAAGCTTTTAGTTTTACGCCGAATGAATATATATCGATTCATAAGAGACTTTTTACAGGAATTTATAAACATGCCGGTAAGATCAGAGATTATAATATAACAAAAAAAGAATGGGTGTTGAATGGTGCAACTGTTCTTTATGGCAGCGCATCTGAACTGCGGTCAACTTTGGAGTATGATTTTTCAGAAGAGAAAAAATTTAGCTATAAGTCGCTAAGTATGGATGAAATCATCCGACACCTCGCTCTGTTTGTTTCGAGGCTTTGGCAGATTCATGTTTTTGAGGAAGGAAATACCAGAGCTACGGCAGTTTTTTTAATCAAATATTTGCAGAAATTAGGATTTGAAACAACTAATGACATATTTGCAGAGAATGCGTGGTACTTTAGAAATGCTTTGGTTCGAGCAAACTATAATGATTTAAAAAACGGAGTGCATGAGACAACGGAGTATTTAGAAAGGTTTTTTGAGAATCTTTTATTAGGATATCATAATGAATTGAAAAATCGCTATCTTCATGTGAATTATATTTCAAACAAGGAAGATGCGGTTCAAAGTGCAGGTAAAAGTGCAAATGTCACGGCTCCAAAGTGCAAAAATTGCACTTTGGAGGAATCCGCAATATTGCATGCGATAGCGGAAAATCCGTTGATTACTCAAAAAGAATTGGCAGGTATGATTGGTAAATCTGAAAGAACAATAAAAACAAGAACGGTTGAACTGCAAGCGAAAGGATATTTACGACGGGAAAATGGCAAGCGGAGTGGGCGGTGGAAAGTATTGATTCCATTGCTGGATGAAAATAATAGCATCAATTATTTTGAAGGGTGATCGTATGAACGAAATATTAAAACAACTATCAGCGCGCAAATCTGTTCGTGTTTTTGAAGAACGCGAAATCAGTGATGCAGAAAAACAGCAGATTTTGAAAGCTGCCTCCATGGCACCAACGGCAGGGAATCAACAGCTTTATACGATATTAGATGTTACGGATCAGAGCTTAAAGGATAAACTGGCTGTGACATGTGATAATCAGCCGTTTATTGCAAAAGCTAAAATGGTTCTTATTTTTTGTGCAGATTGTCAGAAATGGTATGATGCATTTGAAGGAACCGGCTGCAAACCACGTAAACCCGGGGTCGGAGATTTGATGCTGGCGGTAACAGACGCCGCGATTGCAGCGCAGAATGCCGTGACCGCTGCTGAAAGTTTGGGCATTGGTTCCTGCTATATCGGAGATATTATGGAGAACTGTGAAATTCATAGGGAGATCCTGCACTTACCACCCTATGTGTTCCCTGCGGCAATGCTTGTTTTCGGATATCCGACGAAGCAACAGTTAGAGCGGCAGAAACCGGAACGTGTCGCGATGCATCATTTGGTTCATGAAAATACCTATCGCAGAATGGACATGCAGGAACTGGAAGATATGTTTGTTTACAAATCTGCCGGGAAACCGTGGATAGACTGGATGAAAGCATTTTGTGACAGAAAGTATAATTCTGATTTTTCCAAAGAAATGACGAGATCGGTGAGAACTTATTTGGAGAATTTCTTATAATGCTATATTCTCTTAATGTGTGGAAAAGAAAAATATACAGGAGCAAAAATATGGAACATAAAGGAACTGTGAGAATCGAAACCCCCAGATTAATTTTAAGAGAATTTTCTATGAATGATGCAGAAGCAGTTTTTCACAACTGGGAGAGCGATGATAAGGTGACAGAGTTTCTACGTTGGCCTACTGCGCAAAGTATTTCTGAAACTGAAAGCGTGCTTCAGGAGTGGGTCAATAACTATGCCGATCAATCATTTTATCAATGGGCGATTGTACCGAAAGAATTTGGAGAGCCTATTGGCACCATTTCCGTTGTCGGTATGGATGAAAAAACAGAAAAAGTACATATCGGTTATTGCATCGGGAGTAAATGGTGGAAGCAGGGATACACAAGCGAAGCTTTTTTGGCGATCATTCCTTTTTTCTTTCAGGAAGTAAAAGTAAATAGAATTGAATCACAGCATGATCCAGACAATCCAAACTCGGGAAAAGTAATGAAGAAATGTGGGTTAAAGTATGAAGGCACCATGAAAAAAGCGGATTGGAATAACAAAGGTATTGTTGATGCTTGTATGTATGGATTAGTGGCTGAGGATTATTTCAAGGAAAAGAAAGATAGGAATGTGAATGATAAAATCATCAGCGCTTGAGGAAGCGGCAGCTAAAAAAGGCATTGCAGGACAGCGGAAAGTCAATTCCGTTGCAAGTAGTTACCGTGTCCATACATGGAGATAAAATAATGTAAGCTGTATCAGTGTTACTTTAATTAACGGAGGTAAAACCAATGCTATTTCTACAATACCCAAAATGTACAACCTGTCAAAAAGCCAAAAAATGGCTGGACGAACATCATATTACCTATACCAATCGTCACATCGTTGAGGAAAATCCTTCTTATGAGGAACTAAAACAGTGGTATGAGAAAAGCGGTCTCCCGCTTAAAAAATTTTTTAATACCAGCGGATTGTTATATAAAGAGATGCAGCTTAAGGATAAGTTGCCCGCGATGAGTGAAGAAGAACAACTGAAACTTCTCGCTACCAATGGAATGCTTGTGAAGCGTCCGCTGATCGTAGAGGATGATATGGTCCTTACAGGTTTTAGGGAAGCTGAGTGGACAGAAAAACTTTTATAAATGAGAGAAGGACTGCGGTATGAATATTAATTCAAATGAAAGAGAAGAAAATCTCATATGGGAAGAAATCAGCACGGAGCATATCGTGCAGGATGAATGGATCGATTTCAGGCGGTCTGCCTACCGGTTCCCTGACGGCAGTGTGTTTGAACCCTTTTACAGCTACAGTCGAAGAGACTATGTTGTGATAGTTGCATCGGATACAGAGGGAAAATATATTTGTGTCAGACAATTTCGACAGGGCATAAAAGAAGTGACGACAGAATTTCCGGCAGGCGGCATTGAACGGACGGATGGCAGGGAGTATGGATTGAGAGACGGTGCATCCGTAGAGAATGCGCTGGAGGCAGCCAAGAGAGAACTGCTGGAAGAAACAGGATATGTATCGGATGATTGGAGATACCTGCTGACCGTACCCTCGAATGCTACGATTTCAGACAATTATGCACATGTTTTTGCGGCGGGAAATTGCCATAAGTCCGGAGAGCAGCATCTGGATGAAACAGAGTTTTTGCATGTCAGAAAATATTCTGCAGATGAAATCGAAGAGATGATTCATAAAGGCGATTTTCAGCAGGCGGTACATATTATGGCATGGCTGCTGGCGCAGAGGTGACGGAAGATGAGGGAAACGGTTTTTGCCTATATTA
>JAFLTF010000145.1 GCA_022510585.1 Lachnospiraceae bacterium
CCTTATCACTGGAATTCCCCATAATAATCCCCCCGTTAATGTAACCAATAAAAGTTTATCTGTTCTATTTCACTGTCGCGTTATAATCGGTAATACAGATCATGTCATATTACAGTCGATAAAATCTCCCTGCAGTACCACTCTTCGTCCGTCTGGCGTATATCGCCGTCCTGCCGGATGATCGGGTGGCTCGCATCATTTAAGGGAATATAGACGATCTCGCCCCGTCTGTCGTTGGACATCACAACCTGCTTGCTGATATATCTGGATCGCATGTTATTAAGAAAATTCATGACAAGACTCCTGTCCAGGCCTTCGAATTCCTCCTGATACAGCATGTCAAATACATCAAGCGGCAGTCTCGTACTTTTGTAGCTTCTCGCCGAGACCATTGCATCGTAAATATCGGATATGGCAGTTATTCTGGCATATAACCCAATCTTTTCATCCGCGATCCCGTCAGGATAGCCTGTACCCATCAGCTTCTCGTGGTGGTGGCGTGCTGCCAGCCTCACATTGTCATCAAATTTCCCTCTAAGCAACTCATCCGAATAGACAGGATGCATCCGCATAACCGCCATTTCTTCCTCCGTAAGTCGGCGGGGTGCGTTCAGGATCTCTTCGGGTATCTTAGTCTTTCCGATATCATGTAAAAGCCCGGCAAGAAGCAGTGTTTCCACTTCATCCTTCGATAATTCAAGCCATTCTGCCTGCATCCCGTTAAGGAGCGCTACATTGAGCGAATGGCGCTGCAAATCTTCCTCCATGGGTCTGGGAAAATTAATGCAGGAAAGAATCATCACCGGGTCAAAATGTTCCAGTTTACTGAAAACAGCCTGAACCAGAGGTTTTATTTTTTCACTGTCAAGCCATGTTTCATAATCGAGTCGCTTAAAAAGGCCGCCTACGCTCTGGTGTATCTGGGTATATCCCACATGACTTTCCAGGAACGTTTGCCGCACTTCAGCGGGAACATGCTCATCGGACATGATTTCAAGGAAGGTCTCCTCATACACCATGATATTCTTATTGTCCCCATAAAAACCCATCAATTTATTCAGTTTGTGTCTGGTAACCGTCTCGCCTTTAGGCAGCAAAAGGACGTCTCCTGTGTGATTGAAGATATCATCCTTCAACACAAGACCGTCCCATAAATATTCAGCAGCAAGCGCCCGCAGCTTTCTTTCGCTCATCTTACATTCTCCTGCACCGTTTCTCTCTCCATCCATACCTCACTTATCCGGCAGCCGTATTCCTCGGTCAGCATGTTGCTGTTTTGTATTCTGACAACCTTACAGTTTAACTGTATCTCGCCATCTTCTACCTTGAGATTCAAAGAAAAACAGTCCCCAATACCAAAGCATCCGGAATCCGCTTTCATTAAAATGCCGTTGGAACTCATGTCAATTGTTTCGACATAGATAGCTTTCCGTAATTTGATCATTTTCTCTTCGATAATGATACCGTCAATATTCCCTTCCAATGCTACCGGATACCGCGTTCTGGCTCTGCTTTCTTTTTTCCTGCTCCTGCCCAAAAGCACTTCGATCTCATTGCCTACCAGCACGCCTCTGATCGATCCGGAAAATTCGTAGAGGCACTCCTTTTCAAAAATATATGCGGAAATATTATAGGGTTTCCGCTCCCGCAGGCTGTCCGCACTTATATAAACGGAATTTGTATGGCTGTCAAACCTGATAATCTCTGTATCGGCAATAATCTGTTTATTTTCTTCATTTCTGATCAGTATCCTACAGTTCTTTACGTCACTTTCTTTCATTCGCTATGAACCTCCGTACGCGAATCAATTTATAACACTTTTTACAAGATTCTCCGGATCGTAATGATACTCCGATAGGTCGCCGATTCATATTTGATTCCGGTACGCTCGGTGCTGGCATGTACGATCTGTCCGTTTCCGATATAAAGACCCACATGTCCTCCGTAATAAATAATATCTCCGGGCTGTGCTTCCGAGTAGGATACGGCCTTTCCCGCACTGGACTGGGCATAGGAACTTCTTGGCAGATTGTAACCGAATGCTTTATAAACCGCCCATACGAATCCGGAACAGTCCGCTCCGTCGGTCAGGCTGGTTCCGCCTGCTTTATAGGGATTTCCCACCCATTTGCAGGCATAGTTGGCAATCTCCTGTCCTTTTTTGCTGCCGGAAGCCGGAACGGAGGGAGCCGGCTTTTCCTCTTTGGGAGAACCGGAGTCGGAATCGCTATCTGAGTTCTGCTCTTCTTCTGCTTTTTTACGCGCTTCTTCCTCTTCCCTTTTGCGCCTCTCTTCTTCCTCTTTTCTACGCCGCTCTTCTTCCTCAAGCTTTTTGATCTGCGCGGTCTCCTGCTTGATCTTGGTGGCGTAAGCGGCCGCTTCCTGTCTGGCTTTCGCTAAAATAACATCATAGTTTTCGTACTCGGCTTTTTTCTGCTCCAGCACTTGTTCTACATATTGCTGCTCTTCTTCCAGCTCATACTTAGAGGTCTGAAGTTCTGACCTTTCTTCTTCCAGCGCATCCTGCAATGCCGCCACTTCTTCTACCGTGGTCTGATACTCCTCCAAAAGCTTTCTGTCATATTCATAAATCTTTTCCACATACTCTGCTTTGTTGAGCATATCTCCGAAATTTGCGGCTTCGGCGAAAAGCTGTAAATAAGAAATATCGCCCTGCTCATACATGAATTTGATGCGGATCTTCATGGATTCATACTGAGTTTGTTTGGTTTCCAATGCTTCCTCGTAATCTTCCTGCGTCGCCTCGATCTCTTTTTCTTTATTGCTGATCTCTTCCTGAATCAGATTGATGTCCGTAAGCAGTCCTACGATCTCCGCATCCAATGCCTCGATCTCCTCTCCGATATCGGCCTGGGCGCCTTTGTAATCGGAAATCTCCTGATTGAGATTATCCAGCTCTTTTTGATTTTTTTCTTTTTCTTTCTGTAAATCGGAGATGGTGGTAGCATATACCGGTTCTATTGCCGCTGCAAGCATGCAAAGAAGCGCGGCCGTACTCATCCATTTCTTAAATCTTTTTTTCATATGTTCTTATAACATCCTTTTATAATTCGCAGTTATTGACCGTTCTCGGGAACGGAACCACATCCCTGATATTGCTCATGCCTGTCAGATACATCACACATCTTTCAAAACCAAGACCGAAGCCTGCATGTCTTACGGAACCATACTTTCTCAAATCAAGATAGAAACCATAGTCCTCTTTGTTCAGTCCCAGCTCATCCATTCTTTTCTCCAGAGTAGCCAGATCATCTTCTCTCTGGCTGCCGCCGATGATCTCACCGATGCCCGGCACCAGACAATCCATAGCCGCTACCGTTTTTCCGTCTTCGTTCAACTTCATATAGAAGGCTTTGATCTCCTTCGGGTAGTCGGTCACAAATACAGGTCTTTTGAATTCCTGTTCGGTCAGATAACGCTCATGCTCTGTCTGCAGATCACAGCCCCATGATACTTTATATTCGAATTCATCATTGTGTTTTTCCAGAATAT
>JAFLTF010000146.1 GCA_022510585.1 Lachnospiraceae bacterium
CTAACACTCGCATTCGTATTTTCGGCTTCTGTAATCTGCAATACGATTCCTTCCAGCACCTGTCCCTCTTTGATAGCTGCATAAGGATCGTTTTTGGCCATTTCTTTGCCTTGGGTCGGTGTCTGCAGATCATCCTCCGCATCTGCATCCTCTTTGATCGCTTCGTCGGTCGCCCCATCGTCGGTTTCCGCTTCGGCGGGTTCAGCGGTTATTGCATCTGCACTTTCTGCCATACCTGTGTAAGCCTCCCCGTTCATCCTGACATCATCAGCTACTGCCGCATCCTCCGCTTCCCACTCTTCGGCTGCCGCAGTATCCGCAGGTGCGGCAGCTGTCGATGGTGCCGCAGTAGTATCTTCCGCAGAGGTGCCGCTTCTCTCACCGTTATTTCTTAGGAAGAAGGTCAGTGCGGGCAAAATGATTGCAACACCAAGACACGCCGCTGCCAAAGTACCCCATCTTCTCCATGCAATTTTCTTTGTCACATGAGGCACCGTCATGGGTCGCTCGGACAGACCGGCTTCGATCCGATTCCATAAATCCGGTATTTCACTTTGTTTCAGTTCTTTGAATTCCTGCTCAAAATCCCGACTCATAACCGCACCTCCTTAATTTTTGTACTGCATTTCGGTATCTCCAGGCTACCGTGCCGATGGGAATTTGCATGACCTGTGCAATTTCCTGAAAGGTCATGTCTCCCAGAATTTTCATGTTCAAAATCTGTCTCTCTTTTTCTTTCAACCGTGACAATGCTTCTTTTATAGACACATCCGCGATCACTTCCTGTTCCACCGGACTTTCCTGCTCCACTGCCTGTCCGGAAAGCGCCGAAGGATCCATGTCTTCCAGAAGTTCGCTTGCTTCTTCTTTTCTATATTTTCTCAGATAATCAATGGCCATATTCCTGGCAATTGCAGTCAGCCAGGCTTTGTGTCCTCTGCCGCTTTGAAACGTATCGGCCTTGTCCCACAATTTAATGAAAAAATCGCTGGTCACATCTTCAGCGTTTTCTTTGCTTTGCAGAACATCTTTCACAATGGAAAAGACCAGACCGATATAGGCCTCGTAAACTTCCTGAAGCCCCTGCTTATCCCCGCCCCGGATTTTGTTCATGGCGGCTTCAAATTGTAGATCCGTCATATGTATTCCTTTCCGCTTAGTGCTTTTGTATACCTTATTTAACACGATATAATAATTTTACAGAAACAAAAAAGTATTCTTACAACATAATGTATAAGAATACTTTTTCTTTGTCAATCATGCAATCAGAATTATAATTTTTTCAGTCGTTCTACCGCTTCCACCGTATTTTCATAACTTCCGAAGGCAGTCAAACGGAAATAGGTTTCACCGCTGGGTCCGAACCCGGAACCCGGCGTACCGACTACATTGGCATTTTCCAGCAAATGGTCAAAGAATTCCCAGCTGGTCATACCGTTTGGCGCTTTCAACCAGATGTAAGGCGCATTCACGCCGCCGGATACGCTGTAACCTGCGGATTTTAAACCGTTCAGGATATAACTTGCATTTTTCATATAATATGCCACCAGTTCCCTGGTTTCTTTCTTGCCTGCTTCAGAATAAACTGCTTCACCGGCTCTTTGGATAATATAGGGTGCGCCGTTATACTTGGTGCCGTGGCGTCTTGCCCAGAGTGCGTGCAAGTCCACATCTCCTACTTTTAACTCCTTCGGTATGACGGTAAATCCAAGACGAACTCCCGTAAATCCTGCATTCTTGGAAAAAGAGCGAAGTTCTATGGCACAGGTTCTTGCCCCTTCGCACTCATAGATGGTATGGGGTACATCCTCTTCCGAAATATATGCTTCATAAGCTGCGTCATAGATGATGACGGAACCGTTTTTGTTTGCATAATCTACCCATTCCTGCAGCTGCGTTTTGGTAACCGTAGAACCGGTAGGATTATTGGGGAAGCACAGATAGATTAAGTCTGGCACTTCCTTCGGAAGCTGCGGTGCAAAATCATTCTCCGCCGTACAGGGCATATAGATCACATCGCTCCAGTTGCCGGTCTTTGCATCATATGTACCGGTTCTGCCCGCCATTACGTTGGTATCCACATAAACGGGATATACAGGATCGCAGACTGCGATCTTATTATCCACGCTGAAAATCTCCTGAATGTTTCCGGAATCACATTTTGCACCGTCAGAAACAAAGATTTCATCCGCCTCAATCTGACAGCCTCTTGCCTTATAATCATTCTCGGCAATTGCCGTCCGCAAGAATTCATATCCTAAGTCCGGCGCATATCCGCGGAATGTTTTTGCATCCGCCATTTCATCCACCGCTCCATGGAGTGCGCTGATAACTGCCGGTGACAAAGGCTGTGTCACATCACCGATGCCCAGGCGGATGATCTTCTTATCCGGATTCGCCGCCGCATAGGCATTCACTTTTTTTCCAATGGTAGAAAAAAGATAACTGCCGGGTAATTTTAAATAATTGTCATTTACTTTAACCATATCGTCCTCCATTAAATCTCAAGATTGTACTCGCCTTCAAAAACGGTCTCGGCAGGTCCCGTCATATAGACCAGATTTGCTTCCCGATCCCATGTGATTTCTATTTCACCACCTAATAGTTTAACAGTAACGGTATCATCCGTCAAATGATTTAGGATACAGGCAACCACTGTGGCGCAGCATCCGGTTCCGCAGGCAAGCGTCTCTCCGGTTCCCCTTTCCCACACGCGCATCTGCACATGACCTCTGTCTATTACTTTGACAAATTCCGTATTGATCTTCTTCGGAAACCGCTCATGTTTTTCAAAATACGGGCCTATTATTTCAATTTCCAGATGTTCCACATCATCCATAAAGACAACCGCATGTGGATTTCCCATTGACACGCATGTCATTTTATATTCTTTTCCCTGTACCGTAATCGGCGCATCAATTACCATGTCGCCCTCTGCATCTGCAATCACAGGGATTTCTTCCGCACGAAGTATCGGTGCGCCCATATTGACTTTAACGGTATCTACCTTTCCTTCCTTTAAGAAAAGCTCCAGATATTTGATCTGACCGCAGCTGATAATACTGATCTTCGTCTTATCGGTCATGCCTTTGTCATAAACATACTTTGCTACGCAGCGGATTCCGTTACCGCACATCTCCGCCCTGCTGCCGTCCGCATTGTACATCTCCATTTCAAAGTCTGCCTCTGTGGAAGGGTTGATAAAAATTGCACCGTCTCCGCCGATTCCGAAATGTCTGTCACTGATTTTCCGTACAAGTTCAGGCTTTACTTCCTGTGCGATTTTTTCCGTAAATCCGTTGATATAAATGTAATCGTTTCCACATCCGTGCATTTTCGTAAACTTCATAGAATCCTCCCGCCTTTCGTTGTAAAGT
>JAFLTF010000147.1 GCA_022510585.1 Lachnospiraceae bacterium
CTTATGTGGGTACATTTTTACGGAAAAGAAGCCTCTTATTTTTATGCCGAATTTTTGAAACACTCATTTTCCTTTCTTTTTCATCCGCAAAATATCATCTCTTTTACAGACCTTTTGGAACAGCTATATTGGATTCACTCCTCGAAATCTTCTCTGATGGAGTTAAACGCCAACCGCTGTATTACAGACCTTATTACTTTATGCTTTGCAGAAAATATTTTGGAGAATCAGGAAAAGTCTTCCATTCCCGAAAAATTAAAGCAAGTACATGCCTATCTGGATGAGCACTATGCAGAAAAAATAAATCTGGAAGACTTATCTTCCAGATTCTATATTAGCAAGTTCCATCTCTCCAGAGAATATAAAAAAATATATGGCACAACTATCGGAAACGACCTGACATCCATGCGTATCTCCCATACCAAGTCCATGCTGCGTTTCACGAACGCATCCATTGAAAGCATTGCTCTTGACTGCGGTTTTCAGGATGCTGGATACTTCATCAAGGTCTTCAAAAAACATGAGAATATGACCCCTCTTGAATACCGTAAAAAATGGTAAATATAAATGGGGTCAAAAGATGCTGTACCCGGAGACCATCAACTGACAGGTGATAAGTCCCACTATGATCCCAAGGAGCGCCCCTATCCACACCTGCAAAGGTGTATGTCCGACAAACTCCTTCAATTTATCTTCCACCGACATTTTTGTCCCCATTTCCCGAAACAATGACATCATCTCATTCAATACTCTTGCCTGAATCCCGGTCTCTCTCCTGACGCCCATGGCATCATGCATCACAATGATCGCCATAATAATAGACATTGCAAATTCAAATCCCTTGCTACCATAACAGATACCCGTTGCCGTCGTCAGTGCGCACACCGTAGAAGAATGGGAACTAGGCATACCGCCGCTTCCTATCATCCGCTCCCACACAAGTTCTTTTGTAATCATAAAATGTATTATCATTTTAATCAGCTGCGCCACAAACCAACCCATGACTGCCGCAACCAAAACAGGATTTTGAACCATTCCTTGTAAAAATATCATTTGTTTTAGCCCTTTTCCCTATAACTCTTTTATATATCTTGCAATCGCATCATGCCAGTCTTCAAACATGAAATCCGACGTCAATTTAAACATATAATTTTCCAAAATAGAGTAGGCAGGACGCGATGCTGCCGCACCGTATTCCTCTGTGGTGATTGCTTCCACCTCTGTCTTCTTTCCGGCCAGAGAAAAAATTTCCTGCGCAAATTCCGACCAGCTGCAGTCGCCTTCACAAGTGCCGTGGAAAAGTCCATAGTTCTCCGTAGGCAAAAGATAAGCGATTGCCTTTGCCAATTCGTCTGCACTGGTAGGGGAACCGACCTGATCTCTGACTACTCTGACTCTATCATGTGTCTCCGACAATCGTAACATTGTTTTTACAAAATTTTTGCCATCACCATATAGCCATGCTGTACGAATTATAAAATATTTGTCAGCAAAATCCCTCACAAAATTTTCTCCGGCCAGTTTACTGGCACCGTATACTCCCTGCGGTCCCACCGGATCAAACTCCCTGTACGGTCTGCTTCCTTTTCCGTCAAACACATAATCCGTAGAAATATGAATCATCTTAGCGTCTGTCTCAGTTGCCGCGATGCTTAAATTCCTGGGCCCAATTGCATTGATACGATATGCCATATCTACTTCCGTTTCACAGGCATCCACCGCCGTATGCGCCGCACAGTTAACAATAGCATAAGGTTTTACTTCCCTTACAAATGCCATTACCTGATCAACATCTGTAATATCTAATTCTCCGACATCTGTATTGACCAACTCGTAAGCACCATTTCCCGCATACAGCTTATTGACAGCCCGTCCCAACTGTCCGTTACATCCTGTGACAATAATTTTCTTCATCGTCCCCTGTGTCCTCCGATTATATTTATCATAATCATACAACTAAAAAAACAATTATGCAATAAGACTTACTATTCGTTTATATAATTATCCAAAAATGCTTCTACCGTCCCATAATAGGTCCCAGGATCCTTATCCTGTGCCTGCGCGTGTCCTGCCCCTTCCACTATTAACAATTCTTTTTGACAGTTCGCTGCTTCATACAGATCCTTTGTCATCTGAACCGATATCAGGGCATCCGCATCCCCATGAATAAAAAGTGTGGGAGTACTGCTTTTCCTGACTGCATTGATAGCGGAAGCATCTTTCAGGTTATAACCTCCGCGAAGACGGAGCATAACACAAGCAGAGTCGACTAACGGAAATGCCGGTAAATGAAACCAATCTTTTATCTTTTCGCCGAACATGGAATAAGCATCTGTATACGCACAATCCGAAACCACAGCTTTAATATGGTCTGAAAGTTTTTCTTCTCCTGTCATCATCAAAGAAGTAGCTGCTCCCATAGACTGTCCATGGATCACTATTTGCGAATCGGGATCGCAGGATAAGATATAGTTAATCCAGCGTTCACAGTCATAATGATCTGTCCAGCCCATACCTATGAAATCTCCTTCACTCTCTCCCTGACATCTTAAATCAGGCACGATAACATGATAATTCTGTTCGTGGTACCAGTATGCAAAAGGATACATTTCTTCCTTCCAGCCTGTATACCCATGCAGCAAAAGTACCCATTTATGACTGTCGTTATCCGCAAAAAACTCTTTTGCAATCAACGTGTATCCATCTTCCGTTTTTGCTGAGATTTTTTGACCCTCCGCTATTTCAAGCCATTCATTGACCTCATTCAGCACTAACTGCCGATTCACTTTTATATCTGAAGTATGTACTTGAGCCTCATAGCTTTCATTTGTAATTCTTTCAAATGACTCAAGTTTCCGCATAAAAGATGGTACCAGCGCAGCACTGACAAGAAAGTTTACCAAAGCAAGATAAAGAATGATCATCAACGCTGCTATAGCACATAAACATTTCAGGATTTTATGATTTTTTTTCTTTCGAACTTTTTCTTTCTGTCTGTTTGCCATTATAACCCCTTACAGAGTTTTAAATATCAATTTTTTTCGATTGCGGTTTTAATATCACAATTATTTCAGTAATTATATTTTACTATAATCCTATAGTCTTTACCAGCTTTTACAGCCGGAATAGTCCTGTAAACAATCGTCAAAAATGGAGATTTTATACAAATAATTAAGCAAAAAAGAAACGCCCATTCTAAGCGTTTCCTAAGAGGCGCAGACCGGATTTGAACCGGTGCGTACTGGTGTTGCAGACCATTGCCTT
>JAFLTF010000148.1 GCA_022510585.1 Lachnospiraceae bacterium
TAGAACACCAGCCTTCCAAGCTGGATATGTGGGTTCGATTCCCATCACCCGCTTTATTTTAATCTATTTTGAATTTGTTCAATATCATATTCCGGAGCAAAATCCTTTGCTACGCGGATGATTTTTTGAATTCTGGACTCGTCTATTTCTAATTCCCTGACTATCTGTGCAGTATCCATATTTTTTGAAAGTTTTTTACAGATTATTTTAATCAGCAGGAGTTCTTCACCTTCAGCTCTGCCTTCAGCTCTTCCTTCAGCCTTTCCTACTTCTCTTCCTTCGGCAATTCCGGCAGCTCTTCCCTCAGCCAGACCCTTTTCCATTGCTTTTTTCCTCGCGGCAGGCAGGTCGATATCCTTAAAGCACTCAAATAATTCTCCCATCTTTCTCTCCTTTATCTGGTCGGTAAATCCCTCTACCTCTTCTTCCGGCACCTTCAAATGCCGCAGCATCGCTTCCACTACTTTCCCTATGATATCTAGCAATTCATCTGTGGATTGCTCCGACAGATTCTTTAAATAATCCTCCGGCAGGTTTAGATTCCGGAATTCTTTCGTACTTTGCAGTCTGTTGATCAGCATTACAAGGGACAATTCATCATTCTTTTCAATCAAATCTTCTACACTGTATTTATTTAACTGGATCAGCTTATAGAAAAATGTCGGCGTAAAAGCTTCAAATGCACTGTCAAAAAATATCCTGTCTTTCAGGTTTAAAACCGCGGTCCACTCTCCTGTTCCCTCATAATAAACGATTGGTAAGATCGGCGGATATTTAAAATCTTTTGTCTTGCTGATCCCTTTATGCTGTTTCTCCATGCTCTTTTCATAGTCTTCCCAAATATAGACCATGTAACGCAATAGCTGCATACATACATTGTAATCCACTTTTGCCTTATGTTCAATAAGAGAAATAAAATAAAGTATGTTATTTTTAGATATTTTCACACGTTTTACCGTATCTGAATTCCTCTCTTCGGTAAACATCGGCACATACCGTTCCGATACATCCTCGATATCTTCCGCTCTGACATCTTTCAGGATGGGCATGTCCATGTAGTTTCTTAAGAATTGAGAACACAGCTCTGCATTCCCGAAGATGATCTTACTGCTGCTGTCATGCAGTTTCCTGTTTTTGATCTGTTGCTTTTTCTTTTCGCTCATTTGTTCTTCTCCTTTTCTACCGGAATAGGCGGAGAGAACAAATAGGATCCGATAGCGGCATATCAAGATAGATGATACACACACGTCCTGAATAGAACGGGTTCTTTTCCGACTTTCCGGTCTTATGTTGTTTGTTGTGGATTGTACTGATCGTATCTGAAAATACGACCGTTATTCCTGACGGAATAGTAAGACTTACCTTTAGAATTATTCGTGTAAGATGAATTTATTATATAAGACCGCTGATGATTTTGCAAGAGATGAAAAACAAAGTATATCCATTTTTGACATTGCTGTACCGTTCATTATATAATAATACAATATAAGATTGTAAAATTATCATTTGTAATATGAATCACATAGCTATACCGGAATATTTTCTACTAAGGAAGCAAAAAAATGAAAAATATACAAAAAAGCAACAAAGATAAAACCGTTCGCCGGCATTTGGAATTGGATGAAATAGTGGACTTGGACGATGACTGGGAGACTGGTTCAGAAAATGAGTCTGATGATGAATCAGATGAGGAGTGGGAGCCCGGTCTGGGAAACCTGCTTAATACGAAGCTGCTGGTTGTGATAGCAGCGCTTGGTGTGCTGATTCTTATTATGCTGATCGTTGTGTTTGTTTTGTTGCTAAACGACGGTGGAAATAAACCTGCAGAAGGGATACAGACCAGTCTTTCGGAGGATGTGGAATCACAAGATCCGCCGGAAAGTTTGGTGGAGATTCAGGAGGAACTCCCGGATGTGGACACGCAGGATCCTGCCCCTGACGATGAGGGTAATGGAGAAATCTCCGTAGGAGCTTTGGATGATGCAGAAGATCCTCAGGGCTCCGGTGCGGCCGGTAATGAAACATCCGGTGCGGAAGTGACGGTAATGGGTGTCAGTGAAAATGAAACCGCCGATATAACGATGGGGATAGATGTCTCTAAATATCAGGGCAATATCGACTGGAAGAAGGTCAAGGAATCAGGTGTGGAATTTGCCATGATCCGAGTGGGTTACAGGGCAAAAACCACAGGGGAGATTTTTGAAGATCCCACTGCAAGATATAATATGCAGGAAGCACAAGCAGCAGGTATCAAAATAGGTGCATATTTCTTTTCTTCCGCGGTGACGGATGAGGAAGCCAGGGCAGAGGCCGTTTTTACAAGGAATTTGATAGCCAAATACCGGATTACCTATCCTGTTGCATACAATTGTGAAGATTTTCTGTCACCGGACAGCAGACAATATGGCTTGGACACTGATATCAGAACAAGTTTGGCCTGCTCCTTTTTGGATGAGATCGGTGCCGCAGGTTACACACCGATGTTTTATGCTTCCAAAGGAGAATTGGATGGCAGCACACAGTGGAATACAGACATCTTGGAGTCCAAATACAAAATATGGGTGGCCCAATATCCTGACCAGCCTTATCCGACTACAAATGCGTCCAGCTATACGGGAACGCATGCCATGTGGCAGTACACCAGTCAGGGGATCGTAGCGGGCATATCCAAAAAGACCGATGTAAATATTGCCTATTTCGGATATGCAAAAGAGGCTGAGGCAAAGGATGAAACACCGGCTGAAACAGTGGAGGCAAATCCGGAAGTAGGAATCGTTTTTACGGAAGTCAATGAGACGGTAACGGCGAAGCAGGAAACAAACCTTCGTTCCGAACCCAGCACCTTAAGTGATGATTCCGTTGTTGTCAAACTTGTGCATGGAGATACGGCGCTCAGAACCGGAATCGGGCACAACGGATGGTCAAGAGTGATCTATAACGGCCAGACCCTGTATGCGGTTACCAGTTATCTGACTACTGATATGAATGACACCGGGCAGCAGGCGCCGCCACAGGGACCTGTCTATACGCCGGTAAATGAGCAGGTGACTGCCAAAATGGAGACAAATCTGCGAACGGAACCCAGCACCGCAAGCAACGATACGATCGTAGCTCTACTTCACAACGGAGAGACCCTTACCAGAACCGGAATCGGAGATAACGGCTGGTCTCAGCTTAATTACAACGGACAGACGGTGTATGCGGTCAGCAGCTATCTGATGACGGTGGAATAGA
>JAFLTF010000149.1 GCA_022510585.1 Lachnospiraceae bacterium
ACAAACCAGTCCGCGCCTTTTACCAGCATGACGAAACCGATTACCAAAAACAACAACTGTATTGCCACATCTGCCATACTTACTCCGTTCATCGATTTATTCCTCCCTCATTCTGCAATCTTCCCCGTTCATGATTGCAAACATCCATTTAAGCATTTTTCGGGCAGCGTGATCTACTGCCGTTTCATATTATACATGGCAAAAGTAGAGCTGTTGATCATCTGATAATTACCATCTGCCTGCTGCGTCATGGTAATTCCGTAATCATACTTCGCATTGCTTGTCTGCCCGGCTTCTCCGTTCACATACAACACCTCCGGAAAGAGAACAAGATAAATTCCTTCTCCTTCTTCAAAACCCATGGTGCTGTTGCTCACATCGCCTCTGTATGTGCCTTTATGCATATTCTTTTCATCCTTACTGCTGTCCATGTACCAGGCATAGGTCCAATCCTCATTCATAACCAGGTAACCGGAATTCCCCAGATCCCATTCTCCGGCTAAAAATTCCTGTGCCTTTTCTTCCGCCTGCGTATTGTCTTCCACTTCCACAATGACCGAATTCATAACCTTCAGCGCCTCATTTCTGCCGGCGTCGTAGGCATCCTGCTCCGCTACATAGGTAAGTACATAAGCGTAATAATTTTTCCCGAAAAGACGGTTTAAGGAGATCAGGGTCTTGCCGTTTTCTTCATATTGATAGACCCATTCATACCAGGTATTCCCCTGTACCTCTACTTCAGTCGGTTCTTCCGTCTCTTGATATCCTGCATAAGGGGAAGTTACCATCCTGATTGTACCGATCATATCCAGCGGATGCTGATAAAACCCTTCCTTAGAACAGGAGATCCCAAGAATGGAGCCATTGGCATCCTCGAAAGCAAGACTGGAATCCGAACCCTGCTCTTCGGTATAGGTCCAGACACTGTCATCATAAAGAGCAGTCAGGCCTCCAAGTCCCGCCTGCTTTAAATTTGCCCCCTCAGTATAGGTTTCCGTATTCTGTATGTCTCCTGTTTTGCCTGCACTGCTCGTCCCACAGCCGGTAAGCAAAACAGCAATTATAACACATGTTATTAATTCTTTTTTCATAATCCTGCTCCTCTTTTCAAATCTCATTCCAACATATCTTACACCAAACAAGGCAGAATGACAATCTTTCCTTCCATTTTTCACAAATTCTTCACGAATGCTTCCGCCTTCGGGATTCTATCTGATCTTCTGCAATGCCTGATCGGACAAAATTTTTCGGATATTGTACAAAAACAAGACAGACGCGGTGGTTGCCGAGAGAATATCTGAAATCGGTTCAGAGTAATAGACACCCATCACTCCGAAAAAGCGAGGCAGGATAAGGGCAAGCGGTATTAATAGAATGATTTTTCTAAAGACGGCAATAAAGAGGGATACTTTAGCCTGTCCCAACGCAAGAAATGTGGGCTGGATTCCGTTCTGTAATCCGAAGATCAGCATCCCAAACAGAAAGACCGGCATCGTCTTTCCCACCAATGCGATCAGCTCGGCATCCTCCGTAAAAAAAGCGGCGTACCATTCGGGGAAGAAAACCGCGGTAGCATTTGTAAGGAACATGAAAGCAAAACAGATACCGATCATCCAACGATAAACTTCCTTTACCCTGCCAAAATTCCCGGCTCCGTAATTATAACTAATAACAGGTGTTATTCCTTGCGTGAATCCGGCAATCGGTGCTGCAAAAATCTGCATGACACTCTGCATGATGGTCATGGAACCTACATACAGATCCCCGCCGTAAACCTGTAATCCATGATTTAGTACAATACTGATAAAGCTTTCCGTAGCCCGCATGATAAACGGAGAAACTCCCAGGGATAAAATACTGAGCATAATATCCCTGTCCAGTTTCATACAACGTTTCCTGATCTTCAAAGAGGTCTTTTTCCCCGTCAAAAATCCTACAACCCAGATGGCACTGATTGCCTGCGAAATAACCGTTGCGATTGCGGCGCCTTTTACCCCAAGTCCGAAAAGGAAAATAAAAATCGGATCTAAGATAATGTTTAAAACGGCGCCGATCAATACCGATAACATTGCTGTTTTTGGCCGGTTCTGACATATGATAAAAGAATTCAGTCCCAGAGCCAGTTCCACAAAGATCGTACCGATTAAATAAATCGTGATATAAGAAACCGCATAATCAATCGTTGCGTCACTGGCACCGAACAGATACAACAAAGGCTTTTGAAATGTATAAAAGAATGCCATTAAAATAACAGTGCATATGATCAGAAAAGTAACGCTGTTTCCCAGAATCTTCTCCGCATGTTCCCTGTCCTGTCTGCCAAGCCAGATTGCGGCCAAGGGTGCCGCGCCGTTGCTGATAAAACCGGAAAAGGCAGAAATGAATACCGTGATACAAAAAGTAACGCCAATCCCGGTCAGCGCCGTCGAACCCACATTTTTCATGTGCCCGATATAAATACGATCAATAATACTGTATAGGATATTGATTAACTGGGCTAATATTGCCGGGAACGCCATGCTGACTACCAAATTGCCTATGGAGGAAAATTTCATCTTTTCCTCTCTCGATAAAATAACATATGTTTCTTTTTGTGAATTGTTTGACTGTTCTTGCTTTTTCCTGATCATTTTCATGGTCAAAACCTCTTTGATATGTGTTAAATCATGATTTAATCAATTATGATTCCATGTATTCCCTCGTCCTGATGAACTCCATTTTCTTTTTGACAGATTGAGCCCAGTTACAACGAACTTTTTATTATTGTATAGATAATAATATTCCTAAGTTTTCCATAAAGCAAATACATTACGTATGTTATTTAACAAATCAATTCTTTAACGCATTTCTATCCAACTACACTATGAGAAACTACGGCAGAATAATTGCCATGAAAATAGAATGAAAAAGAAAACTGTATATATTTCGTAATATGCATGAAAAATACAAGTTATGCTAATTCCCGCAAGAATTTGGAGTGATCTGCAATAACTTTTTTCATAACACCGATATCTTCCTGCATACTTTCAATGTGCGCAGAAGCTTTCTCGTATTTCTTCGCAGCAGGAACATAGTTCTCAGCAAGCAACTGGATCTGAGGGCGGATGATGTTTTCCATTTCAAGCTTAATCCCTCTGTTATCGAGTTTCAAGACACCAACATCTTCTCTCAAGAATCCAACATCTTC
>JAFLTF010000015.1:0-7039 GCA_022510585.1 Lachnospiraceae bacterium
CCAGCCCACATTTCCTCTTAATCTGTGAAATATACAGGGAAGATACCGACAACCCTGTCTGCCCCTTTACATAATCCTTGATCTCCTGATATGTCACACCCTTCTGGAAGCCGAACATATCCATATCCTCCAGCGAAAAGTCAACTCTTATCTTCTTCGACTGCCTTTTCCCTACCCAAAAGAGCAACCGTCTCCACCCCACTAGTCCACGGAAACATATCCACCGCCACAGCCTGCTCCACCTGATAACCGCTTTCCAGAAATACCTCCAGATCCCGCACTAAACTGGTAGGCTTGCAGGAAATATACAGAATATGCTCCACTCCGTATCGAATGATCTTATGAAGCGCTTTCGGATGAATTCCGTCCCGGGGCGGATCCAGGATGATGATATCCGGCTTCTCCTCAATCTCATCGATTACTTTCAGAACATCTCCCGCAATAAATTCACAGTTATGTAAACCATTTGATTCCGCATTTTTTCTCGCTGCCTCTACCGCTTCCTCTACGATCTCAACGCCGATCACTTTCTTTGCCACAGGCGCCATCAGCTGTGCAATGGTTCCGGTGCCGCTATACAGGTCAAAAACGATCTTGGCAGGCTTAATAAAATCCATAATATAGTCCCTTGCAGTCTGATACAGCACTTCCGCTCCCAGACTATTTGTCTGGAAAAAAGAAAATTGGGAGATCTTAAACTTCAGTCCCAGCAATTCTTCATAGAAATAATCCTGTCCGTATAAAAGATCTGTCTCATCGCTTTGCACCACATCCGCCAGAGAATCGTTTTTTGTATGCAGAATACCGACGATTTTTCCATCCAGCGGCAGATTTAACAACTCCTGCTTCAGGCCTTCCAATATTTCTTCTTCCGAAATACCTTTTTTCTGCGGTATCTGCGTCGTTGTCACCAATGCGATCAGGATTTCTCCGGTTTTTGCCGCCTTCCGTACCAAAAGATGACGCAGATATCCTGTGTGCCGCAGCCTATGATAGAATGTTATGTCAACCTCTTGCGCTTGTAACTTTGTAAAATACTCTCTGACACATTTCAAGATCTTCCGATAGTCTTCGTCCACGATCAGGCAGCTTTCCACGGAAACAATATCATAAAAGCTGCCTCGTTTGTGCATGCCAAGGGATAACGGGCCGTCCTTTACTTCATCCCCGAAGGTAAACTCCATTTTGTTGCGGTAGCCGTAACAGACCGGACTGGGTTTGATACCCTCGAAGCAGTATGGTTTACATAACACTGAATCCAGTAACTTTTTTACCTGTGCCTCTTTGATCTTTAATTGCTCCTCATAAGGCAAAGAAAGATAAACGCAGCTGCCACAGATGCCGAAATGCGGGCAGGGACTCTCTATTTCTACAGAAGAGGGTTCTAAAACTTCCAGCAGCCGTCCTTCCGCTTTTCCTCTCCTGGCCTTATTTACAACACATTTTATCTTCTGCCCGGGCAGTGCATTTTTCACCACACAGGTGCCGTCCCCGGTCTCTACGATTCCCTTACAGGGAAAGTCCACACGCTGTATGATTCCTTCTATGATCTGACCTTTTTTCATAATTCCCTCCACGCAAAAAAGCGAGATGTGCACTCTACATCCCGCTCTAAATTGTCTGAGCTTTTAGCTTGATTCCGCAATTTCGTAAAACAGCTTCTTTCGTTTTCGCCCCGCTGTTTTTAGCCTTCGGCAGAATCCTCGTCGTCATCTTCGTCCTCAAATAAATCGTCATCAAAGTCATCATCGAAATCATCGTCAAAGTCGTCCAGATAATCCGGCTCCATGTAACGATATACCGCATAAGCAATCGCTGCTATCGCTGCAATCGCACCGATGATGGCAAATACCCATAACAAGGTATTTTTCTTCTTTTCCTCTTCTTTCTTCTTTCCTAACAATTCATTCACCCCCGTATTATCCAATACTTCGTCCAATTTATTCAAAACTTCTTCTTTCATTTCTCTGATTTCAAATCTGCTCATACCTAAATCCTCACTTTCCGCTATATTATATAATATACCACTAATTTATATATTTTACTACAATTTTTTTATATTTTATAAAAAGTATTTTTTCAAACCTTTTTCAGTTTGGCAAAACCGGCATACATGATCTTCTGCCCGGCCTCGTCAAAGACTACCGTTACCTGATAATCTCTGGGCCCCGGTTCTATTTTCATAACTGTGCCTTCCCCGTATTTCAGATGTCTGACTCTGTCTCCCTGCTCATATCCGATGGAGGCTTCGGTTCTGACAACTGTCTCTTCTATCTGAGCGGCCGCTTTGGTTATATAAGGCTGGTCTTCGTAAGCGGTTCGTTTAGGCTTAACGACTGCCTTGGGTTTTGCAGCAGCCTTCGGCTTATCAAAAACCGTGTCCGCATTGATTCCGAACTGCCTCTGATAACTGCCTGCACCGCCTCTGCGATAGTCACTGTCGAAAACAGAATGTTTCGGCTTTGGCAGCTTATGATCCAACAACAGCGGCGGAATCTCCTTGACAAAACGGCTGACCGGATTGTACTGGGTCTCTCCGCGTATCATACGCTGTCTGGCACAGGTAAGGGTCAGCTCCTCTTTGGCTCTGGTGATGCCTACATAAGCAAGCCGTCTTTCCTCTTCCACTTCCAGCGGGTCGTCCGATGTGATCGTCATATAACTGGGGAAAATCCCGTCTTCCAGTCCTGCCAGATACACGTTGGGAAATTCCAGACCTTTTGCACTGTGTAAAGTCATTAACAGGACCTTGTTATTGTTACCGTCCACTGTATCGATATCCGCAACCAGCGCCACTTCTTCCAGAAATTCACTCAAATCGGCATTTTCATGTGTTTCATCATAGGCAACCACTTTACTGATCAATTCATCAATATTCGCTATCCTGTCCTCGGCATCCTCTTCATTGGAGGCTTCCAGTTCCCGCACATATCCGGTGGTCTCAAGGACATCTTTCAGCAGATCCTCCAGATCATAAAACTCCAGTTTGCTTCGAAATGCCTGGATCATGGTCACAAAAGGCTGCAGCTTGGAGGCGCTTTTGCCGATCGTCATGATCTGGTCGGCCTCCCGCAGAGCATCATAGAAACTGATATTTCTGCTGTCCGCATATTCCTGCACCCGTTGGATGGTTGCCGCGCCGATTCCTCTTTTGGGTACGTTGATGATCCTTTTGACAGCAACATCGTCCCTGCCGTTGTCGATGGTCTTTAAATACGCCAGAATATCTTTGATTTCTTTTCTGGCATAAAAGTTTACCCCGCCCACGACCTGATAGGGTACGCCTTTCATGATAAAACGTTCTTCCAGCATACGAGACTGCGCATTGGTACGGTAAAGGACCGCACATGCGTTGTAATCCGCCGTCCCCTCGTTTTTCCTTTTCCTGACATCTTCCGCAATGTAATCTGCTTCGTCAAAAGCGCTGTCAAACTGATGAAAATGGATGGAAGCGCCTTCTTCTTTCTGTGTCCAGAGCGCCTTGTCTTTTCTTCCTCTGTTATTCTTGATCACTGCATTGGCTGCATCTAATATCATCTGGGTGGAACGGTAATTCTGCTCCAGCTTAATGACGGTGCTTTCCGGATAAACTTTTTCAAAATCCAGAATATTCCGGATATTGGCGCCGCGGAACTTATAGATAGACTGGTCGTCATCACCCACAACGCAGAGGTTTCTGTATTTCGCCGCCAAAAGTCTGATCAATTCAAACTGGGCCGTATTTGTATCCTGATACTCGTCCACCATGATATAGCGGAACCTGTCCTGATAGGATTCCAACACCTGGGGATCATTTTTAAAAAGTTCCACCGTCTTCATGATCAGATCATCAAAGTCCAGTGCATTGTTTTTCCGGAGAGTATCCTGATATTCCCTGTAAGCTTTGGCAATCCTGCTGCCGATATAATCTCCCGGATTCTGCATTTCATACTCGACCGGTGAGATCAGCTCATCCTTCGCCGAAGAGATTGCATTAAGGATCGTCCGTTCTTTCAGCGTCTTGGTATCAATCGAAAGCTTTTTGCAGACTTCCTTCATGATCCCTTTCTGGTCGTCCGTATCATAGATCGTAAAATGATTGTCAAATCCGAGCCTGTCTATGTAACGCCGCAGAATCCGTACACAGGAAGAATGAAAGGTAGAAACCCAAACCTGTTCGGAACCGTGACCGACCAGCGCATTCACACGCTCCCGCATTTCCCCTGCCGCCTTGTTGGTAAAGGTGATTGCCATGATGTGGTAGGGATCCACGCCCTCTTCATCGATCAGATAAGCGATCCTGTGGGTCAGGGCACGGGTCTTGCCGCTGCCTGCTCCAGCCAGTACCAAAACCGGACCGGAAGTAGTGAAAACAGCTTTCTTCTGCTGCTCATTCAAGGTATCGTAAATACTCATATGCCTTTTCCCTGTCTAAAACAACTGATTTCCGCAGTTTCCGCAGAATTTCATGCCGTTTGCCGGGGTTCCGCAGTTCGGACAAAACTTCGGACCAGCCCCATTATCACCGCCGTTTTGTGCCGGTGCTGTTTGCGGGGATGCCGCTCCCATATTGTTCATACCGGCATTTTGATTCAGGTTCATCTGATTTACCATCTGCTGGCCGATTGCCATGCCCATCTGCAGATTTACCATATCAGAGGCAATACCGCCGCCGGCACGCCCATTACTCATACCGTCAGCCGCAGCCATCTGGGTATATTTATTCATATCCCCAACCATAGACTGTGCTGCTGCCTTCTCCTGCATCTTCTTGATCTCTTCGGGATAAGAGAAACTTTCAATCGTAAAATCGGTAATTTCTATTCCGATTTTACGCATATCCATATCCAGATCGGACTCAAGCCCTTTGGCAATATTCCTTGCATCCGCCTGCAGGTTGAACATATCCCTGCCCTCCTTGGATATCCAGCTCATCAGAAGCTGGTCGAGGCTTGCAATGATACGTTCCTTCACATCTTCAACCGTATAGGTCTGGCGGATTCCGGCAAGTTTATCAATGACCACGCTATGATCCGCAATCTTACAATTAAAGGTTCCAAAGGCACGGATCGGCATGCCGCCGGGCAGTCCCGGTGCCTGCAGATTGATTGCATTTTTGGTACCCCATCTTACCAGAAGTTCCTTCGTATTGATAAAAAGAACTTCCGCACGAAGCGGGGTATTAAAACCGAATTTAAAACTCTTTAAGGTCGTCAGAAAGGGAATGATCTGGGACTCGATATCATAGCTGCCCTCATCCTCGAAAATTCCTTCTACAATGCCATTGTACAAAAAAATGGCATCCTGACCCGGACGAATGATCAGCTTAGAGCCTTTCTTGATTTCCTGATTCTGCCATTTAAAGAACAAAACGCCTTCTTTGGTTTCGTTCCATTCCACCACATTGGAAAATTGATTTGAAAATAAACCCATGATTCAACCGTACCTTTCTATAATCCCATTTCTGCCTTCAAAGCTGCCAGTTCATCGTCTACTGCCGCGCTTTGTGCACCGGTATCATATTTCTTTGCAAGAGCATCGACATCATTCTCTTCCGGTCTGGCATTTAACTCATCCATAGCATCGGCTTCATCAAACATCTTATTTACTTTTTCTTCCATTCTGTCAAATGCTGCCATGTTGCTGCCTGCACTCTCCAGTCCGGAACCCAGCGTGTTCATCTTCTTCTGGGTCTCTGCTACCCTTGCTTTTGCCTTAAGCATATCTCTCCTGCTCTTCAAGGAAGCAATATCGGAGGACAGCTTATCATGCATTTGACGCATTTTCTCGGAATTGCCACGGGCAAGCTCATAGTTCTGTGCAAGTACAGACTGCTTCTGGGTCAGCTCTGCTTTCTTCGCCAAAAACTGTTTTGCTTCATCATCATTACCCGCTGCAACTGCTTTCTTAGCATATTCTGTCATCTTGGCAATCTCAGCGTCACACTCATCCAGTTTCCGTTTCGCACTTTTTTCTTCTGCCATAATGGATGCTGTCTCTGCTTTTACCTTAGCAAAATCCTGCTCCAAATTTCTCAAATACTGATCGATCATCTTCTCCGGATCTTCACAACGGTCCAAAAGTGCATTCACATTTGCCGCCATAATATCCTTAAATCTTGTCATAATCCCCATTACTTTTTCCTCCTTTATATTCATGAGATGCCTGTAAACCCCAGGTTCATCCACAATGATTACTGATTATTGATTATTCAAACTCTGGGCCTGCTCATTGATCTGTTCAACCAATTCCGATACACTGACTACAATACCTGCGTTCTTTTCACTGATATCATAGGTTTCACCGGAATGTGCGGAAACCTCCTGCATAACCGCCGAGATCGTCTGTACGCTTTCAATGATCTCGCTGTTTGCCCCTGCCAGCTTCCCTACCACATCCGCTAATTTCTGAACCTGTTCATCAGCGCTTCCGGTACTTTCGCTGATCTTTTCAAAGCTTTCCACTACCGTGGCTGCGGATTCATTCTGTTTGGCATTGTTGTTCATCAATTCTTCGATAGCATTGACTGATACAGTCAATTTTTCGGATACATTCTGGATCACATTCGTGATGCTGACCGTTGCATCCTGCGTCTGATTTGCCAGATTGGAAATTTCCGTTGCCACAACGGAAAAACCTCTTCCCGCTTCTCCGGCACGGGCAGCCTCGATGCTGGCATTTAGCGCAAGCAGGCTGGTCTGGCTGGCCACATTGGTAATGAGTTCAATAATAGACTGCATATTCTGCATATATTCTTTGAGCATATCAATGTCCTGTACGACCTCATTCCCGGCGCGCTCGGAAGCTTCCACCTGCTGTAACAGGATATCTAGGCTCTTTCTGCCGTTTGCAATATCGTTTCTGGTCCTGTCCATACTGTCATTGATGCTCTTGGATACCTCTTCTACCTGCTCGGTATATCTCTGAATCTCTTCCGTCTGTCCGATCTGATTCTGGATGGCATTGGCGGTTTCATTCGTACCGGTAGATACCTGCTCCATGGCATCCCTTGTTTCGGAAACAGCCCTGCCCAGTTCTTTCATCTGCTCCGTTACATCCT
>JAFLTF010000015.1:7139-36014 GCA_022510585.1 Lachnospiraceae bacterium
TCCCTTGTTTCGGAAACAGCCCTGCCCAGTTCTTTCATCTGCTCCGTTACATCCTCGATTCCACTTGTGATGCCACCGGATACATCCATGGTGTGCTGCAAGATTCTGGCTATGTTTTCTTTTTCCTGATTGATATCCTCCATCTTCATTTGATTGATATCTTTAAGGACTTTCGTAGCCAGACACAAAAACAGGGCTATGAGGATCATCAGTAAATTCCTGATTTCATAATATGGCATCGATTCCGATGGGATATGTACGGTAACCGCCTGATAAATGGTAAAAGCTACATTCTCCAAAACAGCACCTACCGAAATCAGCATACAATACCGCAAGTCGGAATACAAAAGAATGACCAGAAGCATCGGAATCGCAAATGTATATGCCGTCAGGTCCGTTGTTGTAAAAATCGTATAGCCGTAGAAAATACCGTAACCGACACCCATGATATGCTTTACCAGCGTACTCGCCGGATTCATCTTAAATAGAATCCAGGATGCTATGACCGGTGCGGCAGCAAGGAAACTGAAAAACGCATAATATCCGAGCGTTCTTGAGCCCTTTGCAACCTCTATTGCATAAGCTAACAAAATAACTGATACCACAATTGTATAGCAAATAACCGCTACCTTATTGATTTGTTTTAGTTCCCGTTCTTGTTCCACAGCATTTTCCTCTCATTCTTTAAAGTAGTTGAACTTCCTTATGTAAGCAAAATATACCGTTTATAGTATATCATATAATGAGTATGCAGTACAAGATATATCTTTTTCTATCGCACCTTATGAACCAATCCGTCTGGGCTTTATATAATAAATTAAGTATTCAATGAAAAAATTTCTGTGGTACAGATACAGGAGGTATATGAAAAAGAAACTATTATCCCTATTTCTTACAACACTCTGTGTTGTTTCCGTGCTGACCGGATGCGGCACAAAGGAGAAAGAATCATCGTCATCTTCAGGTAATACGCCTGTTACGCTCAACGAAGTGGCTCATTCCATCTTCTATGCGCCCATGTATGTTGCGATAGAAGAAGGTTATTTTAAAGACGAGGGTATCGATCTGACACTGGTTACCGGTTTTGGAGCCGATAAAACCATGACGGCTCTTTTGACAGATGAAGCGGACATTGGCTTTATGGGAAGTGAAAGCACGATCTATACTTATATCGGCGGTTCCTCCGACTATGCGGTCAACTTCGCACAGCTGACGCAGCGTGCCGGTAACTTTCTTGTCGCCAGAGAACCCATTGACTCCTTTGAATGGAGCATGCTGATCGGCAAGGATGTCCTGGGTGGCAGAGCTGGCGGTATGCCTGAAATGGTATTTGAATATATTCTGAAAAAGAACAATATTGACCCGGCCAACGACCTGGCCATTGACCAGAGCATTGATTTCGGTTCCACCGCTGCGGCGTTTTCAGGCGGGCAAGGCGAATTTACGGTGGAATTCGAGCCTCATGCCACCTCCTTAGAGGCCAAAGGTGACGGTTATGTGGTAGCCTCCCTCGGAGAAGATTCCGGCTATGTTCCTTATACCGCGTTCTCCGCTAAGAAAAGTTACATCGAAGCCAATCCCGAAATCATCCAGTCCTTCACCAATGCCCTGCAAAAGGGTATGGAATATGTGCAGACCCATTCCGCAAAAGAAATCGCAACAGTGATACAGCCACAGTTTGAAGAAACTGACCTGGATACCATCACTACCATTGTAGAACGGTATGCCGCACAGGACACCTGGAAATCCGATCTGGTCTTTGAGGAAAAGAGCTTCACCCTTTTACAGAATATCCTGGAAGAAGCCGGTGAGTTGGAAAAAAGAGTTCCTTACGAAGACCTTGTAGATACCTCTTTTGCCACGAAGGCAGCAGAATAAACGAAAAAACGAGCAGAATAAAACAGCCGGGGGAGAAGATTTTCATCCTTCGGCTGCTTTTTTTATTTGAATCAACTATACTTAGGATTCTTTCTGAGGTTTAGATTCTTTCTGAACCTTCTGCTCCTTTGCTCTTTTGGTCTCCTTTGTCCTTTCAGCCTCCATGCCGCCGCTTCTAAAACCGTCTATCAGTTTCTCGATCAACAGTTTTTTCATATAGACATCAAAACTCAACATACAGATAAAAGAAAACAACTGCAGAAATTGCTGTGAATCTTTGGGAGCATCCCCAAAAGTCCCCTCCGAAACATGGAACTTTTCTATAATATCCTTTTTCAGGACTTCTGTCTGTTCCTGCTCTAAACCGAATACCGTCTCATAGATCGTTTCCAGATCGAACTTTTCCTTCGTATCAAAGAATTCTTCCGTGATCGGTCCAAGCAGCGTCTGTATATCATGGATGGAGAGGATCCCTTTATAATAATAGATAAAAATAAGCAGCATCACATGCTCTCTGGAATATTTTTTCTTGACAGGCGGCGGCAGAAGATCGTTTTTGGCATAGTTATTGATCATTGTTTTGGTCAGTATTTTGTCTTCCTCCGGATTTCTGGTTGAACTTTTCAACCGGGTTTCCATGAAGGTGGTTACCTGATCCATATACAGATCGATATTGGGAATATCCTCAGCCTTAATGTAAGCAACTCTGTCCAGACTGCCCAGAATACTATTCAGTAAATCTTCTGTTTTGATTGTCATGCCTTCTCACTGCTCCTCTTTTTGTTGTGACCTGTATAATGTATTATATAGTTTTTATTACTACATGACAAGTCTTTTACATTCTAAATTTTCAGGAATCGGCTTTACTTTAAAATCAGGATGTGTTATATTAAGTCTACACAGAAGCAGTAACGTATTAACGCGTGAAAGCGTATTGATATGGAGGGATAAGATGAATAAAAAAATACAAAGTGAAGCCGTAGACCATCTGTTTGATGCCATTTTATGTCTCAAAACCAAGGAAGAATGCTATAATTTCTTTGAAGACCTGTGTACGGTCAATGAGCTGCTATCCATCAGCCAGAGACTTGAGGTCGCCGCTATGCTAAAGGAACACAAGACCTATCTGGAAATCGCGCAAAGGACCGGTGCCTCCACAGCCACCATCAGCCGCGTGAACCGTGCTCTCAATTACGGAAACGACGGCTACCAGCTGGCTCTTGAGCGGCTTGCAGAAGACTGATTCCCATAATTTGATTAAAATTTACAAGGTATGTAGTTTTACCTTACCTTGTAAATTTTAATAGAATCAATCTTAAGCTCCATGCCGTTTATCCGATCCACCGCATACAGCATAAGCCGGCAGGATTCTGCAGAATCCGCTTCGTATGTGACGATACCCGTACTATACTTATCCTGCATCGGAAGACAGGGATACCAGCCTGTCTGACTGGTCTTGATACCCCATTGTCCGCTTCCCTTAACGACATATTCAAATCTGTAGACGGCTCCTTTCTCTAAAAGCGAAGATTTATCCTGCGTCAATTCTTCGAGGTTCAAATACCATCCTGCCTCTTTTGTTCCCTGTACCTCACGTTTCAGACATAGTGCTTTTCCCGAAAAACTATCATTATCCTCATATATTTTACACGATATATCGTCTTCTTCATACCGTCTGAACGTGTATTTGCACGGAGCATACTCGTCCGGATGGGAGGCATCGAACGGATACGGACAATCGGCTGCGCTAAAAGAGGCCACCAGGATATCTTCCTCATCTCCTCCGTCATTGATCTTCGTTTCCCCGTCCATCAGAAGACCTATCCTTGCATTTACTTCTCCGCTTAGCATAGTATTATAAACTCTTACATTGGTTCCTGCATAATTGATAAAAGCTCCGTTCAGCGTACAGCCGGTGATCCTGATATCATCTGCTTCCGTAATGATCCCAATACCGGCCTGTGCATTCCCGTCAAAAGATGAATCGGATATTTCAATATGTTCGCATGGATTGTCAGGACTATTGGTCTCAATATCAATGCCGAATCCCGGCGCCGTTCCGCCTGCATGATCAAATCTGCATCTCTCCACCGTTACATAGTCCGCATATACAACAGACAGATTATTTCTTCTGTTGTGATGAAGATTGCAATCCGCAATCGTAATATAACTGTTGCCTGCAGCAGGGTCTTCATCATTATGGGAACCCAGATAAATACCGTCTCCCCAGCATTCGGAAATATCAACGCCGATAATGCTTACAGAACTGCATCCATAAATACCGATACCCTGCCCCCACTCTCCGGAATTACCTATATGTTCATAACGTTCTCCTACGATCTGTCCTCCACAGATCCTCACGTTGCCGGCGCCGTTTACATGAATCAGATCATAGAATTCACTGGAATTCCCGATAGCCTTCAATACCGCATCCGGTGACATGACAAGCTTCATGTTACTGTTTTCAGGCAGGATCTTAATACCTTCCGTCGCATCGATCCGATAGGTTCCTGCAGGAAGAAACACCGTATCACAGCCCTGAGGCTTAAGGTCCCGTATCGCTTTATTGATTGCTTCGGTATCATTCTCATCATCATAAGTTCGATACATCTGCGGCGTAAGATACGGAACTTCAGGCACCGTTTCTTCTTTCATACTGTTGACCACTACCAGGCATTTGGCAACAAACCGGTCTTCATCGGCATAGGCTTTTATAACGGTCATCCCGGCTGTATTCAGTGAAACCATGCCTTTGGCATCCACAGATGCAATTTCCGGATTGCCGCTTTCCCACCGGATGGTGTCAAGGGCTGCATATTGAGGTTGGATATCCAGCACTGTCAGTTGCTGAGAAGTCCCTTCATCGCCTTCGACCCTTGTTTCGCTCAAGGCAAAAGAAACAACCGGAATAACAGCCACAGTCACTTTACATGTCGCCTTTTTCCCTGTATCCTGAGAAGTCGCCGTGATCGTTACCTTACCCGTTTTTTCTTTTGCCGTAACGAGACCGTTTTCCACTGTGGCAATCTTACTGTTGGAAGTGCTCCAGATCACGGTTTGATTAAAGGCGTCTTCCGGAACCAATGTGGCAGTAAGTTTCCTGCTTCTTCCGACTCCAAGAGTAACGGAAGTTTCATGCAGCGTTATCTTATTGACCCGTGTAGTCAAAAATGTCTTCTTTTGAATCTTAAAAGTGCAGGTCCTGGTTCCTCCATAGTTTCCGATTCCGCGTAATGTTACTTTCGCTTTACCGGCTTTTATATTGTTACTGTAGGATACGACCTTATAACAGGGGGATTCGATCTCTATGCCCTTCTTAGCGTCATTCTTATTCGCATACACATGAATAGCATCCGGAGACAATTCGATCTCTCTTCCCGTATATTCCTGTGCATCGATCACAACCGTCAGCTTACTGATATTCGTATTGTAGATACGATAACTTCCGGTAATGGAAGAACCCTCATAATGATTGATCCCTACGGCAGTTACATATACAAATGTATCCGGTTGGGGAGGCAGTTCATTTTCCATCCCCGCATATCTGTAAAGCAAGGTTTTTTCATAGTCCGTTCCTGCCTTTAATTTCTTTCCGTTGACATCTTTTATCGTTACCGAAGCTTTCCATGCGCCTGCCTTCGTACTGTACTGTTTATCCGCGGCGGATATCGTTCCCATACTGATATCGGCCGAAAGGACCTTTACTTGTGTAATACTTTTATAACCTTTGTAATTTCCTTTTCCGGTGATTTCACAGGTCATGATGCCGGGTTGATTGTTATTCCTGTATTTCACCGAATAATCCGTTTTACTGCTCAGAACACAGGACGCATTTCCGGAAGTCTTTTCCGTCAGATCAAATTGGGGAATGGCTCCACCCTTCCTATAAGTTGCCACAGGTTTCTTTTCTTCATCCGTATCATTCCAATGATCCGTTTCGTGCCATACAATATCCACTTCCGTATTGGGCACGATCCGGTATGTCTTCTTGAAAGATCCCGTATACCTGCCCATTCCGACAAAAGTGACGGTTGCGGTTCCGACCTTTTTATGGCCGGTATACTTTACGGTATAGTCTTCTCCTTCTTTGAGCGGTTCTGCAACCGCACCCGAATAAACCAGCACGCCCTCTTTGGCCTGCATGATGCCGCCGTCAATATGCACGCTCTGCTGTAAAAACGTAATGGCAGGCTGCCAGCCGTTGTCCATTACGGTGTCTTTGATCTTCCGGTCGCCGACCACCTTGATATCGACTTTTTTCATTCCCCGGTAACCGGCAATCCTGCCGGCATCCGAGGGTTTGATCTCAATAGATCCGGTTCCGACACTCTCTGCATGAACCTCGTAGTCATAATACTCCGCATTCACAACCTCTTTGCCGCATTTAACGGCGGTTATGCGAACATCATCCCTGGATAATCCCCTGCCGCAGTATTCATACTGTTTTTGGTCCAGCGTTACCGTCGCAGAGCCAAGATTGAGATTCTTATCCCTGATCACTGCCAGTCTCATCTGGAAGGAACCGGTAAAGTTCCCTTTGCCGTAGACGGTATATTCATAAACCCTGCCGTCTTCGTAAGCATCGCCTTTCGTATAGTTCTCAGGCATCCTGCTGTACACACTGTCCCCGCTGTAGGCAGTATAATCGCAGACAAAGTCCTTATTCAGGGTAAGTTTTTTTTGATTGTAATACAAGGTCGGCGCCGGAATTTTTAGGTCCTTAGCATAGCTTATCACCTGCTCATAACCCATGGTTCGATCTTCGTCAATTTCCCGCGGCGCAATGGTATAATACAAGGTCCGTCCGCCGCTGTACTGCCCCTTCATCGTAACGGTAACGGAAGGCGCCTTAGCCGAATCATAAGCTGCGGCATTGACATTGTTCTTATAAGTCAGCGTATAGTCCGTTTTTTCTTTCAGAAGCGTCTCTTTATGGTATATCCGCAGATTCTGTGTGATCTTACTGCCGGTATAAGTCAGGACGTCGCTTTCTTTCTCAAAACCGGCAACCCATACTTCATCCGAGATTGCGATCAGATCCCCCTCCTCGTTCCTGGGACGGTCATTGTTCACATCGACATCCGTCTGTACCACCTCGATCTTGACGACGGCTGTTTTTCCGCCACATTCCGCCGTAACCTCGCATCTTCCTTCCGATTTTGCCTCAATTGTTACGACAGTGCCCTCATCGACCGCTTTTTCCCCAACGATACTTTCTTCTCCTGCAAATACTACAACAGAATCACTGCCGGACCGTATGGACCAGATAACAGGTCTGCCAAGCCCTTCCGGTACGACAGAGGCGGACAATTCCGCCATATTGCCGGGATGCATAGTAAGACCGGTCTTATTCAGGATAAGTTTACTGACCTTTATCTCCTCTGTCTGTCCTTCAGCCATCTCTGCCTCTTCCGGCTGTTCTTTTTCGTCCTCGGCATCTTCTGTCTGCCCTTCTATCTTCTCGGCTGCTTCTTCCCCTTCCGGCTGTTCTTCTTCCTCCTCGGCATCTTCCTGCTGTCCTTCTGCTTCCTCTGTTTTCTCTGCCGTTTCTTCTATCTCCCCTGTCTGTTCCTCCGCCTCTTCCGCGATATCTTTCTGCACGGCTTTTTCCGGATCTTCCTCCGGCTCTGTTGCTGGCACCTCTTCTTCCGCACCGGCTTCTTCCATAGAATCTTCGGCTGCCGTCTCAGCCGTTATGACCGGCACAGTAGTAAGGGCTGTATACTCCCTTCCCTCTTTGGTATACCGAAACTCCGCCCGAATGTAATAATCGCAACCGTCACCGGCAGTAAGATCTTCAGCAGTAACCACCAGTGTTTTGTAGAATACACTGTCTTTGTCATTCTCTTCTTCCACCGTAAAGTGAGGAGCCTTTGATACGGTTTCAAATGCTGTCCAGTCGTCTTCTCCATTCAGAATATTGACCGTACCCGGTTCCGTTCCCGCATCCGCACGAAGTATTCCCCATGTAAGCACACCCTCGCCATCCCTGTCAAGAGCAACGGTTCTCTGCGGGTCGGCAAATAAACGCATTTGATCATCCGGTTTAATAATTATCGGTTTATCGTATATATTATCCGTATTATCTGCATTTTCTATACTTTCATTATCGTCCGGGTATACGGGTTCTTCCAGGTTTTGAGTCTGACCGATATGAAGATACCCGGATATCATCTCTGCAATACTGCCTTCTGTGTTTGCCTCTGCCTCATTTGCCAGGACAATGCTTTCGGGCAGTTGTAACAAGTTTCCTATCAAAGCGGCAGTCAGAACGACAAGGAAGGCCCTTTTGACAATCTTCTTTCTCACAAATATTTTCCCCTTTACTTTCCATACATTACCAAATAGCAGGAAATAACAAAAGGTCAGACTGAATATCTGACCTGTTTCTATTCTTATGCCTTATGAAGATTTCCTTCAAACTACTCTATGATCAATCCTTCCATAATATAAAGCAGCTGCTCATCCACCATGGATTCCGTAATTCCCATAGTCTGAGAATTGATCTTCATTCCTTCCAGAACATACATGATATTATTGGCGGCGCCTTTGGGATTCTCACAATAGAATTCTCCCGAGGCAATTCCCGATTCGATCAGTTTCTCTATGACTTTTGCTCCGGCTTCAAACTGTTTCTTAAGCATCGAATTCTTTTTATCTTTTTTAGCAAATGAATACTCATATACCGCCATCATCAGGTTATTCTTTTTCCGCAAAAGTTCTTTTTTCTGCTCTTTCAAAAACAGGGTCAGGATATCGGCAGCCGAATCCTCTTCCGTGATGCTTCTGGTAAAGACATCATCCGTTTCGTCCGCTTCCTGCTGTAATAGCGCAAGCAGGATCTCTTCCGTACTGTTAAAATACAGATACAGACCGCCACGGCTGATCTCGCACGCTTCCACAATATCCTTCATTGTGACGTTTTTATATCCTTTTTCCACAAAAACCTTCCGTGCCGTATCTAATATAAACTGTTTCTTCTGTACTGATTTTTCTCCCATAATCCCTATCCTTTACACCATTGGTTTATCCCAGAATTCCACATTCTCTTTCATCTTCTGAATCACTTTCAAAAAGATGCCCTCTCTTACGGCGTCTGTCCAGAGTGTCCCCTTGGTCATACCGCCCATAACATACTTGGATAAAATCCCCTTCAAAATATCCATCTGCGTGATGTCCGCTTTCGAAATCATCCTGAGCTCATCGGCACTTGTTCTGATTCTGTGCTTGGAATAGATATAACGGTAATTGCGGTCCAGCAAAGTCGTTCGCTGCACTTCTTTGATAAAACCAAGCAAGGTACTGTCATAGACCGGAAAAGGAATGGAGTTTACTCCGATACCGGAATCGGTGAATTGCTTTGACACATTACTTCCGGCCTTCTCTTCCAGCCATGGCAAATAACGGATCAGACGTTCCACATCCGGTTTGTATTCCTCTACGATAAACCTTCTATATTCAATATCCTCAATTTCCATCGCCATATGAACCGCCATGCCTTTCCGCTAACTGCAACGATCTTCTCTGCTCCCACATAAACTTATTCCGAAAAAAAGCATATGTGTCATAAATAATATTTTATCATATTTATGAAAAAAGTAAATATAAATCTCAATTGTTTGTTGTTCTTGTATTTATTATCCAAACAGATTATAATAAAAAATGGACGGCTTTTAATTATTATACATATACCAGCAAATAGAGGGGAGTAAGATTATGGCAGCGAAAGAATATCCATCGGGAGCGGTACTTGTTCAAAGCGAGCAGGCCATCTCGGCCTTACATGTTATTACCAAGGGAACCGTACATGCCTCATATCCCGGAGGTGAATTTTATTTACATAAGGGAGACGTAATAGGCGTATGCGAGCTTTTTTATGATTCTCACTTTATTACCTATCGGGCTGTGGATGATACGGCGCTGGCTTCTTATTCCTGTGCGGGAAAAAATCTATCTACCATACTAAGCGCAAAATCAGATCTTCCTAATCTGATCGTCACTTCCTTACTCAAACAGTTCCAGGATATTCTGGACCAGTATGAGCTGACAAGATTTGACTGTGATAATTTTTATCAGTATTTGATGAAAAGCTACGATGAATACCGTCGTTTTACCATAAAACACAGTCTGGCTACCAGAGCGCTTCCCGGACTGGAAACCGTAGCAGAACTGACTCTGGAAGAAGATGTCCCCGAATGGCTGAATCAATACTATGAACAACTGGGACGCATTATGAAGAGCATTTCAAACAAAACGCAGGTTGCGGAGTTTGTACGCGGAATGATATTCAAAGCCAGCCAGGATGTTCATGATATTCTCTCTGTCTGCCGTGAAATGCATGAATATAAACAAGATATCATTTATCTGTTGATGAATGAGAACCGTCTGGATTTCTTTGATCTTTACGCAAGTATTTTATATAAGATCGGTGCCCATGATGAGGATTCCACAGCAATCACCGCCGCTCTCGGTACGATGATGATTCAGTTGGAAAGTCAGGATTCCATTGACAAAACAATGTATCAGGAACGTGTCCAGGAATATAAGGAAAGGCTGAATTCCCTTGACGAGCTTACGGAGGCGCCCTCTGCTCAGATGCCTGCATTTGATGAAGCGGATGTCAAGGATTCCCTGAATACGATCCTTCTCTATTCGGGATGTGATGAGGAAACGGCTGAAAGTCTCAAATCAGGCATTGAGAAATACAACAAGCTGACAGATAAGAATGCAACCGACGATGTTGCAAGAAAACTGCGTCTTACCATTACCAAGGCATTTTATAAAGTATATGCGTCCGCCTTTTTCAAAAGTCTTTCCGACCGCAAGGTCCCCAAGGTCGTCAAAATGTTCTTTAACTTCGGCTATGTGGATGAAAATCTGGCCGGTATGGAAAACACCGCTTATCTTTATTCAATCGTAGACTCCTTGCCAAGCGATCCAAAGAATGGAGTCTATACCGCCTATGAATGGCTGAAAGCAATCTATGCGGGCCGCAAGGTGCCAAGCCGTAACGAATTTGACAATGATTACCCTGCATATGTCCGTGAACTGAAACAAAACGGTACGATATCGCCCGGAGACGAGCAGAAAATGCTGAATGATAAAAAGGAAATGACATTGTTCGAGCTGAACAATATGATCACCAGCGGCAACAAAATGACCTTTGGACGTATCAGCATCTTCTCCCCTGTTTTCTCAGAAAGCAATGTCTTAAAAGACTTAGAGAACGCTCTCGTATCTGCGGATAAGATCAAAGATTGCTTCAACAATATTCGCTCTATGGATTTCAGCGCATATTACAGGGATACACTGTTCAGCCGTCCGGAGATAGGCATCCCGAGAGAAAGCATCAGTATAGAAATACTGCCGGATGTTATTCTGATGCCGAATATGGGTGTTCGTGGTGTCATGTGGCAGGAGATCGAAGGCCGCAAGAGGACTTCACCGGCACGAATGATGGTCTCGATTTTCCACATGGAAGACTTAAACAGTATTCTCGTCCGACTGACCGGCGAATTTCGTTGGGAAATGTGTAAACGCATTCAAGGCGCCAGATGGAACGATGTGTCTGAGCCGTCTCTCACCAGTGAATATTGTGATTACATCCAATTCTATAAGAAAAACAGAGATCTTTCCGTGGACGCTAAAGAAAAGATCAAACTCGCTATGCAGAAGGCCAAGAACAGCTATAAAGAAATGTACATACGCGATTATATATCCTGGATCCTCTATGAAGGAACCGGTTCACCGCGTCTGAACAAGATTGCACGTACCATTCTGTTCGCTCATTGCCCGTTCTCCAAAGAAATCAGGGATAAGTTGAGGGTCAATCCGCTCTATAAGGAGACGATGGACCGCTATGATATCAAGCTGCAGCAGAGGATCCATCATATGGATAACATATTCCAGAAACTGAAGAATACGAATGTGGAGATTCCGAAAGAACTCATGGAACAGCGGGAATTTCTGGACAAATAAAAAACTGCCGGGGCAGACATTTCATCTGCCCCGGTTTTTACTTTTACGGTTGATAAGTAATTGCCTCATATCCTTTGGTGGGTCTTCCGTTCTCATCCATAATCGCCATGCAGGTTCCCCACTCTGTGGATTCCTCAGACATCCTCACAAAAGGTTCCCAATAGATAAAACCGAGTCCTCTGTTTTCTTTTACCCCGGCAATCAAGCCGATGATACGCTCAAGTACCTCTTTTTGAGAAGTCTGAGATGCCGGATAACCTGCCGCATTTTCCAGCTCTTCTCCAAAAAAACTGTCGCTTCTTCGAAAGGCATATGCCGTTTCCATGATCAGAATATCCTTTCCGTAACGCGAGGCCAACTTATCCATGTTATCCCTGAAATCATCAAATGTGCCATGCCAGAACGGATAATAGGACATCCCGATGATGTCAAAATCTTCTACACCATTTTCCAAGATATGGTCAAACCAGTCTTGGAAAAATGCATGATTGCCGCCCTGATCCAGATGCAGGATCACCTTGGTATCCCGCCCTTTCTGTGTCTCTCTGACTGCCCGGATGCCTGCATTTAAAAACCGCGCCAGATTTTCCCAGTTTGGGGTTTTTACCCCGGGATAATTCTCTTCATCGGGAAACAGCATCCCATCCGGGAAAAGCATCCCGCAGCGGATCTCATTTCCCACCTGTATCATATCCGGATAGGCGCCTGCCGCGTCCATTGCATGCAGCGTATCCCTGGTAAACCGATACACTGCCTCTTCCAGCTCTTCAGTTGACAAGTTCTTCCATGCATCGGGCTTTCTCTGTTTCCCCGGATCGGCCCAGAAATCCGAGTAATGAAAATCCAGTACAAATCCGATCCCCAGCTCCTTGATCTTCTTCGCCAGACCAAGCGTCTTATCCGGATTACAATAACCGCCGGACAGAGGAACCTTTTCCGGTTCGTTCCAAAGGCGTATTCTGGCAAAATTGAACCCTCTTTTTACCGCATACTCCAATACATCCACTTCCCGGCCTTCTTCATCATAGTATGCGTAACCCTTATCTTTCATCTCGTAATAGGATGATACATCCATTCCGCGTATAAAATCCATTTTTACAACACCTCGCATCCCTAAAATCTATGCGCATCCCCGGTTCGGACTAATTGTTTATCTTATTTACTACCCCCATGAAAAGCGGCATATTCGTTTCATCCTCAATGACCGCATAGACAAAAGGTCGATCCAGATTTACGATATAGGTCTCCTTCGGCAGCACAGCCGCAAGATTGGCTATTCCCACGGAAGTTACCGCTCCTGCCTTTGTGCCCAGTTCATCTACGGCAATATAGGTTTTATGAAGCACCTGGCTGATATAGAGGTTCCCCACAGCCGGCTCAGCGATTCCGCCAAAATCAGCGTTCACGGTATCAAACGCATCCGTCATACCCATACCTATCAAAATATCTTTCAGTTCTCTCTCATATTCCGATTCGAATTTCGGCATCGTGGCCATCACGCTGACGTCTGTTTTGGCATCGGCAAGCAGGTCGAGAAAATGTTCTCCATCCAGCGTTTTAATATATTCCTCCGGTGTCATTCCCTCTTTTGGTAAAAGCGCCACAAAACTGTACCCGGACTTGTAAGGCTTAATAAAACCGATTGCATCCTCATCCTCCAGATAGGTATCTTCCTCGGAATCCATCATGGAAACCGTTTTCTCCAAGCCCAAAGCATCGGTAAAGATTCCTTCTTTGATCTGATGGTCCGCATATATTTTTCGCCACTCTGCATCAAAAGCGGCTGCATTGATCAGATACATAACAACATCCCCGGGAATCTGATTCATGATTTCCGGAATCATCCCGTCCGTTTTATCAGATACCCAGCCATTGATCTGTCTTACCGCATTATCGTTAAATGCGGTTTGATGGATTTCCGCATCATAATAGGTTTCAGCCTTTTCTAAAAATGCATCTTCTATCGTTATCTCTTCCGCATTTTCATTAAACCAGGCGGAATTGGCTATTTTCATCTTTGCCCCATCGGTATTTTCAAGACCTGCCGTCCATGCCTGCAGGCTCCCATTCAGGCTGTCGATTCCCTGCCCCGGTGAAAACAGGGAAAGCATCTGGGATAAAGTCTCCCCCCGGGCTCCGTTTGCCGTCATGGAAAGAGCCGTCAATATCGACACAGGTGAAATCATCACATTTTCTTTGGAGAGTTCCGGATTCTCTTTTAAAAGCTTGATCGCAAAATCGGCGGTATCATTATAGAGAGCCTCTCTGTCCGCCCCGCCTGCGGCATTTGAGCCTTGTTCTCCGGAATTTTCCGTTCCTGCCGCATTCTCATCTTCTTTCTGCGCCTCATCAGCCTTGTTGCGGGCTTCCTCTAAAATTGCCGGATCAACCTCAATTTTCATCAAACCGGGACCGTCGTCATTGGCGGTCAATGTCGATATATCTTCTTGCTGCCCTTCTTGCGACGTTTTTCTATCCTGTCCGCAGCCAAAGCAAAGCAGCACTGGCAACAGTAAAATGAAGGGCATCAACAACCTGCCCATTTTTCTTCCCGTCATAAGCCTTCCGAATATGCTGCCTTTTTCCTTCTTTTCTGTATACTGCCCAAACATCTCGTTCCTATTTTGTTCCATAAAGCACCCCCGCCCGCTTTTGCAGGCATTTTATTCTATATTTTTGTATCAAAAGCCGGACAGTTGATCCGCCCGGCTTTTTCATTCACTTTTCATTCTTTCGCAAATCACAGCATTTTTATGCGCTGCTTTTACTTACTTATGCCTTATCCTTATTCGCAGGCTTAACCAACAGCAAGGATACGATCAAAGCAATGATATACAAAACTATGGTCGCATACAGCACACACTGATATCCTGTGGGATTTACCGTGATGGTCTCTATGCTTCCGTCCGAAAGTAAATGATCCATAGAAACTTCTTCTCCAAAGGTCTTCACGATCCATGCTGCCATCTGATTTCCGGTCAATCCCGCAAATGCCCATGCGGAAAGTGTGATTCCGTGAATCGCACTGATATTTCCCATACCGTAGTGGTCGGACAAAAGAGTCGGTACATTGGAGAATCCGCCGCCGTACCCTGCGTTTACCACAAAGATCAGTCCCAGTACCAAAACGATCAAAAGGGTGTTTCCTTCTCCGTTCTGAATACCGCCGGTCAACATAACAATGGCCGTGAACGCAATAGAAAGTATGAAGATCAGCTTATAGATCGTATTCCTGTCTTTCATCGTATCCGCCCATGCGGAGAACCCGAGACGTCCGCCCGCATTGAAAATAGCGGACACCGTGGAAATGATTCCTACAAAGCTTGCCAGACCGATACATTTCACGATCATTTTCTCCTGTGAGATCAAAGCCAGACCACAGGTGATATTGATATAAAACATAACCCAAATACCGATATAGTTGGACATAGGCCTTGTTTTTAAAACAGACATAATGCTCTGGCGCTCCTCTTTGTTCTGAGGCTCATGCCAGTCATCCGGTTTCTTCAAAAGCAGGTGGCCCACAAACATCATTACGAAATAGACCGCTGCCAAGATCAGGAACATCTTATAGATACCGCCGTCACCAAGGTTATCCAGCATGGATTGCATGATCGGGCTTGCAATCGCCTTCGCTGCGCCGAATCCGGCAACCGCCAGACCCGTAGCAAGACCCTTTCTATCCTTAAACCAAAGCATCAGGGTCTTAACCGGTGACAAATAGCCGGTTCCCAGACCGATACCCATGATAAAGCCGTAACATATGTAAATTCCGATCAGTGCCAGCACACTCCCCGGATTCTGTCCTCCGTAGTAAATGAAAAATCCGGTTCCCGCCATACCTGCCGCAAAACAGATTGCTGCGATCAGGGAAGACTTATGGATATCTTTCTCCACGACATTCCCAAGAAATGCTGCGGACATTCCCAAGAAAAAGATTGCAAAACTGAATGCCCATTCCGTTGCTCCCTTACTGAAACCGATATAATCGGCTATTTCCTGACTGAAAATGGACCAGCAGTAAACCGTACCGATACTACAATGTAATAATAATGCGGGAATTGCGGCACGAACCCATTTATTGGTGCGCCATCCCCCTGTTTTCGTTGTCTCTTTTCCCATACTTTCTCTCCATTCCGAAGCATCCTGCGCTTCTGCCTAAAATATGCTAATAATACTTTACACCAAAGCGCCTGTTATTTCAATATGATTTTTATTTCAAAACCAGAGCGGAAAATCCGGGCATCGTAACCTTGCCGTCTTCCACTGTGATCTTTTCTGTTCCTGTCTCCAGAACGCCGCGCACACTGTCTGCGGAGATTCCTGCACCATTTAAAGCCAGACTGCTTACGTCCAGCTCTTCAGTCTCCTCACCGATATGAAAGATCACAAGGACTTCGGACCCCTCCCAGGTTTTCTTCAGAACACAGAAACGCTCTCCCGGAATATCGCTTAAATACGCCACGTCCCCCCTGGCAATTTCCGGATTCTGATTCCTGATCTTAATAACCTTCTTATAGAACTGATAAATAGAGGAATCATCCTGCTCCTGTTCTTCCAGGCTGTCATAGATCATCTCAAAATCATCCATATCCGCAGGGCCGTCGCACATACCATCCTTTTCGGCATCCTTACTCCAATACATCGGCGCACGTTTATTCTCATCCTTTCCGGCACCCCTCATGCCAAGCTCCTCACCGTAGTAAAGAAAGGCGGAACCGCTCATAAACAGATTCAGGGCGCCTGCCAGCTTCGTCTGCGCTTCGGAATTTGTCCCTACATAATAACCGGCGCTCCTGCCCATGTCATGGTTGGTATAAAAAGGCGCATCGATATAATCCGCATTGTACTGTCCAAAGGTTTCCTGCAAGGATGCAACCGTTTCACCGTACCTCTGGGCGGATGTAGACTTCAGCGTTTTAGCGATAATTCCTTCCGCATCCGCAAACGCAAAATCAAAGAGACTGTCCATGCCGCTGCTGTAATACTTCGAATACTCACTCATGTTTGCCCATGCTTCCCCTACCAGATAGGCGTCCGCCTTCTGTGATTTAACAACCTCCGTAAACCAACTCAAGACTTCGATGTTAGCCGGCGCATCTCCTGAATAATACTCTTTGACCGCATCCAGTCTGAATCCGCCTACGCCCATATCCAGCCAGTATTTTGTGATCTGTTCTATTTCTTCACGGAGCGCCTCACTACCCAGATTCAAATCAGGCATCTCACTCCAGAACTGTGCCTCATAATACCAGTCCGCTCCCGCCACTTTAGAATATCCTGAGGCATTTTCCCTGGAAAAATGATAGTAGTCCACATACGGGCAATCTTCAACATTCGGTTCTCCGTCACCCAATTCCCTTAAATATGCACAAGCTTCTTTGAACCACGGATGCTGCGAAGAAGAGTGATTGATGACCAGGTCCATGATAACTTTGATCCCTCTGTCCTCACATGCCGCCAGAAACTCCTTGAAATCTTCCAAAGTACCATAAGCAGGGTCTATGTCATAATAGTCTACTACATCATACTTATGGTAAGTCGGAGACGGATGCACAGGCATCAGCCATATTCCATTACAGCAAAGATCCGTATCTGTGGTGTCATCGCCGTCATTGATATAATCCAATTTGGAGATCAATCCCTGCAAATCCCCGATACCGTCTCCGTCACTGTCACAGAACGAATACACAAAGACCTCGTAGTAAGTGCGATAGTTATCATCGATCACATTTAAGGGAATCGTGTCCGTGATATCCGGCTGTGTATCGTCCAGACTATTCTCTGCGCCATCTCCGCCATCTCCTGTAACAGAAGTATTCTGTCCGGATTCAGCGTCCATCGGCTGGCCGTTCCCGGTGCTGCCACAGGCGGTTGTAAGTACCATACAGGCCGTAAGGAATATGACTATATATCGTTTATATTTATTCATTATTTTCACTCCTTTTTGTTGTGAAAGATCTTAAACTCAGGGGCGTATAGACGGAAGAAAAGGTTTCCGTCTTGGGCACGCTTTCGCTTCGGTTCAGGCGCAACAGTACTAAGCTCGAAAATACCTCGCTAAGTACTAGCGCCTTCACAGAGCCCTGCGACAGAAATCCTTTTCTTCTATCTACATGCCTCAGAGTTTCCGGATTATTGCTAAAGGAAATGACCCTTTATTTAATATCGATTGTTATTTATTTTGCTAAAGCGGAAGAATATAGGCGGACGGAAAGGCTTTCCTTCGGAGGGTCCTATGAAGGAAACCTTTCCGTCCACCTTTGTCACAAGCACAAATGCAGACTGCCAAAAGACAGCCTGCACTTATTTTACTATACTTTTTTATGCTTTGATGAATCCCGCTTCCAGTGAAGCTATAGTGTAAAGGAATTAACCCTTTACAGCACCACCGGTAACACCTTCTACATAGTACTTCTGCAAGCACATGAAGAGGATCGTAACAGGAAGGGCAACCAGGAAACCACCCGCACAGAACCTTGTGAAATAGCCCTGATAATCGTTGGTCCATACCCAACGCTGTAATGCTACCGCTACGTTGTAGCTGTCGGAGTAACCGAAAGCAACATAAGAAGCAAATACATAATCACACCAGGGTGCCATGAATGCAACCAGTGCCCCGTAGATGATGATCGGTTTGGACATCGGAAGGATCATGGTCAAGAACACTCTTGCTCTGGAAGCACCGTCAATTCTTGCAGCCTCGTCCAGGGCCTTGGGGATCGTATCAAAATATCCTTTGGTCACATAGTATCCCATACCGGAACTTGCCACCGATATCAAGATCAAACCGGGAATCGCGCCCGCCTGTGTCAAATGCATCTGCTGCAACAGGAAGTACAAACAGATCATGGTCAGGAATCCGGGGAACATTCCCAAGATCAACCAGAATCTCATTAAGAACGTACGTCCTTTAAAGCGCATACGTGACAAGGCGTAACTTACACACAATACCACGATCGTCTGCAGGATCGCTACACAAACCGCAATGATCAATGTGTTGAGATACCAACGCGTGAACTTGCTTTCTTCGCCAAACAGCCATACATAGGAATCCAGCGAAAACTGCTTCGGCAGTAAATACTCTACCATACCGCCGCCGCCTTCCGTATAGGAACGAAGGCTCTGTAAGAACAGACATACGAACGGCGCCAGCCAGATAATACTGATGAGAATCAAAACAAAATAAGATATTGCATTACTTATCGCTCTTTTCTTTTTCATGGATTTATTATTCATTATTGGAATCCCTCCTCATCTTTTACAGACGGCAATATGTTGTAAACACCCATGGAAATGACCGCCGTAACGACAAATACCATAATACCAAGAACCGCTGCCATACGATAGTTCGTATCGTTTATTGTCAATTTATACAGCCACGTAATCAGCAAGTCCGTATAACCGCCACCGTTGGTAAGCGCCATGGAACTCGGACCACCCTGTGTCAATAAGTAGATTACGTTAAAGTTGTTCAGGTTACCGGTAAACTGTGTCAGCAGGAAGGGTCCTGTTACAAATAACATATAAGGAAGCGTGATACTGCGGAACATCTGAAAGCCGTTTGCTCCGTCAATTCTTGCACTTTCATATAAGTCTTCCGGAATATTCATCAAAAGTCCGGTGGTGATCAACATGGTATAGGGAATACCGATCCAAAGGTTGATCACAATGATCATGATCTTAGCAAGCATCGGATTAGACCAGAATGGAATTCTGGTACTGATCCAACCCCATTTCAAAAGATAAGAGTTGATCAAACCGTCGTTTGCAAACATCTTATATACATACAACAAGGATACAAACTGGGGAACCGCAATGGTCATAACCAGAATAGTTCTCCAAAGTTTTTTGAATTTAATCCCTTTTTTATTTATCAGAATTGCAACACCCATTCCACAGAAGTAGGTCAAAAATGTTGCAAAAAAAGCCCAAATCAATGTCCACATGAGTATGATGCAGAACGTATAACCAAATCCTGTTGAACCAAATGCGAACAGGTTTTTAAAGTTTTCCAGACCAACCCATCCAAACAAATTGGTAGGCGGCTGATGATTCGCATCATAATCCGTAAATGCAATACAAATCATGAAGATGATCGGCAGCACCGTAAATACAAACACACCTGTAACCGGCAATGCCAGTAATGTCTTGTCAAAATTGCCATCCAGCAAGGAATTTAAATCCTGCTTCACCGTCGGAAGTTTCTTGCCTGCCGCAAGTAATTGCTCTGCTTCCCGATTCGTCCTGATATTCACTCTCCATACCAGAAGAAAGGCACAGGTAATGATAATTGACAAAATACTGTACAACAGGATGAAGAAACTGTTGTCATTGTAGCTGAAGGTTCCGTTCGGATTTACAACTCTGGCTACCGTTCCCAGCGTTCCGATATCCTTCAGATAACCCCATCCGAAACTGACCATATAGAAAATATATAAAACTTCTACTGCCAAAAAAGCAATACCTCTTAAAAACTGCTTACGCAGCAAGGGGCCAAAACCCATGATCAGATAGGAGACACGCGTCTTCCAGTCTCCCTCTTTAAATGTCAGACCGATTTCCTTGAAATCAGCCCAAAACCCACCATTCGAATTTCCTTTGCTTTTCTTGCCTTTACCGGAATTCGCTTCTTTACCCATATCTCAAATCCCTCCCAAATGAGTAGTTTCTAAATACCGGATGCCGCATTACTGTGACACCCCTATTTTAAAGAGAGACCGGGCAGAGAGAATCTCTCCGCTCCGGTCAACACTATTAAAATAAATTACTGAGCATAAGAAATGCAAGTATTTTCAAAAGTTGTAAGAGCATTCATCAGATCATCATCAGATGAAGATGTGCTCAAATTGCCCTGGATGATATCATCACCAAGAGATGTTGCCAGAGTCCAGTAATCACCGGGATAGTTACCCTGCGGAATGGTGTATGCCAACTGCTCTGCTAATGCAGACAAAGCTACGTCAGCCTGTACTGCTGCATCCTTCTGTGCTGCTACATTAGAAGGACCCCAGCCTACTTCATTATAACGTGCCAACTGAACATCCGTACCTGTCAGATACTGTGCCAAAGCGTGGCAAACTGCTAACTTGCCTTCCTCTGTCTGAGGTTTGATACCTAATAATTTAAATCCGCCGAAACCGCTCAACTGATAGGTGTTTCCGTCAGAACCTTCGAAAGAAGGAAGTTTTGCACACGCATAGTTGTCACCGAAGATTTCCTGTGCTGCGCCGGAATCCCAAGTACCATCAACGATAGCGCCGATGTTGGTTCCGCTGGAAACAGAAGAACCGTTCTGGAATGCAGATGAGGACTGAAGCTCGATGATCTCTTTCAGAGCTACCACGCCTTTATCTGTTGCATAGCTGATGTTGCAAGCTGTAAAGTTACCGGCATCATCAGTATCATAAGTTAATTCACAGCCTGTAGCAAAGAAGAATGCCGGCTGATACCATCCGGAGTTGATCTCCATATAGAAGTTCTTGCCTGCTGCTTCGCAGTCTGCAACGATCGCTTCCAAAGAAGTGGGATCTGATACAACGCTGCTGTCATAGTACAGGAAATAACCGTTATCGGATGTCATAGGGTATGCATAAAGCATATCACCAACTGTAGCTGCTTTTGCGGAACCTTCATCGTTCTGAGAAGTTACGAAGGATGCATTGTCAGCAACGATAGGACATAAAGCGCCAGCGGAAACCAGACGAGTGATCTGATCCTGTGCGAAACCGTAGATATCAGCACCGCCAAGAACGTCTGTGATCATGTTACCTGCTGCATCGCCTTCACCTACAGGTTCAACGCTTACAGTATAACCGGACATATCCGGATTTGCTGCCAAAAACTCTTCTGCTTTGGCTTTGGTAAACTCTACAACGTTTTCTGCTACCCAGATCGTAATTGTGCCTGAGCCGTACTCAACCGGTGCTGCCGGAGCTGCATCATCGCCGGTTGTTGTATCACCGCCGGTTGTTGTGTCGCCGCCGGTTGTTGTGCCATCTGCAGGCGTTGTGCTATCATTGCCACAGCCTGAGAGACAAGCTACAACCATTGCAGATGCAAGTAAGGTTGCTAATACTTTTTTCTTCATAATTTTTTCCTCTCACTTTCTTGATTACTTAATAATATGTTACATTATATTATATAAAATACATTACTGTATCTTATACCAAAAATTAATAGTATATACCCGATAAATACTCGATTAATGGTATATATCCATCATAATAAACAGTCTTGGAAAACGATTTCCTAATCTTATCCATTCCAAATTTTACAAATATACAATATCACTTTTTATACACATTGTCAACTATCTTTATTGTAAAATATACAACTTGCATAATTTTTTCCCTTCAATAATTAAAATCATGCGAAAAATATTAAATTTCTGCCCTTCCGTCTCCTCAGAAAACAAAGTCTCTGACTGCCTCCAATGCCGGCAGGGCATTTCCGTCATAATCAAACAACGCCTGGTTTGCCCACTCGTTTCCGCCGGGTCCTTTTTCCTCCATATATGCGATGGCTGCATCCGATGCCCATCCGGAACCGGCCACCGGGATCCATGCAGGTTCCCAATAGAAGAAACCCCTCACCTGATTCTCCGGTACTTCTTTTAGCCTGTTGAACAGCTCTTCCAGAAATACCCTCTGACCTTCTTTGGTCATAGCATACGGAATCTTCGCAACTACATCGGGTCTGGTTGCCATGCCCTTTCTCTCATGGGGCGCAAGCTTTTCATAGGAAGCGTAGTCTTCCATTGTAAATCCCATGGAAACCTCCGCGATCATTAAAGTCTTGCCGTAACGCTTTGCAATATCTTTCATGTTATGGCTCAGTTCTTCCATGGTTCCGTGCCAGAAGGGATAATAGGACAGGCCGATGATCTGAAAGTCCTCACCCTTTTCCATAAAGTGATCGAACCATTCCCGATAGAGGGCATTGTTGCCGCCGTTATCTAGGTGGATCATGATCGGGATCTCTTGATCTACTGCTCGAACACCTCTTATCCCTGCATTGACAAGCCGTGCAAGACCGTCATAGTCCGGGGTTCTGCCATAGGGCCAGAGCAGACCGTTGGAGATCTCATTACCGACCTGTACCAACGTCGGAAATGCCTCTGCCTCCTTTAAGGCTTCCAGGGTTTCTATCGTATAATCATAGACAGCCCTCTCCAGCTGCTCAAGATTCATGCCCCGCCATGCTTTAGGCACTCTCTGTTTCCCGGGATCCGCCCAGAAATCACTGTAGTGAAAATCCAGCAAAACTTCCATGCCCTTCTCAAGCGCTCTTTTTGACAATTCTATCGTGGTCGGCAGATCGTTGGTGCCGGCTCCGTAAGGTTCTCCCTCCTCTGTATAAGGGTCGTTCCATAAACGGAGGCGGACCGCATTTACACCATAATCCTGAAAGATATCCAGCACATCCTTTTCCACACCCCGATCGTAAAACTTTCCGCCCAGGCTCTCTACTTCTTTTAAAGTGGAAATATCCATTCCTTTCAGAAATTCCATCTTAAGATCCATGCCTTTCTCAGTCAAAATCAAATTTGGTAAAGCGCTTCATTGCATCCCGATAACGGAATCTTACCAGTTCATTTTTTTCCAGGACATCTTCTTCCGTGCCTACATATTGGCAGCGGATGCAGTGATATTCTTTCTTATCTTTATCATAGAACATATCAATGTCCAAATCTCTCATAAAGCAGGAGGGACATCTGTAATTCAATTTGCCTTTGCCAGATTGAGCCATGTTGCAAATACCTCCTTATCTTTCAATTTGGTTGTATAACCCAGGGTAAACATCGGAGAGAAAGCATAGCCTTCCTTGATATAGCCGACTGCTTCTTTCTTCTCACAGCTTAAGGATACCCTGGTTTCAATGTCCGGAATCACGGAGATCACTTCCGTTGCCCCCTGCATCTGCTCTTCACGGCACTTATATTCGTATTTGATCTTTTTGCTGTTTGTACCGTCCGTGCAGGTCAGCGTAATGTTACTCATATCTTCGGAGTATTCCGTGGTGCCGTAACAAGCTACCATATACTCATTGATCTCTACTTCCGCACCCGGATCGCTCATCTCCAGAATATGTCTTTCGATCTTGATGTTGGAGCTGCCTTCCTCAAAATACATCTTGGTCTGCAGTTTTACAGTCAAATCATAGAATTCGATCTCTACGGGATCCAGCGTCAGAATTCTGGTCTTGCCTTCCTGTGAGAAGTGTGCCTTGGTCCTGCACAGACACAGATCGACTTCTTCCCCTTTGTAAGTCAGTTTTGCACTTCTTACGGTACCTTCTCCGGCATAGTGCGTGAAGTATCCCGCTCTGTATTTTTCCTGGATCAGGAAAGGATAGGAAGCATCCGTGATATGCTTGGTGCCGATACCTACCGGCCACTCCAGTTTCGCTGCATAAGGACGCAGATCCACGATGGCGCCGCCCTGATCCATGTTGGCGCAAACTCTCATGTAAGGATCACAGTACCAGAACAACTGCTTATCCGATCCGTATAAGATATCTCTCCAAAGAGCGCATTCCGGCTCTGTCAATGTCTTTTTCTGACGGAAGTAATCCGCAAACTCAGCCATGGTCATATCGTCCAGCTTGCCTTCTTTTTTCAGCTGTCCGTAATATGCCATACCATCCTCGTAGGATTTAAGCAACAGCTCGTAAGGCGCTTCCCAGCGTCCCATCTTGTTCATCCAGCCGGGCCCTACAAACATCATATTGTAAGCATAACCATTGTTATATTTTGCCAGATCGCGGTACTGATCGATCAGATTATATAAATAGGGATATTCCCATGTCTTGGAATCATAGCTCATGCTGCGCAGTACGTTCTGCGGATGGGTTCCGAAGTTGGAGCCGTTTCCGTCATAACATGCGATCAGATCGCGGGACAGGTGCGGGATTGCTACGATACCGCTGTCTTCCGCTTCATTTGCCGCAGGTGCGTGTACGTTCTGCTTGCTGGGGATCCAGGGTGCCCACGGACCGCCGTCCATAAAGGTGTACCAGGAGTTGTTACAGGTATGATATGCCTTAGGACCTTCTTCCCAGCAGGTCGCAACGGCACATTTTACCATCGGATATTTTTCTTTTATGTAATTTACCAGGTCCGCATCCATATAGTAGGAACCGGTGGATTCCGGATAAAATCCGAAACGATCATGGAATTTACCGAATACATCATCTACGATGGATTTTTTGTCTTCCATGGAAAACATCCAGATACAGAAATCTTTTGTCTTATATTTCTCACGAAATTCTTTACAAGGCAGCCCTAACAGAGACAGCGCAATCTCATCCCCATATTTTTCATGATCTGCCTTTGCAAGCTCTACTGCTTCGTCATTGAATAAAGAAGCGTAAGTCATCTGAATGGTGGTCTTTAACCCATTCTTATGTGCGATTTCCTGCTGTGTCTTGAAGATATCCAAAGACTCCGTCAGCAGCGCTTTTCTTCCGATATCCTCTTCTTTGCCGTGTCCGGTCACTTTCTCCGCATATTCGGGAACCATTTCCGGACGATGGATGATGTTTACGATAAACTTGTTATCCATGTTGACTTTCCCTTTCTTCTGGTTGATTTTTTGTTGCGCAATCGGTTGTTCACTTTATAAAAGCATAACAAACGGCCTATTCCTTGTCAATGTATATAATTGCCTATTTCACAAATTTCAAATTGTCTATTTTGCACAAAGTCAGCCCCGGCAGCCCCGGCAGACGTTTACATCATTTGCGTCGATTCGCGCATACAGACCTGATAACCAAGCAGGGATTGCGGCCGGGTTTCTTCTCCCTCTATCATTTTTAAAAGCTTTTTGCAAGTGATCTCTCCCAGCTCTTTTACATCAAATTGGATTGACGTGATGGGAAGAATACTGTTTTCCAAAAGGGAACTGCTATAAAAGGACGCCACCTTGATCTCTTTCGGAACTGCTATCTTTTTCTTCCGCAGAACATTTAATACACAACTGCAAAGGAAATCATCCATTGCAATGATACACTCAGTCTTATTCAAAAGCAGTTTTTCCACGATCTCTTCTACCTGCTTTTCCTGTGTAACATCCAGATAGATGCGCTCTTCTACCGGTTTTTTTCCGTTTTGCGCAAAAGCGCCCAGAAAACCCTTCAATCTGTTTTCGGTTACGATGTAATCCTGGCTGTCTCCGATCAGGGCAATTTTTTCTATCCCCTGTGCCAGCAGTTTTTCAGTCAATTCCTTACATGCCCTTGCATGGTCATTGTCCACCTGTACTACGGAATCGTCCGCAAAACTTCCTATGGTCACAAAGGGAATTCCCATTTCTTTTAAATAATAGATGGAAGCATCTTTTACCAGTGTTCTTGTCAAAATGACACCATCTACCTTACGGTTGATGATAACACGCTGCAGTTGGGAAATATCCTCCTCCGATACAATCGTCAAAAGTACATCATAGTCCATGGAAGAAGCGACTTTACTGATACCCAGCATGCAATTTTGAAAAAAAGGCAGTTCCACCACATTATAGTCTCCGGGAATCACCAACCCAATGTTATAGGTCCTGGACTTCGCCAGTCCTCTGGCAATCACATTCGGACGGTAATTGTGCTCCTCAATATATTGCAGTACTTTTTCCTTTGTTTCGCTGCCGATCCTGCCTTTCCCGGAAATCGCACGGGATATGGTGGTTTTGGATACACCGAGCTCTTTTGCAATATCGCCGATCGTCAGGTTTTTATCATCCATATTGCTTACTTCCTTTCTTTTGACAATCCGTTCGCTTCAAAGTTTCCTGGTTTGACTTTTCACCTTTTCATGGTATAATAAGCCCAAGCTCAGCGGCTTGGGCTACAAGAATTGCTTTGCAATTCCTGCCGGAATGATTACTGCTGTAGTACAGCTGCGCAAGCGGTTGTTCTATATAATATAGACTATCACAAAACGGCCTATACCGCAATGGTTAAAAAACGCAGGGAAAGGAATTTACCATGAAAACAGAGCATTTGCTATTTGGGGCGGCATATTATGACGAATATCTGCCTTATGACAGAATCGAAACCGATATGGAGATGATGGAAAAGGCTCATATCAACGTGATCCGTATCGCAGAGTCCACATGGAGTACATGGGAGCCACAGGAAGGCGTGTTTGATTTTACCCATCTGCACCGTATGCTGCAGGCTTCAAAGAAGCACAACATCCAGGTGATCGTAGGAACGCCCACCTATGCGGTGCCGACATGGCTTGCCGCCAAATATCCCGATATCCTTACACAGACCCATGCAGGACCGGAAAGATACGGTCGCAGACAGAATATGGATATCACGCATCCCCTGTATTTGAAACATGCCGAGAGCATGATCCGCAGACTCATGGAGGAAGTTGTCCCTTACGACCATGTCATCGGTTTTCAGCTAGATAATGAGACAAAGTCTTACGATACCTGCAGCGCCTATGCACAGGCAAAATTTGTGGAATACTTAAAAGAAATTTTCCACAACGATTTGGATGCACTCAATCATGAGTTTGGTCTGGACTATTGGAGCAACCGCATCAATGCCTGGGAAGATTTCCCGGATGTGAGGGGTACGATCAACGGAAGTCTGGGCGCAGAATATCAGAAATTCCAGCGGAAACTGGTGACGGATTTCCTCGCATGGCAGTGCGCCATTGTAAAGGAATATGCCCGTCCTGACCAGTTCATTACCCATAATTTCGATTATGATTGGCGAAACTATTCCTTCGGTCTTCAGCCGGAAGTCAATCAATGGGAGGCAGCCAAACCTCTGACCGCAGCGGGATTTGATATCTATCATCATTCCGCGGCAGATCTGACGGGCGCGGAGATCTCTTTTGGCGGTGCAATTGCCCGCTCTATCAAAAAGGACAACTACCTCATTCTGGAAACAGAGGCACAGGGAAATCACGGCTGGCTCCACTATCCCGGTCAGTTAAGACTGCAGGCGTTCAGCCACCTTGCCTCCGGCTCCAATTCTGTGATGTACTGGCATTGGCATTCCATTCACAATGCCATTGAATCCTATTGGAAAGGCATTCTAAGCCATAACTTAAAAGAAAATTCCACTTACCGGGAAGCCTGCCGGATTGGAAGTGACTTTGCCAAATACGGCAGCCATCTGAAAAATCTGAAAAAGAAGGCCGACGCTGCCATTCTGCTTTCTCATGAATCCCTAAATGGTCTGCAGTGGTTTGCCATTCACGAAAACCTTAAATACAATGACATTTTCAGATGGATTTATGATGCGTTATATGAACTCAATATCGAATGTGATATTTTATGCGAAACAGATGTTGACTTATTCGGTCAATATCCTCTTCTGATCACGCCTGCTTTGTACAGCGCCTCCGATACTCTCATTGAGGCTCTGCGCCTTTATGTGGAAAACGGCGGACATCTGCTTTCTACCTTTAAAACAGCCTTTTCCGACCCGATGTTGAAAATCTATGCGGACGACCAGCCTCACGGCCTGACGGACGTCTTCGGTATGACCTATGACCAGTTTACCGATGCAAAAAACGTAGGACTGCGGGAAATTGCTTTCCCACAATCGACCGAAGAAGTTTACAATGAGGCTTCGGCAGCCAGCCGGTCAGATTGCGTACATTATTGGATGGAACTGCTGCAGCCGGATACTGCGCAGGTTCTGGCATCCTATGCACATCCTCACTGGGGTTCCTATGCCGCTGTTACATATAACCACTATGGGAAAGGCAGCGCTGCCTATTTAGGCTGCTATTGTGAACAGGCTGTCTTAAAAGACCTGCTGCGGTTTCTCTGTACAAAAGCCGGTATTTCTCTTCCGGCAGTACAATATCCTGTTATCATAAAAAAAGGAATCAACGACCTCGGTAAGGAGATTGTTTACTATTTCAACTATTCAGATGATGTACAGAAGATTTCCTATCAGGGAAAAGATGGGGTGATGCTTTTTGAAGATAAGGATATTAAGGACGGAGATACAATCAGCTTGAACGGATGGGATTTGGCGATTGTGGAAAGATAGGTG
>JAFLTF010000150.1 GCA_022510585.1 Lachnospiraceae bacterium
ATTTTTCAATCTTCGTTTTATGATTTCCGTCAATATCTATTTTGTAAGAGTCATTACCTTTTTGATAATAGATCCAATTATCGTCTATAGCATCTATTTCATACCAAAAATCATCTTTTTCATCCAAAATCACTAACTCTGAACCGTCCGGTTTTGCTTTGATCAATCGATTTGACGTATAATATATCCATTCAGCATCTATGCTTTCTAATAGAACCACCTTTTCCAATCCATCCGCCGGATGCTCTATGTCTATCTTATAATTTTCATAGATTGCCCAACCGTCTTTTACAACTACATCAAAATGGCTCCCTTTTAAACCGGGACCGGATAATTCATATGCCACCGTCACGATATTATTTCCGTCCAAATCCATACGGTGCAGTGCATGTCCATCTAAACCAACCCCAGTCGTATCAAAACAATATGAATAATAAATATATTCTCCGTCAATGGTAAAATCATATACCTCTTCCTCTAGCATTCTCTCATTTTCCCCATCTGAAATATAAAGCCTTCCATGCGAAAAATCTATAATTGCTGCGTTTAGGTATATGACGCTATTATTTACAACCTCGAAGTGAAGACACGCATATTCACTTACCCGTTCTGCTGACTCATCGTTTTTCCATTTATACAAGACAGGGTATGTAATGATAGTATCGCCCACTTTTTCGGATGTTTCATATGTAAAAAAAGTATAACCATTTGCCACTTCTTCTTTTATAATATTTTCACTGACCGGATATATCACTTCATTATTGTCATCAATTAATTCACCCTCTGCATCATCACCCATAATCATCCTATAAACAGCCTCTATGGTTTGATCCTGTTGTTCTTGCCTAGATATGAACGCGGTCCCATCTCCTTTTTGCATTCCATAATTTCCAAACTGCGCATGATTCCCGCCTTCTATACAAATCTCCGTATAATTTTCCGGCATATAAGCTCTGCCGTCTTCGATTTTATCCATATTCAGGACGCCGTCTTCACTCCCATAAAGAGAAATCACAGAAAAATCATCTTCTTGTAAATCCTTTGTTGAATAAGCTGCCAGAAGGACCAATCCCTCCAGATCATCCAAATGATTAGCAGCATAGTAAGCTGCCATCGCGCCACCCAAAGAATGTCCTCCCAAGTACCATTTCTCATATTCATACTTTTTCATAACGTCTTCTGCTTTATTTTGTCCTAAAAAGGCCAGGTTGCACGGCATTTTTATTAAAAAAATATCTACCCCTTTTTCGGCAAGCTGGCACAATAGTGGAACATAAGCGGTATATTCCACCTTTGCACCGGGATAAAAAATCAAAGCGCTTTCATCCCCGGGTCCATCCATATACAAACCATAGTCCGTTTCTTCCATTCCTACAATACTGTCATCCTGAAAGTATTGCTGCATCACTACATCGCTTTTATAATAGTCATTAATATACCAAAAGCACCCTGCGGCAAGTAATAAGACCAATATAGCCGCCAATGCAATTTTTTTCTTCCATCCTTTTTTCACTTATGCTACCTCTGATCCAACACATCTAAAATATCCCGCACCGTTTCCCGGTATTTATCAATAAGCCCTTGATGGTTCTCTTTGATATAGGCAATATCCTGATTCCTTGCAGCTTTTTCTGCATCCTTAGCCATCTCTGATAATGTATCTGCACCCAGCATTTTAGATGCACTCTTCAAATCATGTACATTGATTTGATAATTCTTTATATTCTCCTCTTGGAAAAGAGTTTGGATATTGGTTATTTTGCTTTCTGCCTCCTTCGCAAATTGTAAAAGCATCTCTTCATAATACTTTTCATCATCTGAGCAGTAAATCATTCCTTTTTTGGTATGAAAACCTTTCTCTTCCAATCGGAGAAACTTCTCATTTTTCGAATCATCCTTCGAAACCGTCTCTTGTACCTCAGCCTGCTTTATGCCGCCCTGCTCTTTCTTCTGCATCTGCACCAGTTCTTCCGGCAAATAAGAAACAATCATCCGTTCCAACTGCTCCCCTTCAACCGGTTTGGTCACAAAGTCTGTGAATCCTTCTTGCAGATAGAATTCCTTCGCACCGGAAAGGGCATTTCCTGTCAGAGCAATCACCGGTGTCTTCACATTGGGAGAATCGGTAAGTTTCCGAATTTCATGCAGCGTCTCAACCCCATCCATATCCGGCATCATGTGATCCATGAAAATGATGTGAAAGGAATCTTTTTTCACAAGCTCCAGACACTTTTTGCCGGAATCTGCAGTGGCAATATTCATTTTCGTACGCTTTAACAATGCCTTAAATACGAGAAGGTTCATATTGTTGTCATCGACCACAAGTACTTTTGCTTCCGGGGCTTCAAAGCTTCCCTTTTTATGTATCGACTCTGACCTCTGCCTGCCCATAACAGACGCAAAATCACCTGTGGGCTCATCACTAAGGACTTTCTGCGGTATTGTAACTATAAACGTGGAGCCCTTCTGATATTCGCTCTCCACATCTATTTTACCTTCCATTAGATTGAGCAATGATTTAGTGATGGTCATACCCAGACCGGTTCCTTCGATATTTCGATTCTTCTCCTCATCCAATCTCTTAAAATCTTCAAATAGCTTCTCCATATCCTCCTGTTTGATTCCCATACCTGTGTCCTTCACGGATATGATCAGATCTATCCTGTCTGCCCCGGTCTTCTTGTAAGCCGCATGCAGTTCTACGCTGCCTTCTGGCGTGTATTTTACTGCATTGGTAAGCAGGTTCGTCACAATCTGTTTGATCCGCACATCATCCCCATAGAGTTTCCGCGGCATTGTTTCATCCAGTATAAAATCAACCTTCAGTCCTTTTTCCTGTGCCCTCAAGTAGATAATATTCCACAAATCGATTATGATATCCGCCGTCTCATATTCCGTCGGGACAATATCCATCCTGCCAGACTCGATCTTCGACATGTCCAGGATATCATTGATCAATAATAAAAGCGTTTTACCGGAACTTTTGATATTGTCCGCATAAGTGAGAATCTGTTCGTCTTCACACTCCCTGAGTATCATCTCATTCATACCCAGCACTGCGTTGATCGGTGTCCGGATTTCATGAGACATGTATGATAAAAAAACAGACTTACTCTTTGTAGCAAGCTGCGCCTCATCACACATGGCCTCCACCAGCTTAAGCATAT
>JAFLTF010000151.1 GCA_022510585.1 Lachnospiraceae bacterium
TCACCTCAATATTGTCGGCGCTTTCCGGGAATAAACTGATCAATCCAAAGGAAATTACAATGTTGAGCAGGTAGAGCCCCAAGATCATAAACAAGCCTCCCAAATATCCCGATGCACTGCTCTTCCTGAAACCATAAGTTAGACGTATATCTTTTTTGGTATAAAGCACAAGGAATAACGGCACAAGCAGCAGGATCATCTGCGTTCCGAAGACGCCTGCCAATCCGAATTTTAACTGCAGCATGCTGCCTGCATACAACACCAGAAGAATGGTAAGCGCAACCACAAACCAGACATCGGATACCGTAGGCACACCGCCTTTTTGCAGATTGCTTCGCTTCTCAAATAGCTGGAAACCGCCTTTTGCATCCCCAAACAAAATACTCTCGCTGTCATAGATCTTACTTAAAAACATGATGGCAAATATTGCATAGGCAATATTACTGATCAATACAATGGCCACCGCCATATAGTCTACTTTAAAAATCAGCATATTTTTGATCAACAGACAAATATTTGCCACCGGCACCATTGCCATTGTCTGTGTCAGCTCCACATTCGGAATAAAGCCAATATAACCCGTAAACATCACGATAAGCATCAGAGGGGTGATATAGTTGTTGGCTTCTTTATAAGTTTTTGCAAAGGCGGTCACGCACATTGTCACGGCGCTGATCAATAAGGAGAATGCAAAAATTGCCAGAATTCCTACCAAAATTGCCGGCAAAAACCTTGTAATGTCAAAAGCCTGCATTTCTGTCTGCATATCCATGATTTTATACATATAAATAGCAATGCCTCCCATGGAAAGAATGTTCAGCAGCGCCGAAATAATGCCGATGATCGCTACGGTCAAAAACTTGGATATGATCAACTGCCTGTTAGTAACAGGAAGGGTCAGGATCGTCTCCAGGGTGCCCCTTTCCCTCTCGCCTGCAGTTGTGTCGATGGCGGGATACATGGTTCCCATCAATAAACTAATGATCAGCATGAAAGGCAGTACGGCACCCAGAATGCTGCCAAGTGATTGTTCACTGCTTGCCGTATCCTTCCCTTCGTAAAGAACCGGCTCTAAGATTTCATGTGCATCCAGACCTGCCTCCCGAATCTTCTCCTGCGTCAGTTCTTCACGAAATTCATCAAACACATCCATAATAATGTTTTTGGCATAGGAGGAGTTTGTCTCGGAAGACAGATAATAAACATCGTAGTGCGGCTTTCCATCTTCTATACCGCTTTTGATATAGGCATCGATTTCCGCCGCTTCCAGAGCTTCTTCATAAGCGCTTATGCTCGCTGCGTCTACGATTTCAATTCTGTAAGCGTCCTCTGTCTCTGCCTCATCTATTACACCCGCATTTTCTGCCTCTGCCGTAGTCTGACCGCTCCCATCAGCCTGTATCAGCCTCTGCAAAAATGCATCGTCATCCTCTGCTTCCACTGCAATACGATAGGTCTGCTCTTCCATACTGGAAGAAATGATGGCTATGACCTGCATTACTCCTATAAAGATCAGGGGATACAGGATAACAGGCACTACCAGCATCATGATAACCGTCTTTTTATCCCGAAACACATCTAACATTTCTTTTTTCATCAAAGTTTTTATGATCTTAGTGTTCACCGTTCATTCCCTCCCTGATAACCATTTCCGAAAAGACATCACGCAGACTGTCTTTTCCCGTCTGCTCCTTTAAGGCATCGGGCGTCCCCTCACTGATGATCTTACCCTGATGAATCAGGATGATCCGGTCGCACAAGTATTCCGCCTCTTCCATATAATGCGTGGAATACAGGATTATTTTGCCCGCCTCCCGCTCCTTCTTCATAAATTCAATGATGGCGGCGCTGCTTAAGATATCCAGTCCAAGGGTAGGCTCATCAAAGATATAGACCTGGGGATCATGTACCAGACATCTGGAAATGGAGGCGCGCTGGGTCTGCCCGGTAGAAAGTTTCTCAATCCGGTTGTCAAGAAACTCTTCCATGGAAAGCACCTCACTGATCGCCTCGATTTTCTTATCTGTCTCTTCTTTGGTCATACCGTAAATTGTCCCCAGCATCTGCAGCAATTCTCTGGAAGAAAATCTGCCATACAGTTTGGTATTGTTAGAGAGATATCCGATATGTCTTTTTACCTCAATTTCATCAGATATCTCCTTTCCGCCCAAGTTTAAGCTGACCATGCCGCTTGTGGGCTTCATCAGCTTAGACATCATGCGCAGCAGAGTCGTCTTTCCGGCGCCATTGGGTCCCAAAATCCCTACGATTTCCCCGGTCTGCACAGACAGGGATATGCCGTCCACAGCATTGATATCCACCTTTTTATTTTTCTTTTCATGCTTGGTAAAGGTTTTTACCAGATGATCCGCAATCAGTTTATTTTCCATGACTTCCTGCCTCTTCCTTTCCTACGCTTTTTCTCATTTTACTTTACTCTTTCTCATTTTCCGATGTTTCTTCATTTTCGATATGCTCCACTCTCTTGCGGTAAATGACGGCCGCTGCCGATAAAGCGATAAAACAGCCCGCAAAGGTTAGGATCAGCATAAAAATGCCGGCAGCTACAGAACCCAAAAGTTTGTGATAATTGCGATAGGATATGATCGTGAATGCAATACCGAGGACAAACCCTGCAATCAGGCTGATTTTCAGATTCGTCTCCGGTGTGGCTGAAAGTCTTCTGTCCCAGATATTATTCTTCAGACAGGCAATTACAATATATAATGCCAGTATCATAAATACGATCCACTCGCCTGCTAAGGTTTTAAAATCTCCCGGTCCATAAAAAAACAGCTGCACGAAAAGGGAGATCAACAATCCCCAAAAAGCAAGCCAACAGCCGTTATGTTCAATTTTCAACAATTTTTGTTCCTGCATTTCATCCAGTTTATTTATTTTTTTCATAGTAAAACTCCTTTCAAGATTCCTTTTCATCCTCATCTTCCCAAAATAAATCATCCAGACTCTTATTCAATATGCGGCAGATAGAACGACAAAGTTTGATCGTAGGATTGTACTCTCCCTGCTCTATCGCATTCATGGTCTGTCTGGATATGCCGACCGCCTCCGCAAGTGCTTTTTGCGTCATATCTTTCTCGGCGCGCGCCACTTTGATCGCTATATTTCTTGCCAATCCTGAAACCTCCTTTCGGAAAATAA
>JAFLTF010000152.1 GCA_022510585.1 Lachnospiraceae bacterium
CAGCTTTGAAAGGAAAAAATAATTCGCACAAAATGATCTGAAATAGAGCCTGTTTGCGAAGAAAATGTTAAAATAAAAGAAAAACTTTTTCGCAAAGGGGCACAGATGAGCAGAGAACAGGACAGAATCAAGCAAAGGATGGAAGCCAATCCAATTGAAGAATGCAATAAGGTCAGGCAGAGATACTGCCCAGATCTATTTCATGATTTTGCAGCAACAAAAGATCCCAGACATTTAAGCTATATAGATTATTCCAATAAAGAAATGCTTGGGACCATGTTTTATAAAGGAATTGCAGGAATTGAGAGCATGCAGTCCATGACATATGAGTTCAACCGGGAAGAAGTAGTGGGGAATCTGTACGATTTTTTCGGGGAATCCAGGAAGGATTACCTGCCCCATGGTGTTACCCTGAATGAATACTTAGAGCGGCTGGAACCGTCAGAATTGCAGCGGGTACAGCAGAAGCAGGTATATGAGATGATCCGCAGGAAGAGTTTCGATGATGCAAGGTTCATGAAGAAATGGCTGGTCATTGTAGACGGAACGCAGACATACTCTGGGAGCCGCAGACTGAATGAGGGATGTCTGGAGCGCCGTCACAGGAAAGGGACGGAGGAAGAGCCCGTAAATTATCATTGTGACGTACTGGAAGCAAAGATCGTGTTCGGGGAGAGCCTCATAGTGAGTATCGCCAGTGAGTTCATAGAGAATGATGGCGAGGATGCAGAGTCCCAGAAGGGAATGAGTGAGGAGAAACGGAAACAGGACTGTGAGACAAAGGCCTTTAAACGTCTTGCAAAGAAGCTGAAGGAAGCATTCCCCAGGCTTGGGATCATGATACTGGCAGACAGCCTGTATGCATCAAAACCAGTGATGGATATCTGCCGTGAAAATAAATGGGATTTCATCATCCGTTATAAAAGCGGCAGTATACCGAGCATAACAGAGGAATACGAAAAGATCCCGGAGAAGGAAACAGCAGGCCATGCAGAGTTCGTCAATGAGATTGACCACAACGGGACTATTGTGAACATGGTGAGGTACTGGGAAGAGAAAGTGGAGAAGGGAGAGATCGTGCGGACAGAATTCCAGTGGCTGACGAATATAAGAGTGACAAAAAAGAACGCAGAAAAAATAGCATCGGCAGGGAGAAAGCGCTGGAAAATAGAAAATGAAGGATTCAACCGCCAGAAGAACTGGCAGGGGGACATCACTCACGCCTGCAGCCATAATGCCAATGCGATGAAGAACCATTATCTAATGACACAGATAGCAGATATGGTAAAACAGTTGTATGAATGGTTCTATCTGAAAAAGAACGAGATCAAAAAGAAGCAAAAAAATATATCTTCTGACCTGCTAAAAAGTCTTGGCGGACACCAGCAGCCAGAAGATATATATGGAGAGCCGAATGAATCAGCCCTAAACTAAGAACAGTATAGCAAAGGAAGTGATGCCTGGCAAGAGGGAAAGACAATAAAATCTGCAAAAATATAATTCAGTAGGATTATATGGGCAGGGGATGTGGATAACTTTCCTGACCCAAAGCACGATGTGGATTACGTCATTCAAAAGTGCAATTCCCTCTGTACAGGCAGTTAAAAAACATTTTTCCTTTCAGGGCTGATTTATGATTATAATCCTTGCAATTAAAAGTCATAAAAGATATAATTTTGGAAAATACATTTTATCCGGGAGCCGTCATGAACAAACAACGGGATAACAATTATGATTTATTAAGAATCGTCAGTGCCATTGCTGTCATCTCCATTCATGTGAGCAGTATTTATACCCATGCGTTTTTAGAGGAAGGAACGTTGGGACAATGTTATACAGACAATATTTTTGTGACCTGTTTGTATAATGCTTTGTCGCGCTTTGCAGTCCCCTGTTTTTTTATGTTGTCGGGCGCATTCATTTTAGATGACGAAAAAAATGCGGATTTTAAATTCTTCTACCGAAAAAAATTTCGTAAGGAAGGCATTACGGCATTGATTTTTTGCGGCATCTATTTTTTGGGAACATTGGTAATCGCAGCTATCGATGTTTTCATAAAGGGATATGGCCCTTGGAGATTATTGAGTCCGGTTCTGAACACTTTGAAGGGAGAACCATATTATCATCTATGGTATTTGTTCGTGCTTCCGGGGGTTTATATTCTCACGCCGATTGTGATCAGAGTGAAAAAAGATATTGGGGAAAAATTATTCGTGAAAGCAGCTTGGATTTTCCTGGTGTTGTCCAGCGTAAGCTATTGGACCGGCACGCACAGATTAAATTGGGATATTGGCTATCAGTTTTATTTCCTGGGATATTTTATGGCAGGATATGTCATAAGAAAGTGGGCGTGTAACAAAAAAAATAACAGGAAGGGAATCTGTCTTATAATGATAGGTATTATCATAGAGCTGCTGGTGGCCTGCCTTCAATATAGACAGTTTACCAATGCAAACCCGCAATATGATCTGGTCAGTCCTCTTTCGCCCTTCATAGTTGTGGCCTCTGTTTTCATATTTGGCGGATTTTCACTTTTGACGATTCGAAAAGATTTAAGAAAAGCTTCACGTCATACATTTTTAATTTATTTGATCCATCCCGGTATTTTGAGTGTGGGAGAAATCCTATTTAAAAAAAGGCTTTTGGAAGGTGATAACCGTTTTATAATTCCGACCAGCATTGTGTTTGTATATTTATTGTCATACATGGTGGCACTCGTTTACGGAAAAATCAGCAATCGTAAGGAACTTTAAATAATTTAAAAAACAGAAAAGATACCGGGCCGGTGACTTCGGAGGGAACAGGCCCGGTATTTCTTTCTGTCTTTATGATTATCAGGATTACTGTCTCATATGCTTTATCGAAGCCTCCACAAAGCCTTTGAATAAAGGATGCGGCCGGTTTGGCCGGGACTTTAACTCCGGATGGGCCTGGGTTGCGATAAACCAGGGATGATCCGGAAGTTCGATCATTTCCACGATGCGGCCGTCGGGAGACAGGCCGGAAAGCATCATGCCTTTTTCCGACAATATATTGCGGTAGTCATTGTTGACTTCATAACGATGGCGGTGCCTTTCGTGAATGGTCTCCTCCCCGTACAGAGCATAGGCCTTGCTGGTCTTGTCCAGTACACATGGGTAAGA
>JAFLTF010000153.1 GCA_022510585.1 Lachnospiraceae bacterium
CAGTCATACTGATAGTCAGCATCAGACGTAAGAATCAGGAAAGACCGTACTAAATTATATGCAATTAGCGCATTTTGGCCATAAACTTCTAAGTCCGCTGCTTAGGCATCGGCGATAGGAAGCGTTGGCTGAAATGCGTTTTTTATTGTTGCATATTATTTTATGTATGCCTTATTTCTTCAGGGACAAGCTCAACCATAAGCTGTTCCTGGTATTCTCTATCCTCTGTGGCGCGTTTCAGATCATTGAATCTGCCCAGGTCTATCAGAATAGAGTTGAGTTTATTGATACGGATTTCGCCATGCTCCACGCCTTCTTCATATTGTTGTACATCGTTACCGTCAGATCGAGTTCAGGATTCTCTTGTCTCTTCTCGTAGGCATCCGACAACTTTAATGTCTGTCTCTCCGGTCGGGGTTTGTTCCGTTATAGAACACCACGAATCGAGGCGAGGGTATCCTAATCAGTTTTGAACCATACAAGTCTTTATCATAAGTCCTTGTAACAGGAGAACCGAATCCGCTTCAGAACTCCTGCCTTTATAAAAGATTGATTGGAATAAAAGCATAGCTTGGCCGGAATTGTAAATAAGCTTATAGGAAAAATGTAAACGATTTTTCGTTTGCGCATAGAAGATCCTTTCACCGATCATTTCCCGTTGGCAATATCCATCGTAAAATAAATTAGAAAATTGTCAAAATTTTCTTTTTTTGACTTGTTTATGGGTGAACATGGCATAATACACTTATTAAACCTTATATTTGGCTCATGGATTGAATCTTTCAAATGTATAAAACAGATATGGAAGGCATAAATGAGATCTTGTCTACATTTAAGGAGAGCAGCAATAATATCCGCCTGCAGATGGAGGAAATCGGAGCTTCGGTAAAGGGCATAGATATTACGGTAGCCGATAATGCCAAAGGAGTGTCTTCCAGTGCAGCAGCGGTGAGCGCTATCGCGATGAGCATGACGGAATTAAATGAAGAAGCTATTAATAACGCAACCATTACTGCACGTATTAAAGGAGATATGGACAAGTTTGTGGTAGAGTAAGAGAAAAAAATAATAGGAATGCAGAAAGACCGTTCACATAGTGTGGCGGTCTTTTTACATGAATAAAATCTTCCATATAGATGATGATTATGATATATATAATAGGTTCGCCCTGTTTTTTAATTATAAATTATTTAGTTCAGTTCCTCTACTGAGAATTTCAACATATTCCATAAAACAGTAACGTTTGTTTCTTTGGCAGTTTGGGGTCACATCAGCTAAAATATGATACTTTACAAATGAGTTATTTATAGATATGCCCCTAAAAATAGGATGGTGTCCGAAGTAAAGGCGTGCTATAATCAGAGAAACAAATCGCAATTGGGCTTCTTAATATCATGATTTGACAAGGCAAGGACGTAAGTATTTATGAACAAAGAGTGGTCAGAACTAAATAAAGTGCTACAGACACAGTTAAAGAAAGAAAGCACCTATCAAGATGGAATAGGCACCTTATTTGATTTACGCGGACAGTTGATGAAGGTATTGCTTTCTTTTGAAAAAGAATTAAAACGCGAAGAATTTAACGCTATTCCGTTTATCAATGCAAAGGGATACCATTGTAAGACGATTGCTTACTCGATGTGGCATGTTTTTCGTATAGAGGACATTGTGGCGCATTCCCTGATCTGTGGGGATGCACAGGTCTTTTTTTCAGGGGATTATCAAAAACGTATCGGCGCACCGATTATTACAACAGGGAATGAGCTGGCAGGGCAGCAGATTGCTGATTTTTCAAAAGAATTGAATATAAAAGAGCTTTATTCCTATATTACAGAGGTAAAAGAAAGTACGGAAAAAATGCTGCGTGATTTATCCTATCAAGACTTGAAGAAGAGAATCTCAGAGGACCAAAAAGAATACTTAAAATCTTTAGATGTTGTAAGTACAGATGAAAATGCAATCTGGTTGATCGATTATTGGTGCAAAAAAGATGTGAGGGGGTTGATTCAAATGCCGTTTTCCAGGCATTGGATCATGCATATAGAAGCATGCCTGCGTATCAAAAATAAAATACATCCGTAGAATGTTTATACTTGCCGGGAAGATATGGCATTTACAAAGATGTTACCAAGATGTTTCCATAGGAATTATGTGGTGTTTCTTTCAAAAACCACCGTGTCAGCTTACAATGGAATTGTTAAAAAACCTATATGGAAGGGAGCGTACATCAATGGTGGAATTTGGAGAAAAACTTAAAAAGCTTCGAGAAGAAAGAGGCATGACACAACAGAAGATAGCGGAGAAATTGTATGTTACACGACAGGCAGTTTCGCGGTGGGAATGCGGAGCCCGGTATCCGGATCTGCTCACAGCCAAGAAAATTGCTCAGATTCTGGATGTATCCATGGATGAACTGTTGTCCGAGGAAGAATTGAAACAAAACGTAGAAAAGGAACCGATACTTTCCAAACCGATTGAAAATATACTACAGACCGTTTTGTATACCATTGCATCTGTGGCATTTTTATTAATAAGTATCTTTGGCATCTATTCCCTTTTCCCCAGCGAAACACTGGCAAAAACGCCTGCGGGAGCGGTAACTGTGCGGGAGATACTGCAAGTTTGTGGGTTTCTTTTAAACCTTCTGGCAGTGTTGGCAGGGCTGCTATTATCCATTCAAAATAAACTTACGGCGAAGGTCGTGGGTTATATCATGTGTCTGCCGTATGTGATTGCGTCGTTGTCGTTTTTCTTTACCTATGTGAATACACAGATCAAAGGGAATGGACACATCGCAATGATAGGGTGGCTCACGGATTTCGTGATACCGCTTATCTTCGCATTAGGTGTGTTGTTGTTCTTCATCTTGGAAGAGCAGCGCTTCCCATATGCGGTGATTCTATTGATCTGTATGATTTCAGGCGGTTACCTTATCCTGGTCTACTGGAATGGTCTGATGTGGACCACAGATTTGGGATTTGTGGTAAGAACGGTACACTGCCTTGGAAAAATGGGAATGGTGGTCTTATTAGGATATCAGGCATATATTTGGGATCAGAAAAGGAAGAAGGCTGTGAAAAATTTATAATAGCGCAATTTAAAAGTGCGGGAT
>JAFLTF010000154.1 GCA_022510585.1 Lachnospiraceae bacterium
ACCATTCGCTGATAAACTTTAATATTCGTGCAAAGCTATCCTGTCTTGCTTCTTCACATTCTTTGGGAAATTTTTTCTCAGCGGGAATCATCATTTTCATAATAAATCTTGTCATAACGCTATAGGCATGAATGCCATCTGTTAAAGCATGACTTCCTTTTTCATAAACATGATATTCCACCCTATGAGAATAGTTTTTATTTTTAAGAATCTTTAACATTCTTGAAACCGCAATATCTGAAGGCCAACAATCATCGTCTTTTGCCGCCAGTAACAATACATCGGCATTCATATTTTCGACTTTAATTCTTGACGCTGGATCAAGCGACTCCGACATTAAGTCATATCCGAATCTCATAAATCTGCTAAAGCCGTATCCTTCAGTGTTCTTAGCCATCTTAAACCAATTAATCATTCCCTTATCAAGCATTGGCACTTCTGTGTATGGTATATCGTTACCATGCCAAGTATATACAGAACAATGAAGCCTTCTATTGCTTGGAGATGTACCCTCCATAACATAGTCATATGGAACAACCGGCACGACACAGGTAATATCTGGGATAAGAGAAGCACAAAGGAGCGTATATCCAGCTCCAGTAGACGCTCCCGTCATAGCTATTTTTTCTATACCCTGTTCTTCTTTTAACCATTTCACTGCCTTCTCCACGTAATCAATGGGAATGGAAGCAAGATTTTTAGATAATCCCTTCCAGAGATAGAAACCCAGAACAAGTACGTTATAACCGTCTTTTCTTAAAAATCCGGACATAGCTATGCTTGTTTTTTCATCGCATGAAGCACCGCCTACTGCAATAACGGCTTTGTTTATTTCTTTTGTTCCCGGATAATAATGAGCTTTAAATCCTTCTTTTTCTAAAGTACATTCTATTTCTTTCATTTCTGTCATCCTTCATTCAAAATCGGAATTTATTTGTGCTTTGGAAACCAAGGAATACATCTGTTTACTTTTTTGCAGTATTCTATATACTCCTTACCATATAAATCAGCAAGCCACTTTTCCTCTGTCAACTTCAGAAATATCGTCATATAAATCCAGCAAATAACTGGTATAAAGAATAAAAACAAATTATTTGCAATGCAGACAGCACCGGTACACGCCAAAAGGACTGCACTATAAACAGGATTTCTGACAATGGCATATACGCCCGTTGTGATTAGCTTGTTTTCAGCAACCATCTCAAATAGTTTTGTCTTGTATTTTGCGCTATAATTCAGATAAAAACCGAATAAAATCAATCCAATGCCTACGATTTTTAGTGGTATATTCAGTAATTCTATTTTTCCGGCATCAAAATATCCGCGATATGACGCAATGATGCCAAGCACAGTAATCAAAATTTGAAATGCAATAATCACAGGACCTACTCCGAATAACGGCAGATGGTTTTTCTCTTTCATAAATAATCTCCCACAAGTTGCAATTTGCCTGGTTCTATAAATAATAGGACGCAGCAGTGTATGACTTTCTTTTATCAATGACCAGTAACGCTTCTTGCATTTTTCATAACCTCCTAGCCATTTTTATGGTGTTTCACTTTTTCACTTTCCATTTTGTTTGTTGCTCCTTTTCAGTCATCCATGCTTTCCAAATACGCCTCTAAAGGAACACTCCATTTTTCGTGAAACCACTGCGCCATTTGTACTTTCATTTCAGGTTGATCTATCAATCGTATTATTCTGCACTCCATTTAAACTGTTTTCCTTTCTAAAACTCCTGATTTGTATTGCTATAAGAATACCACAGTCACACTCTTATTTCTATCACATTTTTATTACATTTCTTCAATCGCATGCTGCGTAATTGGCACATTTATATTTCACGAAATTCGATATGAACGAAAAAACGTTTATAATGTTTCAAAAAACTTATTTACAATTCTGGCAGACCTATGCTATGATACAGAAAAGCATATTTTCTTATTCGTTTGAGCGGGCGAAATCACAGCCCTGCTCAGATCGTCAGATACTTTCTTTATTCTAAGTTTCAGAAAATCCATGCTTTTATTCCAAATCAACATTTTATAAAGGCAGGAGTTCTGAAACCGAAGCAGTTCTCCTGTTACAAAGGAGGACAATGAATGAACGAAGTAAACGTACAACGCAACTACAAAGACAGTTTTTTCCGCATGCTGTTCAAGGACAGGGAGAATCTCTTAAGTCTTTACAATGCACTGAATAAGACAGGCTATACGGATGTGGACGGACTGGAGATCACTACACTAGAGAACGCAGTCTACATGAATTACAAGAACGATGTATCTTTCGTATTCGACTATGAATTGATGCTGTATGAACATCAGTCCACGGTAAACCCCAATATGCCGCTGCGGGACCTTTTTTATGTGACGGATATCCTACAGAAAAGGACCTACAATAAGGACCTGTACAGTTCTAAGCTGATACCAATCCCTGCGCCGCGTTTTGTGGTTTTCTACAATGGAATGGATTATCAGCCGGAGAGACAGACGTTGAAGTTGTCAGATGCTTATGAAAAGTGGCAGGAGAATCCTGAACTGGAACTGACGGTGACGATGTATAACATTAACCAAGGCTGCAACAAGGAGATTATGGATGCCTGCAGAACACTGAAGGAATATGCGATGTATGTAGAGCGTGTAAGGACATATGCCAAGCAGATGCCTCTGAAGGAGGCAGTGGAGAGAGCAATCAATGAGTGCATCGAGGAAGGTATCCTGGCGGATTTCTTGAGAGAAAATCGGGCGGAGGCGATAAAAGTGAGTATATACGAATATGATGAGGAACTGCATTTTAAGACGTTACGTGATGAGGGATACGAGTCAGGCTATGAAGCAGGTATGGAGCAGGGCAAGAGCTGCCTGAACAAACTCTACGCTATTCTGATAGAATCGGACAGGCTTGACGACTTAAAACATGCTACTCAGGACAGGGCATACCAAGAACAGCTTATGCTTGAACTGTTGCCTGGGGAAATACAAAATATATAAAGCAATTGAAGTTTTCCCCAAGGCTGCTGGTATATCTAATGAGTGCATCGAGGAAGGTATCTTGGCGGATTTCTTGAGAGAAAATCGGGCGGAGGCGATAAAAGTGAGTATATACGA
>JAFLTF010000155.1 GCA_022510585.1 Lachnospiraceae bacterium
AAAGCGCCCTTCATGGCTATGGCATGTGTCGAAATCAGGATGTTTCCCGGCAATTCTTTTATCTCTTCCAGAAATGCACCGGTTCTTTGCACAACAGCAGAAAGCGGCTCCATCCCTTCCGGTGCGGGGTTGTTCACAAAGTCACTAAAGAAGGGAATGATCTCCGGTGGCGGATCACTTAGATCCATGCCTTCATAGGGACCATAGTCCATCTCAATCAGACGCTCATCAATCACAACCGGCTTTCCCGGTGCGATAAACTCTGCAGTTCGGATCGCTCTTTTTAACGGACTGGAATATACATGGGAAAACACGATTCCCTGCTTCATAAGCCACTGTCCTGCTTCTTTCGCCTGCACGATTCCATTTTCATTCAACGGGTAGTCGCTTCTTCCCTGCAAAACATTTGCATGATTCAATTCTGTCTGTCCATGACGGATAATATAGATCATAAGTTTTCTCCCTATACCCCAAATTTAGAATAGCATTATATTTCCCCCGTTACAAGAGTTGTATTTATGTCTGGTATGCTTTACTTAATGATTTCCCATATATTCTTCCAAACATATTTGACTTTGATATATTTCCAGTGCAGCTTCCGTTCCAACATATCTATAATGCCACGGTTCATACTCCGCGCCGGTGATATCCCCTTTCCCTTGCGGATACCGTAAAATAAATCCATATTGATACGCATGATCTGCAAGCCATTGATATACATCCTCATTGGCGGATCGCGTTTTATCGGCATTGATATCAACCGCGATCCCCAACTGATGTTCACTCGTTCCCGGAAGAGCCACCCATTCTTTTGCAAGTCTTTCCGCCCTGGATCTTGAATACCCTTCGTTCCTATATCTTTGTATCCTTTCGTCAAGTATTTCCTGTTGTTCTTCTGCTGTCCGATACCCTTCCCTGACAATCGGATATATCCCATCTGCCCGCATAGCATCAAACATTTCTTGCAAATATGGATAAATTCTGCTATCCACTTTTTGACCGTTTGACAATTCCGTCAGGGTCACACTGTAATCTTCCGGTATCTCATTCCAGCGGTTTACAACAATCAAGTTCCACTCCTCAGGAATAGGGATACTATGTACGGCTTCGTCCGCAGCAATATTTTTCAAGTCAAAAGAAGATAGCAGATCACTACCTATCAGTGTATTGCCCGCAATCCACAATACACAAAACAGCGTAATGATCTTCAGCCATCTTCTTCTATTGTTTTTCACTATTCTCTGCTTCTTTGCCATATTCTTTGGTATCCCTTTCAGTGTAGTAGGTATTGAGGTCGATTTCTCTATAAATAATAACGAGCTATCGTTTCAAAATCGTTTAAGATTTTCTTAATTATTTATTGACTTTCCATGATTTTGGCATTAAAAAAAGGACTGCTTTCGCAATCCTTTTCTCATGAGTTCGTTTCAATTATAAAAACTCTACTTTGCCATCCTCCAGGTGATATACTGCACCGCACACCTTAATATCTTTCTTCTCTTCCTTTTGAAGTCCCAGACTGTCTTCTATCACTTTCATGCTGTTCTTCACATTTAAGCAGCAAGCCTTGTAATCGTCTGTTTCCCCACCGATTGCTTTCTTGATCTCATCGGTGATGAATTTTATGTAATCCTCTGCACCGCCGCCGATTGCTGCTCCAACTGCTCCACAGTGGTTATGCCCCATGACCACGATCAAGCGGCTTCCCAAATGCTCTGCAGCATATTCGATACTGCCAAGCTGATGCTTATCGATTACGTTACCGGCAACACGGATGACAAAAAGATCTCCTATGCCTGCGTTAAATATGCTCTCAGGGATTACCCTGGAATCAGAGCAGGTTACTACGATCGCATAGGGAAATTGTCCTTCTGAACAGGTCTTTTCCCGGATAGCTAAAGAGATGTCCCCTTTACTTTCTTTGGCATCCAGATATTGGATATTGCCATCTTTCAATTTCTGCAAAGCTTCTTCCGCACTACATTTAATTGTTGCGCTCATCTTGTATTTCCCTCCTCTTTCTACCTTTTATCAAATTACATCGGTAAATAATACCGACCTACAATCCTATTTTACTATTATTGCATCAAAACCACAACAATCTTTTTCATTAATTTCCCTGACCGCTGATATGCAAAAGAACTCCTCTTCCCATGTATCCTGCTCCCCCAACGATCTGCAAGGAATTATTCTTCAATGTGGAAGAGTCCGAAAAATGTACATGCCCGGCTAAAATCATAAAAACGGGACTTTCTTCAGAAAGTGTAAGTTGCATAATTTCTCCTGAAACTTTATTGGGAACAATGCCTCCCTGATTGCTTACTCCAATCACAACATCACTTTTCCAGACCTGTTTTGCCTTTTCCAAAAGCGGTTCGGTAAGAAGCGGCACATGAAACATAAGCATAACGGGCTTGCCCATCTTTAGAACCTGCCGATAATCCTCTAATGCTTCCGCCGAAAACTGGTTACTGCTGTTATCCAGACAAACTATGATAAAATCTTCAAATTCCATGGTGGAAAAATAAACATTTCCTTCCATATAGGGAGAAAGTAAAGGCAGATATTCCTCTTTTCCCTCCGGCGTCATATAATTCCACGGATAGGTCCAGTCATGGTTCCCCAGCGCATACAGATATGGAATGTTTAACTGACCCAGTGTTTCTTTTAAAAATCCAAGATTTCCCTCTGACGGAGAGTCAATGATATCGCCGCCCAAGAGCAGGGCGTCAATCTCCCGCTTCTTTCCATAAGCCAGAAAAGCTTTAAAATATTCGGACGCTTCGTTTCCGCTTCCTTCCTGTGCCGTAAACATGTTCCGACGTTTTTCCACATATGCACGCACCTCTTGACTGCCCTCCGTGGGCACGGAAATGTGCATGTCCGTTAAAAACAGCAGATCGTATTCTTCCTGACAGCCCGGCAGGAGAATATCATATTGTTCAAAATTATCTTCCGTGATTTCCGGTTCTTTAAATTCTGCTGCTTCTGTTTCTTGTTCGCTTTCCGGAGCCGCCGGAGTTTGCTTCACCTCTCCGCACCCAACCAGACATAAAATACCGGTTATGCAAAGAATATTTCTGACAATCT
>JAFLTF010000156.1 GCA_022510585.1 Lachnospiraceae bacterium
ATGGCTGACAGATATCAGGCGACAAACGATTTCTCCGGATATTATTATGAAGACCATGCCACGGCATTCCCGGATCTGCAGTTTGGAAACAACGCATCATGGTCCTATATCAATGCCGGTTCGGGTGATTATCACAGTTCTCTGCTCCTGCTGGATACCTACGGCAAAGGAAAGCTGTTCACACTGGCCGTTCCCGACATGTTTGCGGACTTTGCCGCTCTGCCCGTACCCGTAATGGATCTGGTCAGACGTGCGTTTGCGGTAAAGGACATCTATATCAGCGGAAGAAATGTTTCCCTCTTCCTGTATGACAACAACACTTTCGTTTTATACTGCTACGCGGGAAAGGACAGTCTGCCTCAGACTGTGACCATACACATGCTTAGGGAAGCCTCCTGTATCAGATCGCTGGACGGCAAGAAACAGATTGCCCTTTCTCCCAAGACATGCCGCTATGAAGATTGGTCGGAAAATGAATGGATCGGACAGACTCTTGTCAGCCCCGGTGAGTTTTACGCGTTTGAAATCGTAGACTGATCGAATACCATATTACCATATGAACATGAGGCCGCTGAGCTTGATGACCAAGCTCTGCTCGGCCTCTTTCTCTTTCGCGTTTAGGCGCTTCCTTAACAGATCCGGATTCTTAAACATCATAACTTTTGCTTTCTTCTATTCTTCCGGTTTGACTGATCTGAAAAGCAATATCATCGCACATACGATAATCGGCAATCCCGCAAGAACCCCAACCGGCGCCGGTCCCAGCAATTCCGTGGAGCCTATATTCGTTGTGCAGAGGGCCATAGGAACAGTAGCCGCAGCATTGATCGCTCCATGAAATATGGCCGGAATCCAGATGCACTCGGTTTTCTCATACAGCCAGTCACACCATATACCTAACGCAATCGTAATAATACAAAACGTCAACATTCCGACAATCGGAAATCCTACGTAATCCGTACCATACTCATATCCAATCAGCCAGATCAACGGCCAGTGCCATATTCCCCAGATGATACCACCGATCAGCCAGCCTCGTCTTTTGCCGAATTTTGCTTTCAGCTGAGGATACAGAAATCCCCGCCAACCGGCTTCTTCACCAACCGCAGGAACCATGTTGATCAGTGGAGCGTATGTCAGACAGCTCACAGCACTTATCAGGATATACAACGGGTAAGTCAATCCCTGTGCTTCCAACTGCTCCAGTATTTCAGGTCCGGCGGCCGCCACAAGATACTCTCCGCTCGTGTCAAAATGTCCCGGAAAGACAACAAAATACAAAACAGCTCCAATCGCTGTCAGAAATGCAGGGATAAACCATGCAATAAGAAGTATCTTAATCTTCCCTTTGAGATGAGGTTTCCATCCCATGCCCGAAAGCGAATGCCCGGACAAGAGCACTCCCAGCATCGGCGCAAACATCACAAGTGCCATAAGCAGCTGCCCGACCATCATAAGTCCGTTTCGGTACAAAACAGCTACAACGACCTGTATAATCCACGCAATCAGGAATGTCCAGATCAGATATTTAATCGTTCCTTTTTTATTGAAAGTTACATCATTCATAGCTTTCTACCTCCTTCACGCCAAAGTATAACTCATGACGCAGCGTCACAAGCAACCCCTGACGCAAGGTTTTATTTCATTTTAGCGCAATTACTCATTTCATCTTAACGCAAGGATTAAAACACTTTTTTGATCGCACCGACTGCCAGCCGGTATTCATCAACAAAGGAGGCATGATTTTCACGGATATAATCCCAGTCCTCTTCACGGGCAGCATTCTCCAAAGCAAGCGCCTGCTCCGCCAGCTCGGAAAATCCAACGCTCATAGAAGAACTTTTGATGCCATGGACACAGCTTCGGTATTCGTAAGCGTTGTTCTGTTCAAGATACCCATTCAGCTTATCCGTTTCCGGGAGCTCTGCATAAGTCTTCAGGACATCAACATATGCATCATAGCTGTCGCCACATACAGACAGCCCTTTTGCCAAATCCACTTTGGGATAAAGCCCGGACAATTCCTTTAAAGGAGCGGGATAATCCGTCTCTGCGTCCGCACTGTCTAAGGCGTCTTCCGTCCGGCATTTTTCCTTCGGCAGATATTTCAATATCATTTTCTCCAATGCATCACCGCTTACCGGCTTGGATAGATAATCGGTAAATCCCGCCTGCATAAATTGCTCTCTGACACCGGTAACAGCATTGGCGGTCAGCATGATAACAGGCGTATTCTTATTGAAAGAATTCTCCAATTTTTGCATTGCGGCAAATGTATCGATACCGTCCATTTCCGGCATCATATGATCCATAAAGATCAGGTCATATGCAGTCTGCGAAACCATTTCAAGACATTGTCTGCCGCTGGAAGCAGTGTCTACTTTCATTTTTGTGGATTTTAACAGGTTGACTATGACTTTTAAATTGACACTTGTGTCATCTACTACCAGTATCTTTGCGTCAGGCGCCTCAAAACTCTGGTGATACTTTCCGGCTTTATCGGCAACGGACGAATATTTTTGATGGAAATCCCCAATCGGCTCAGCATCTACGACCTGCTGCGGAACCGTAACCGTAAAAGAAGAACCCACGCCGTATATGCTCTGCACTTCTATTTTCCCCTTCATTAAATCCGTAAGGTGTTTGGCAAGGGAAAGCCCCAGACCGGTGCCCTCGATATTCCGATTTTTCTCCATGTCAAAACGGGTAAACTGGCTAAACAGTTTTCCCAAGTTCTCTTCACTGATACCAATTCCCGTGTCCTTCACGCTAACCACAAACATCATCTTTTCATCCTGTTCGTGACTGTCGAAGGAAAGCGTGATACCTCCTTTTTCCGTGTATTTCGCTGCATTGGAAAGAAGATTGGTAACAACCTGCCGCAGACGACTCTCATCACCCTTCAGCTTTGAAGGAAGCTGCGGATTGCAGGAGACAGTGAGCTCCAGTCCTTTCTGTTCAGCCTTCTCAGCCACCATGGAATAGCAGTCATGAATAAAGGAAGACAGCTCATAAATATTTTCCAT
>JAFLTF010000157.1 GCA_022510585.1 Lachnospiraceae bacterium
GAGCAGCCATAGAGGAGAAACGAGGATTCAGACCTCTCCATGAAGAATAGTCATGGAGAGGTCTGTTTTTATGTCCATGAACGGAAGACCCCGTACAAACGGTTATAAGTTGCCCTTTTGTTGCTTATATGATATTCTACTATAGAAAACCTTGTATGGTTGCAAAAATTTCTTGTAGAGGAAAAAAGATGAAGATTAGTACAGGCGCTTTAGTGAGCCGCATTATCAAAGGTAAGGATTTCTGGAAGATCATGGAGGATAACGACGCAGAGTTTGAAGAACGTTCTGTATCGGAATATCTGGCCGAGTTGTGCCAGACTTATGATATGCTGCCCGAACATGTAATTATAAAAGCACAGCTTGACAGGACCTATGGGCATCAGATTTTTAACGGCACCAGAAACCCATCCAGAGACAAGCTTTTACAGATTGCCTTGGGTTTCGGGCTGACACTGAAAGAGACACAGACACTTCTGAAAATAGCAGGGAAAAGTATGCTCTATGCCAAAATAAAGCGAGATGCGGTATGTATCTATGCAATATCCCATAAAATGGGAATCATGGAACTGCAGGACATGCTTATTTCAGTAGATGTGCCGCTGCTTGGGGAGGGGTAACTTATGAGTGATAAATTCTTATCGGAATACGATGAAAGTTATGAGAAAATGCTGCCTGAGGAACTGCTTGATCGATACCATATCATGGAATGCTTAAACAGTGTGGACGGCTGCGATACTTTGCTTGTCAGAAGGAAAGATACAGGGAAAAAAGTCGTTGCGAAATGCTATGCCAAGGATAGTACACTTTATAACGTAACGGAACCGAAACAGCTTTCTTCTATTGAAAATGATGCAATACCACATTTTGAGGGAGAATACAGTAACGAAGAGGTCAGATGTGTACTTCGGGAATACATAGAAGGCAGCTCCCTTTATGAATATGTAAAAGGGCATAAACTTACGGAGGAAGAAATAGCGGATATTGCAATCAAGCTTGCAGAAGCCATGCAGGCGCTTCATCAAATGGAACCGCCTGTTATTCACCGGGATATCAAGCCGCAGAATATCATCATCAGGGAAGATGGCAGTTTAGTGCTGATCGATCTGGGAATAAGCCGGATCTATAAAGAAAAAGAAAACGATGAGGATACTTTTTTCGGAGGAACGCATTTCTTCGCCGCGCCGGAGCAATATGGATTCATGCAGACGGATGTAAGGTCGGATATCTATTCTTATGGAGTAGTGCTTTCCTGGATGCTGACAGGGAATGCCAGACCGATCAAGGCACCGTCCTCAAAGCTTGAAAAGATTGCTGCCAAATGCTGCGAATTTTCACCGGATAAGCGTTATAAAAACGATACTATATTGAAAGCGCAATTGCATAAGGCCGTATCCGAATCCGGAAAGGAACAGAAAAAGAACCACAGAACCATGCGCATAGCCGTTGCCCTGCTTTTGGCGGTGGTTCTGGCAGGCGGTATCGGCTATATGGTCTCAGGGAATTTTGATGCAAAAAGCAGGAGAGTAAAACTGAAAGACCCCATGATAGAACAGGCGGTCCGGGTGATGTTAGACAAACCTTCGGGAAAGATTACCGTATCCGATCTGGAGAGTGTGACGGAACTGTATATCTCCGACACAAGAATCGCCAAGACCATGGAGGAGTGTTATGAGTATTTCAACGATTGGGATGGTGAATACGGCGATATCAGCGACCTTTCCGATTTGGAGAAAATGCCGAATCTGTCCAAGGTTTGTATCATAGCAAACCGGATCGAAGATCTATCCGCGCTTCAGAATTTGACGGAACTGCAAGATGCGGAATTTTCCAGAAACAGTATCAAAGACATTTCGGGGCTTGCGAATAAAAGTAAACTGGATCATGTAGGTTTGGGTGATAATGAGATCATTTCCATTGAGGCACTTGCCACATGCAGGGAACTTCGATCGGTCAATCTAAGAGCTGCCGGCAGTTTTGACGGAAAACCGATAGAGAGTATAGATGGCACCAATTTATTGGATATAGCCTGTGACAGCGATGCATACCAATATCTGGATGATAAATATATTCTTACTTTGAAACTGGGTGCTCCCGGACAGAAGGATCTGGAATGTATCAGAAATATGTACTATGTGAAAGAACTGTATATCTACTATTCCGAAATCACCGATATCTCCGCAGTGACAGGTAGAGAAGATATTACTTATCTGAATATGACGGCGTGCAAAGTGGATGATGTCAGTCCCGTTTTTACGCTGCCGAATCTGGAAAAACTGGTGATCAGCAATAGAAATATAGTTGATTTTGAGAAATATGTGGGACAAAATCAGATTGAGTATACGTTTGAGGTAGAATTTACCGATTGATTCATCCTTTTTCATAATGGTATAATATGGTATAGCGCATAGACTTGTATGCACCGTGCATACCTTTGCGCTGTCATAAAATGTTATAATGCAACCAACTGTAAATGTGCGAGCGATCACAAAAAGGAGGAAAAGAAATGAAGAAAGCTGCATGGAAAATGAAACGTATGCTTTCCGTAGTATTGGCTGTAGCCATGGTTGTGACCATGCTGCCCAATTCGCTGGGGGGGGGTATAACGGTATCTGCTGCTGAGACAAGCGATATCGCACCTGACACAGAGTTTGAAAATACGGAAGGTGAGATCCTGGATTCGGAGGAAATAACGGAATCCGAAGACGAGTATGAAGAAACGGAGGGTGAGACCGGTTCTGATGAAGAGGAACCCGTCGAGCAGGAGACGGAAGAGCCTGCACAGCCCGAGGAAGAAGAAACTACGGATCCTGCAGACCCGGAAGAAGGGTTGGATGCAGAGGATGAAACTCCCGTAGAGGAAGAAGCGGACGTGACCGCTCAGAGTGTGCCCGCACAAACAGCGGACAGCGACCCGGTAGTAGTCACTGGCGGTCTGTGGGGATTGCTGAAGATATTGAAAGACAGCAACAATGCAGAGCTGCAACGCGCCGTATGGGCATCTTCAGACGATGAAACCGTTG
>JAFLTF010000158.1 GCA_022510585.1 Lachnospiraceae bacterium
TATTCAACGTCCGCTGCAATTTCCAGGATCGCCAATTCTTCTATTTCCAGATGATTTGCCAGAATTTCCGTCTGCTCAACGGACAAATTAAGGAAAGAGGCATGCTGGTTTCCTGATTTGATAATTGCCTGCCTGTTTATATTTATAATGCCCATTGTAGATGTCACTACACTGTTAAGCAGCATGGTTGTCAGGAAAATGGCAATCATCGTCAGGATTGTACGGCTCTTATAATAGCGCAGTCTGCTCTTTGCAAGTAACGATATCATTCTCATCCTAGACCACCACCTTACCGTCTTCGATCAGCAGCGTCCTGTCCGCCGTCTGAGCAATCTCTTCATTGTGGGTGATGACTACCAGGGTCTGTCCGTACTTTTTCGCCGTCAGGCGCAGTAATGACATCACTTCATCGCCTGTTTTGGAGTCCAGATTGCCGGTGGGTTCGTCCGCCAGAATAATAGCGGGCTTCGCCGCCAGAGCCCTTGCAATGGCACATCTTTGCTGCTGTCCGCCGGAGAGCGTATTGGGCAGGTTCTTTCTCTTCTCCTCCATACCGAGCGTGCGCAGAATGTCCTCCACATAGACTTCATCCGCTGTCTGACCATCCAACCCTATAGGCAGGATCACATTCTCCCACACGTTAAGGGAAGGAATCAGGTTGTATGCCTGAAAGATAAAGCCGATTTTGCGTCTGCGGTATGCCGCCAGTTCTTCCTTGCCGTAGGCAGTGATATCTTTTCCCTCCATTAAAATCTGCCCGGAAGTAGGATTGTCCAATCCGCCCAAAAGGTGCAGAAGCGTAGATTTACCACTGCCTGATTTTCCTACAATGGTTACAAATTCGCCCTGCGAGATCTCAAGATTTACATGGTCCACCGCTTTTACAAGCTGGGAATCGGCACCATAGAATTTACACAGGTCTTTCGTTTCCAATATTGTGCTCATAGATACATCCTCCTTGTTCTGTATCTATATCATAGTTGAGTATTCTTACAAGACACTTACACGTATGGCAGATGAACAATAAAGATGCTGCCCCTCTCTTTTCCCTGCCGCATAAAAAGGGAGCCGCCCTCTTCCTCCAGAATTTTTCGAGACAGATACAGCCCGATTCCCCAGCCGTCTTCTCTTTTGATTATTTCCGACTTGCCGCGGTAAAACCGCTTAAAGATAAGAGTCTGTTCCTCCTTCGGGATGCCAATACCCTCGTCTTCAATCTCGATTTCTATGAAAGAGTACAGCTTCTGCGTTCGAATCTTAATCCGGCTGCCCTCAGGACTGTATTTAACGGCGTTGTCAAGCAGATTGGCAATGGCCTCCGCGCTCCATTTAGAATCCGCCATCACTTTGCATTCCTGTTCTTCAAGTGATTCCGTATCGAAAGTGATTTCCTTCTTCTGTGCTTTATGATAGACGATATTGACGGCTTCCACCAGAATATCAGTCAAGGAAGTCTCTGAAGGCTGTATATGGATCATTCCCTTCTCCATGCGGGAAACCTGAATCAACGCTTCCATCAGTCTCTCCAGTCTCCCTATCTGCCTGCTGCACGCTTCCAAAAAACGAGTCTGCTCCTCACCCTCCGTCTCCATGCTCATGGCAAAACAACTCTTAAGCGCACTGACAGGGGTCTTTAACTGATGGGAAATATCTGTCACCAACGTCTTGGTCTGGTCCTTTTCTTCCTCCAATTGTCTTGTCTTTAATGCCAGATTCTGTCCCAGTTTCACCACACTGTCCGCAAATCGTGAATCATACGTTTCAGATAATGACTTTTCTTTCTCCGCAAATGAATAATCCTCCCTCTGACACATTTCCAAAAGAATCCGAAGTTCTGTAAGCTGTCTCTGTCTTCTCTTCTCATTTTGAAAGAAATAGAAAATGCCGACTCCGGAGAGAAGAACGAAAAACACACCGTTCAAAATCCAAAACTGCGTCATTGTCCGCGTATAAGAACCCTGAATCGAGAAGAGCCACCGTTCACTGTAACCATACCCGGCCAGCAGTTCTCTTCCTGCCACGGTCCGTTCATTCGTCACGGTACGAAGCCCATCTATGAAGTTTTCGATGTCTGCTTCTGTTCCATTCTCCGCAAATAATACCCCTGCCAGATTGGAAACGACATCCGGCTGTGTTTCATATACAGAACGAATCATTCTGCTGCCCGCAAGCCCCATAATCAGAAACATGGAAAGCAGAATTCCCAGATATACCGCACATATTCTTCTCATCTTCTGACGCAATTCCTTTCCCAGATATATCCCAACCCACGCACATTCTTAATGTATTCCGGCTTGGACGGGTCTGTTTCGATTTTCTCCCTGAGTCTTCTAATATTGACGGCAAGCGTGTTTTCATCCACAAAAGCCTCTTCCTTATCCCAGATTGCTCCAAGCACCTGATTCTTCGACAAAATCCGCATGGAATTCGTCATCAGATATTCGAGCAGCGCATACTCTCTGGCGGTCAGGTTTAAATCCTCGCCGTCCCTCTGCGCCTTCTTTTCCGTCGTGGAGAGAACGATTTTGTCACAGACAATTTTCGTTTTTTCTTCGCTCTTATCTCCCCTCGCAAACATGGCATTCACTTTAGACACCAGAACCTCCGGGTAAAAGGGCTTCGTGACATAGTCGTCTGCGCCCACCGCATATCCTTGTATCATGTCTTCCTCGGTATCCATCGCGGTCAAGAACAGAAACAGTACATCGCTGTTTTCCCGAAGCTTTCTGCACAAATCCAGACCGTTTCCGTCCGGCAGGTCTATGTCGCACAAAATAAGCGGCACCGGGTATTGCCCATAAAGACGACAGGCCTGCCTAAAGCCCGCCGCTTCATATACTTTATAACCTGACCGCTCCAATTTTCGACTGATGGAAAGACGCAAATCCTCATCGTCTTCTACCAACAAGATTTCCCTGTCCACTTTTATATTCTCCTTTTCTTCGCAGTGCCGCGAAAAGCATGACATCTATGTCATATTTTTCAAATCATAGTAGAAAATATACTGCTGCATGAC
>JAFLTF010000159.1 GCA_022510585.1 Lachnospiraceae bacterium
CGATAGCAATCTCTCCAACATTCTTTAGTACGCGGTCAGCCCACAGAAAAGTCATTAGCACGTGCAATGCCATGATGTAATGCTGTACATTATTTTTCCTCAGAAGTTGCTTCAAAATGACGCCCCTCTCTCGAAAGACGCTGATTCCAAACGGATTCACGTTTCTCAAAATTATTGTTTTTCATTATAGCATCCAGTATGAAAAAAGTAAAGTCACAGCCTGCTTATCGCGGGGTGCCTCTTATTTCAGTTACAATTCAGTAGTTAACCAGTGCGCACATTTTTAAGCATCAAAAATAGAGTCGGTGTTGCTTCATGCAGTTTCACCGACTGTTTCCTGTTGAGACTTCCGCCGTTTCTTCCGATATCTTTTCCGGTTAAAGATATCGGACACCCGCTCGTAGAGGTTGCCTCCCGCATGACGCAGTGTGTAGATCAAACCTAGGCTGTCACACAGATACTCGAAGCTGTCATCGCTGCGTAGTACAGTCGCCTGTTTCTGTTTTCTCTTATAGACCCGTGCCAGGCGCTCCGCAAGGGAATTGTTTGTTGGCACACTTTTATCATGCAGGAATAATAACTCGCTGTCTTTGTATTCCACGAGCCTCAAGTATAGGTTATATCCTTCACGGTAGTATGCATTTGGCGGCTCGTCTGTGTACTCTTTTTCAGCTCCTTTTAAGATCTCATCATACCGGGCTTCCAGTTCTGCTACCTTTGTGGTATCTAACGCCTCCCCTTCCACCAGGCCGTTACGGTAATGGAGCATCTCCCGGATCAGTTCATGCATTTTTTTATTCCATTCACGTTCCGGCTCATTTTCCACACTTCCGATCAGATATCTGCAATTATGCTGCATACATTCCTGATGTCTGAGGCCATAGTTGTAGAATGTATGGTCATGATCGTGGACTATGGTACCCATATACTCTGCAAGCGGTGTCCCCTGTATGCCTTTGTGCCCTTTGGATTGGCGGGCACAATACATGACGGCGTCTTTGTCCGGCGAGGCAATGATAAGCACCTGCCTTGTTTCTCCGTTCACATTCGCATTCGTAAAGTCTACATTCAGCACAGGAGACGTCATGAGCCTTTCCAGACTCTCTTTTTTCTCTTCTTCTGTTTTGGCTGAAAACTCCTCACTCAATCCGTTCACCGCCGCTTCCGACAGGTTTATCTTTCCGCCGGATAACTCCCACAGAAAGTTACAGGTTCTGCCCACGGAGACATTGCATTCATTTGTGAGCAGAAACGCAAATGTTTTTACGGAACCGTCATAATTTACTGCATTTACATATCCTTCCGGAAAAGCTGCATGCACGCGGCTTCCAGTCTTTCTGTTCCGGAAGATCCGGGCTTCGCATTCTATGACTTTTACATTTACGTCGAGGATGATCTTCTGCTTTTTGACCGTATGCCCAGTATCATAATAATCCGGATTCTCCACATATTCCTGCGGGTCTGGGAGCATATGGGTTTCCGTTGGTGCCTGTGCCTTTAAATAATGCCCTTTATGGCCTGGCTGTCCTCCGCGGCTTCTGCCTGTTTTTTCCCGGCTGTTTGGGATCTTTTTGCGTGCCGGTCCTTGTTGCGAGGATGGGGTCGATGAATTCATGAAATCTCTATTTACCTGTGCCGTCAGTTTCCGGTTCTTCCCTTTTTCTTCCTCCAATTCCGTTGCAACGGCATAGTACTCTTTGATCTTTTCACGCAGTTTATCTTTTGCCTCGTCTCTCTGCCGCTCCGCATCCAGCACATGCTGCTTAAGACGTTTTACCTCACGCATCCATGCATCGACCTGCTTCTGGTGCTCTTTCTCCAGATCATCCAGAACCTGCATCCAGATCTCACGTACATGAATGATCTGCGCATGCGCTTGTGCCAGCTGCGCTTCCAACGCACGTATTGTATTCCCTCTCTCATCCAGCAGTTTCTCATACTCTTCCCGCAGCTTCTTCATGGCGTTCCCGTTGCGCAGTTCCTCCAGCTGCTGTTTGAGTGCCTTGATCCGGCATTGGTAAGTATTTATCTCCAGGTGCTTGTCGAACATTCCGTGCGCTCCCTTTCTTCCTAATCCCCATCTCCGGAAAGACCCAGATCCCGCAGGAGCCCCTGCAGTTTTGCGATATATTGTTCCTGGACCCCGTTTTTTTCTTCCAGTTGTTTTACAAATTCCCTCAAAAGGGCCAGCTCTTCCTCCTGGGCGGAGATAACCGTTTCCAAAAGTTTTATACGTTCCTCCTGCAGGCGGAGCAGTTTAGGATGATCTGTTTCCTTTTTCATTTCAGTCGCCTTTCTGTATGGGATGATCATAACATAAAATATGGAAGAAAGCGAATATCCGGTTATCCACATATGTGCAAAATGCCGATGGGAAAAGGGCTTTTGAAAGTATTGTAAAAGAGAAAATGATTGAAAAAAATAATCGGAAGAGTACATTTGAAGAGAAAAATAAAAGGTTATCGCCAAAATGCCCGAACGAAAACTGTGTTATCAACATTGTTCCCTTCAGATAATAATTTTAACGAGGATAACAATTTTTTAATGAGGATAACAAATTTTTTAATTTCAGCACTTTGTACAAACCACTAGGAATTCCTTTTTCTTAAACAAGGATTTGATTTAGGACTGATTTTGGCAGGCCACTGAATTGTAACAGGGAATTTTGACAATGAGGAAGTAAGAAGATACATACTTGACATATTCGTTGACAAGGTTTATATTTATAAGGACAAGATGATTATCACATTTCATTTTACGGATGATCGGCAAGAACTTTCATATGAGGAAACCCTTAAAATGATTGAGAATCATAAGCATTTAATGTATTTTTTCAATATCCCGGAAGAGGATGTGATTGGTCAGCCGATTGTGGATCAAATGAGGATGAGCCTTTTAGATCAGGGAGGCGAGACCCCTAATTTTTTTCAGTAAGGTGTTCGTTCACTGTTGATTTTGTTCCACTATTCTGGAGATGTAGCTCAGCTGGGAGAGCATTTGCTTGACGTGTAAAG
>JAFLTF010000016.1 GCA_022510585.1 Lachnospiraceae bacterium
ATATCATACTGTTTGGGATTTGTACAGTAGATATAGAACATTTGTTCTGATTTTTCTTTTGATAATCATTCATAGTTTGGGATGTAACATTTAAATATAAACACACAGAAAAAATAGGGAGCCAAATAAAACTCCCTACTTATTTCATCTTACATTAATTTGTCTGCACTTAATAATCGCAATACAACTAACTTGGATAAAATACTCCTAAGTAAATCAGATAATTATTTCTTCTTACTTATCTTTTCATTTCCTTCCTTAATCAATCATTTTTGACAATAATTCTCTAGAATCATTGGATAATTCTCCTGATTCAGAAAGAATAGTCGTATCCAATACAGATTTAATAGAAGCAACAGTTGAAACCAAAGCCGCAATAGACTTCCTGCTCTCCGTACAATACTGAGAGTAATCTATACCTTCTTCTGAGATAATACGCTTCATTTTTTCATTAAGTGGATATAAATATGCATCTAATTTTGCCAGTAAAGAATAGAACATATAACTTCTACGTCTAATTGCAATACACTGTTCTGAAGCAGTCTGAAGTTCTTCGCAGATTTCATTTGCTTTTGCTTCATTTGCATATGCATCCTGAAGAGACTTTCCAGCTTTTGCACTTGTAATAATCCCCATAACAAGAAGTGCCGGTCCTGCTACAAGCCCACCAAGAACGGCTGTACCTCCAGCCATTCCCAATCCTCCCGCAGCTAACGAACCACCTCCGAAAAATGCCAATGTGGCATTTGATGCAGCCGCTCCACTTAACGAAGCAATTGCTGTACCAGTAGAGGCTGTTGCAAAAGTTGTTGCTGCACTATAAGCTCCAAATGCAGCAAGAGCTCCACCTGCCGCCCCTGTTATTCCGCCTTGCACTAATGAAAAAGAAAACTTAGTCATTTCTGCAAGTTCAGTAAATTCCTTCTGATCAAGATTAAGCCGTTTTAATTCCATAATTCCTTCCGACTCAGAAAAATCCACATTCTTAATTTTCTGAAAGTTTGTTATAAATTCATTTATTCCATTATTGAGAACAAACACTTTTTCTTCGCCAAGGCGCTGCAAAGAATCTCCACATTGCTTTCTAAGATGATCTAAACGATTTGCTGCATTCTCTATTCTTTGATTTGCATCATCATTTATATTTTTTGCATGTGATTGATCTACACCTGCCTTAACAGTTGCACCCACACCCGTAGCCCCCGTAACTGCAGCTATTCCTATAAACACCAACGGTAATGGCATATCCCATACCTCCTAATCCGTTTCAAGATTCACAAGAAATTCCCTCTGAAATTCAAAACACCACGGATGTCTACTTAGTTACATCCTTTATTTTAGAAAAAAGTTTTCCAGCTCCTTCTTTAAGTCCAGTAGCTCCAGCCATTGCTTTTGCTCCCAGTTCTTTTGCCACCGGAGCCATAGATTCTCCAACCTTTTTACTTCCAGCTATCACAGAATCTCCAATTTTTTTACCCGTAGTTAGAACAACATTTTCTTTTTTCTCTTCCTCTTCAGTAACATCAATGACCATATCATCCGTTATAAGATATTTTGCTGCTTCAACTATTGTTTGCTGTCTTTTTTCAACCTCGTCAATCAGAGGTCTTACTTCTGCATATGATCTTGTCGAATTCTCAAGAGTTTCTTTTTCCTCCTGCAAAGAATGCGCAACACTTATGAGATGCTTCATCTCTGCCAGCACACTTCTGTCAATCTGAAGAATTCTAGCCACATGATTTATCAATCTGTTTTCATTTTCAGAATAGTCAGAGTCACTGTGTGCTAAAGTAAGCATATTCCAAATAAGCAATCTGGGAACAACTCCATCCTCAATTTCTTTAACCATTTCATTCAGGGCTTGATCAATTCCTTCCTGAATCACATCATATCTTTCATCATCAACTTCGACAGCATCAATTACTTCCTCACACTCAGCAATAATTGTTTCTTTTATCTCTGAGAAGGTTTCACCTAATAACTCGATTCCTATTTCCTGAAATCGTTCCTGTTCAAATGTGGTAACTCCATCTACTGCCATTAAATAGTAGAATACTTTAAGGGCACCCTCTTTTGCAATCACTTTGATCATAGTTATCCCCCCTCCTAAAAGTTCAATGTGTCTTCCACCATCATAAGATTATCAAACTCATCCATAGAGCCAAACATACTTTTTCCGGATAGTTCTGCTTGAATCATATTATTTCCCATAATAAATGCCTCTACATCATTTTCAGTTATTGCCTGATCCATAGCGCAAAAGGCCTGTGTAAATACAGATATTTTATCAAAGAGATAATTAGTGACCATATCTTCCATCTCTTTACGATTTTCTCGGATAATTTCTATCCTTGCAACACATTCCTGCTCAATGCGAATTCTCTCTTCTGTTGCAAGCTTCAAATCTGTAAGAGCCTTATTTATCTCATCGTAAACGCCGATTGTTGCAGCAATAAATCCAATTGGAGTCCCTATTTTAGCCACAGAAATGGCAGTCTCAACTCCATATTTACCGGTATCCCAATCAGCCTGTCCATTCGGTAATTTTTCAATAATAAATCTCTTTTGCTTCTCAGCTGCGGCAAGGAATCCTTTCTGCATTTTCTGCATCGCTAACATAAACTCCGAATTAGATGCTAATGCAAGACTTCCCACTCCCCAATAATTAATACCTTGCATAAAATCCAAAGCAAATCCACTTGGATTCTCCTTATTTTTCAGGGCAGCCTTAATTCCTGCGACAGACAAATCGATAGAAGTAAATGTGGATGTAGCAATCATTCTCATATGCCTAATTGTTTCATTCTTCCATGGTAAACACTTTGAAATATCAATCTGTTTCAAGTCATCCAAAGAATTAATTCCGCCTTCCTCAATCTGCATCATAAATCTTCTAACAGAATAAAAAGATGCAACAATAAGTTCATTTAATACAACCGGAATATATTGTTTATTCTTGATTGATTCATTTACAATTCCCAGCTCTGTTCTTAAATCAAATCTGAGTTCCTGATGAAGCACCGGCTTGCCATTTTTATCATGCTCCCCAAGCAATGTGCCGTTAAACATTTTTGAACATATCACTGAAAATCGGTAATTCTCTTCCTTATTAGAAGATGCCTTGGGATCTGTTTTTCCAGCAATATTTCGAATGCCAGGAATAGAAGAAATCTCTTTTAAAAATGAAAGTAATGGTCCTGGCACCCCGGTTCCTTCCCTTTCCATTTTCCTAGTGCCACTTGATCCGGCAATATCACTGATTATATGGAATAACCATGCAACAGTACCTAAATAAACAGAATCTATGAAGCTTTTAGGTTGCCATCCAGGCACATCATAAGAAACAAACTCACCATTCGTTTTTGTTCCATATCCCTTCCCGGTGAACTGCATCAATAAGGAAAACATCAGACCAACCGGCGTAGGATGATGAGAGAAATCTCTCAAATGATGCTGTGCTCCGCTTCCGAACTCTTTTGTCAGAAGATCACCGTCCATAGGAAAATCATCCTCAAGTTTCTTAATCGCTCCCGCAATATCATTTCCTTTGTATCCTTTTGACTTTGCAACCTTTTTCACAAAATCATCAACTTTGTCACTGCCCCATTCATGTGCATCAAAGAAGGATATATCGCCAACCCATAGAACATCCATGGCTGCAGTAAGCGCTCCACTAGAAATAGAAAGAGCAACATCATATTTATCTAATTTTTGATCAATATCCTTCACCATAAATTTTTCTCTCCTAAAATGATGGATTGCTATGAGTTAGCTTCTTCTTTATGAAATTAATTGATATCCGTCAGTTCTCGTCCCAGATGTTTTAACCATATACAACATATACAAAATGAAGCCTTTTTGATCATTTGATATGAAATCTACCTGTTGATAGTATTCTGAGATGTAAATAATCTCATTTTGAATATCAACGCGTTGAATAAACTTATCATCCATCATTTTTTATCCTTAAATGTATGGTAACTGATAGCAATTTGCGCATCAATTCTTATTTTATCAGTTTTTCTAAAATCTTTCTTACCATTAATGGTTAAAGAATCTACTGAATCTTCTTTTACAAGCCATCCTTTCTTCAAATCAGGAATTGCTATTTTATCAATATTGACAAACCCAGCATTAGTAAATTCCCAGACCACATCGCCTATATCCTTCTTTTTAGCCTCTCGTGATGTCAAAGGAGGACTCTTTCTCCTCAGCATATGGTATGTTACTTCAATCTGTGAAGTATATGGAAATTGTGCATCAGTCTCGAATATATATATTCCATTAAATCCAACAGCCTCTACAATACCTTCCCTTGATTTTTCCTCAATTGTAAGGTCCTCTATGATGTTAGTAGAAATATTATAGAACTCCTGCCGTTCAAGCAAACGAACAACTTCTTTATAACCCATAGTCTTGCTTTGATCAGAAGAAAATCCTACCGTCTGCTTCTTACCTGTTAGCGTTCTCCATATTTTTTTATGACGTGCTTTTCTTTGCTCCGTCTTTTGTCTTCTTTCCTCTTCTTTTCTACGCTTTTTCTCTTGTTGTTGTTTTTCTTCTAGCTCCTTTTGAAGCATAAGAGCCATCATTCTTTGCTCGTATTCCTCGAAGTCAAAATAAGCTCCATTATCCTCTTCCTCATCATCGTCTTCATCGGATTCATAATACGATAAACCAATATCTTCGTCATCATCTCCATCACTTAAATCTTCATCAGACCAGTCATTGTAATATCCACACTTTTCACATATATGAGTATTAAAATATTCATAAAAGCCACTTTGCTTATTCAATAGACGACCACAGCCTTCACATCGACGTGGATTGCCGTACTGCCATTCATCACCATACCCAAATCCATCGTCATCACCTTCATCGTTAGAATTGTCTGAACAGCTTTTCTGGTATGCTTCTTCTGAATCATATATTTCCTCTTCTGAAATATTATTGACATGACCGCATTTCGTACATGTCCATGTACTGTACCAATCGGAAAACCCGATTTGATTATTCAGGAAAGTACCACAAACATCACAAAACCAGTCCACCTCGGGAAATCGTGCATTCACATCTGAATCTTCCGGATTTGTTAAGAATTGACCGCATTCTGTACATGTCCAATATCCGGCAGCCGGATCAAATCCTGGCTGATCTCCCAATTCTGCCTCACAATATGGGCAATAATAATCTCTCATCCTTCCGCCTCAACATCCGTGATCTATTCAGCAATAACAGTAATATCTTCACAACTCTTTTATAAAGTTAATTGATATTAGTAAACTCTTTTGTAATATCATTCGTCAAATCGATTTGCTGACTATTACTCAGTTTATATGAGGTTCTCACAACCATTGTTCCTATAATAACGTAAGATCCAGAATATAAAACTGTGCCATCAAACTGAGATAGATAATCACATCTGTTAAGAGCGTATTCTAATGTTTCATACACCTCTATTGCACCACCAGCATCTGTTCCCTTATCTACAACAGAGCTCCCTTTTATCTTACTGGAATCGATACCCTTAACAGTAAAATATATACATGCTGTATATCCGCCTTCCTTTCCCAATAAACCATTAGGATCTTTGGACTTGGTTACAGCCTCTACTTCAGTAATGTCCTTCACTTTTTTCAGCTTATCTAATACCCACTGTTGTTCTGGATTCGTTATTTGCAATGCTATCAAATAATCACCTACTAAAACTTCAATTTCGGAAAGCATTGAATCTAATGAATTACACAACTCCCCTTCACTCATATTTTTCATGCTTTCAATATCCATTTCGTCTTTTACAAATGCTTTGTTTGTCATTCCATCAATAAAATTTACTGAAGTTCTTGTTACCAAATCATTATATTCTGTTGCAACAATATTGTAGTCCTCAATAACGCTGTTGTATGAAGCAAGACATACATCATAATACTTTTGATTAATATCACCCCTTTGCGATAAAACAGTATCTACATCATCTGCAAAATTATGAAGGGTATGCCATTTCTCTAATATAGCCTTATTGTCCATCTTTATTTCTTCCAGCAATACAATGGCATCCGGAATATCTCCCACATTGTATGCAGCCATTTTTTCCAATAAAGAATTATATTGATTTGCAACTTCGTTATATGAATGAACCATAGTATTGTATTCATTCACACATATTTCATTATATTGAGCACAAAGACTATCTTTATCAGATATACACTGACTTGCTTCTTGCAAAATTATACTTATATCCGCGCCATTAGCATAATAAGTCTCAAAGTCAGCAGAAACTTTTTGTTTCTTATCTGCTTTCTGTGGCAATTCACTATCAGATATCTGCTCAATATATGCTTGTAAACTATCAATTCTTTCAACCTCGGAATTGTATTCAGCAATAGCGGCATTATAAGATTCAATAGCCGCATTATACTCATCCTGAAGCCTTTGTATTCTTCTAGAATTGTTACTATAAATCACAAGGGCAATTACTATACAGGCAACGCCAATTATTGCACAACCGATTAAAATACGATGCTTCCTAATCATTTCTTTAATTTGATTTTCTTTTTTTATTTCAGAATTATTCTCTGATGAATTGCTGGATATTTCTTTTGAGTTCATTTATCGCTCCCTCACATGTACGTTGTTTGATGATACCTTCGTCTGCATATGCTGCAACAAACATTTCCTTATCAAATAATTGCAAGGCAACAACAGCATAATTTTTCTTAAAGAAACCTCCTGGAATAACAGCCACATATACCCTGTCTTCCAAAAATTCTCTTTGAATTTTTCCTATTTTGATTAATATATCTCTTAGTTTTATTAAGGATAAGCCATCAACAGAAAACGACTGATTAACTATCTTTTTCTCTTCAACTGGCGCTGTATCCATCAATATTTGATTAAGGCTTATATACTTTTCCATCAGTGAACAAATACAACTCCTTCCAATTCTTCCTTCAATGCTATACGCATTTCCTCTTCTGTAGGTGCTTCAATCTTTGCCCTTTTTGCTACTTCTGCTTCAAAAAGAGGCTCTAATGAATCCGTTGCAAATTTTTCACGGTCTTCACTTTGATACATATCTTTAAACATATCACTATTAAGATTTTCACTGAATTGATTCACGATGTTCTGTGCTTCATTCTCATTAACCATATAATCCTCACATAACTGGGCAAATTGATTTTCCAGAATAGCATACATTTCTTCAGCATCGTCATCAGTAATATAATCTGCTATCTTATCCGCAAGTAATCCCCCTCCAAGGCCAAATAGTATGGATCCAACTATCGCCCCCGGGACAGTTCCAACACCAGGTACAACCAAATTTGCTAGCGCTCCACCTACTCCATATCCCGCTGTACCGGCAAAAACACTGACTGCTGTTACAGCAAAATTTTTTATAAACTGCTTCTTTGAAATTCTTCCTCTAAATACATCTATCCCATCAGGAACGGAAAAAACAATCGTAGTAACAACTGCAACAAGGACTTCTGCCCTCAACAGTTGTGCTGCTTGTTTTGTTGCTGACTGAGCAACCGATTCCCCAGTATCCGCCAAAACTCTTTGCCCATATGCTTTTAACAGTACTTTGGAAAAGTCTTCTCCCAATGCTCTTGTAAGTGCTTCTGACGAAGGCTTAAAAACATTCATAATTCCAGTCTTTGTAAGCTGACTCGCAATAACTGAAGTAGCAAAAACGCCAACACCAGTCCTCACTCCTTCAATTGCAGACACCTTTAGTGCTTTCTCTCTATCTTGTCCGTTTATTCTGCAAACCGCATAATTCAGAACAGTGCTAATTCCAAATGCCCCACCTGCTGATATCACTCCATGCGCTGCATCATAAGTTAAAGATTCTAAAGTCCCAGCCTTAGCAAGATTTTCTGCCTGCTTATAGGTAAGATTTCCTTTACGAACCAAATTTTTAGCCTCTGCAGGATCTTCAACTCCAGGAACTTTACCCTCTATTATCTTTTGTTCCATTCTAGAAACAGCAGCTTCATACTGATCTTTAGGAACCTCAATTTGCATTAAGTTTCCATCGCCATCAATGTACCTAAATTTTCCAGAGGTGTCAAAACATGCATCAATACTTGCCGTAGCATTATTATAGTACTTATCCTGAATACTTATAACTGTCCCATCCCTATTTATGATTAGGCGATCAGCTCCATTTTTTGCGTTGTCATCTCCAATAACAATAGTATTTTTTCCTTTTATCTTATCAATAAAATCATTGCCCTGCTCTGCTGCAAAAGAGTGACCATTACCCTTGTATGCAAACTTAATTTGTGATATTACGTCATTAACGGTTCTTATATTTGCAGCACTTGATTCAGCTCCAGCCGGTAATGTCTCGGGCAATATATTCTCACATATTGTTGTATCGATTCCGTCTTCCTCCTGTATTTCTTCTGCATAAGCAGTAAGTGGAATTGCTGAAATGATAATACTTATGCTTAATAAAACAGCAAGTATTCTATTAGTTATATTTCTCTTTCTCATCAAACGTACCCCTCCCTCACAATTATAGGTTTCATCATTTTGCAATAGTTTAGTTTACAAAACCTAAAGTTTAAAATCCAAATACCATTACCTTTACTTAGATTTACAAATCTGCATATCGTTAATCCAACCAAAATTAGCAGTCGAATCCCAAGACAAATTTTCTATTTGTTGTATAAATCTATATTATCACAACAATTATTAGTAAGAAAGACAAAATGTTTTATTATGTACTATATATATAATTTTAATAAATATTTTACAACAAACCATCCTACAGAAACTTTCTCCAATCCATATTTTATATCAACACTTTCCTCGCAAGATTAAAGCAGTCTTTTCCTATCGGCATCAGCAATATTGTTATGCAAAACACAATGCCCAAGAACGCCATTAGAATTGCACACGGCAGCTTTATGCACAGCCAAAACAATATTGAAAACATTACACCGGTAATTTTGAAACAAAACCAAAATATAACCGTTAATAACCCTAAACAAATAATAATTTCCAGCATAATTTTCCTCCTTACCAAAATTAGTCTAATTACTCATCATCCAAACACAACGCTCAGTGCAGGACATATATCTCCGAGTGTAAACATTGCTGACTTTAAACCGTCTTCCCGACTCTTACGATAATATTCGTTCAAGATGAGAACCGGTTCCTTCTTCATTTTGATAAACAACATAGCAGTGTTTTTTGCATCAACTAATCCATCATGCAGATTTTCATCAAACATAATATCCGCTGCAATTAGTGCTTCTGATAATCTATATTGCTTTTTTCTATCCATTTTTTCTGAAAAGGTCTTTTGACAATCCTGCCAAGTTTCAAGCAGCATATTTAGTCTAGGAATGTTGATATGTTTTGCCTCTATTTCATGACAGATTTGCTTTTTATCGCTATTACTCCACGAAACACAGATGGCATCTTCCGGAACCCAATCTACAAACTGCTCTAATGCTTCTTTTACTTTAGAAGCGTCTTTTACATCAAACGATGAAATTCCCGTTAAATTTCTGATAAATCCATCAATCGCACCATACTCTGGATGCACATAGGTATTAAACTCATCGATAATTTCTAAATTCTCATCAACTAACACAGCTCCTATCTGAATAGTTTCAGCTGACCAAGGATACCTATGGGTTCTGATTGGTTTTGGTACCATACACATTTCAAGATCAACTATTACATATTTACTCATATTAAATTTCCTCCAACTCGATTTATTACTTGTACATTTTCATTTTGTAAGCTAGGTATTTTGCTCAATCATTTAATTTCTTATTATCTCTTTTATTACCAAAACATTCATCAATCGGATTCCCATGAAATGTAGATTTATTTACTAATCCCAGCCTTTTACACAATTCTTTCTTACTTTCCATTTGATTAATCAACTGGCACATTCTTACTCTCTCCTGAATACTCATCCTACCCCTCCTTCTGTTTTTCTTTTTTATATGACTCAAGTATATCTTGAAACTATCAACTAGAAAACATTGATAGGTGCGACATAGTCACTTCTATTTCACCTTTAATGGCAAAATAGATTTTTCTTTATTTGTCCATGGGTTCCATGTATAATAGTAAGTAGCAAAATGCCGATAAGGAGAGTTTTATGGGGCGAAAATCTACAAAAGAAAACAAGAATATCTATCAGATTAGCCGAGAAAATGCTAATCTTACGAGAGAAGCTGCTGCTGAACAACTTGAATTTATATCTTCAGACCGAATTGAGAAAATCGAAAGTGAAAAGTCATATCCTCATCCGGATGAAATCCTAGCAATGGCAGACTGCTATAAGAATCCTTCTTTATGCAATTACTATTGTTCACACGAATGTTCCATTGGACGGGAGTATGTACCAGAGGTTACTGCAAAAGATCTTTCTATGGTTACGCTTGAAATGCTTTCAACATTAAATACACTTTCCAAAGAAAAAGATCTGATGATTGATATTGCTGCTGATGGGGAAGTTACAGAGGATGAAATGTCAGACTTTTTAAGAATCAGGAATACCCTTGAAGATATGTCATTATCTATTGAATCTTTAAAATTATGGTTTGAAAATGCAATTGCATCTGGAAGAATAGATAAAAGTGTCTTAAACAAGCTCACACAAAAATAGATGTATTGTCAGAGATAAAAATTCCGGAATACTCTTCGTATTTTCAATCTCACTAATTAATTTGTTCTGATAGATTATAACAAAATTTCAGCATGCTTTGATTATAACTTTTATTAACAATACATTTTAAAATAATTTTCTAACTCTTGTGGTTTATAAAAGAATTTCTCTTCCGACCTGCTTAATCGTTTCTCATCCTTCTTGATTTTTAGCAATTCCATAGAAGAGATAAAATCTGCCGCCTGTAACAATCTATATTTCTGTGGCTCTACCTTTCTAAATTCAACATCTTAAAATTGTATAAAAAACAACGTTCAGAATTATACTAAGTTCGCTTGGTTCATTATCACAATATACAATGATTTTGTCATAGCATCCTGTACAATAATTTTCCTCTTTCATCAATAGAATATTTTGCAAAAAATTCCTCTATATAACTGGAAATGGCGGGAAATTCATCCCGCCTGCGGTGGTCCAAAGAGCTTACGCCCAGACCAAATTTGACACTACTTCATCATCTTAAGGATTTCTTTCTTCGCTTCTTCCAACTGATTATCGATACCCTCATCATAGTAAGCGTCCGCATCAAATACACATTCAATATCCGGCTTGATTCCGATGCCATGAATATTGTTCCCTTTCGGTGTATAATAGGCGCTTACCGTCAGCTTTAATGCCGTTCCGTCTGTAAGCGGAAGGATTCTCTGCACAATGCCTTTCCCGAAAGTAGTCGTACCGATCAGAGTTCCTTTTCCGTAATCCTTAACAGCTCCCGCAAGGATCTCCGAGGCACTGGCGGAATTCCCGTTTACCAACACTACAAGAGGTATCTGTAATTCTTTCTTCCCGTCACAGCGGTACTCTGTCCGTTCTCCGGCACGGTCTTCCGTATATACGATAAGTCCTTCCGGCAGAATCTGCCTTGCAATATCCACTACTACGGATAAGCTTCCGCCTGGATTGCTCCTCAGATCAAGAATCAGACCGGCAGCGCCCGAACCCTTTATCACCGCCATTGCTTCCGTAAATTGCTCTATTGTAACTTCATCAAATTCCGTTATCTGGATATAAGCGACTCCGTTATCCATCATTTCATAATTTACGGTAGGAGATTCGATCTGTCTTCTGACAACATCAATTTCCAGATAATCTGCCTCTCCTTCTCTGTATATTGTCAAATGTACTGTCGTTCCTTCTTCTCCCTTGATTCTGGCAACAATTTCAGATAATTCCAATCCCTGTGCGGATTCTCCGTCTACCTGATAAATAATATCATTTTCCCTAAGTCCTGCTTCCTGCGCGGGGGTGTTTGCAATGACTCCACTGATCTTGCCGTATCCGGTCCTTTGATCCAGACTCACATAAGCGCCAATACCGAAATAAATGCCTTCCGTATCTCTCATCAGGTCTTCCCATTCGTCTGCCGTATAATAAACAGAGTAGGGATCTCCCAAAGATGCCACCAGTCCTTCATACATCCCCTCGATCATATCGTCTGTACTGATGTCTTCGTCTTGATAATAATATTCCTCAATAACTTCTTCGATCGATTTCAGCTTGGCAACGGAATCGTCATTCACAACACTGTCCGCAATCACTCCTTCCGCACTTGCCGGTCTGGCATTGTTACGCTGAAAATTGTCGGTAAGCTTGGTACCGACATAGATTGCGCTTGCTATAAGGGTACTGATTATCACGCCGCTAAACAGACCCACAAGGAACATCCCTTTTGTCTGATTTGATTCCCGCTGCGGTCCATCCTGATACAAATTATTAGTCGCTCCCTGATTCACTTCATTATTATTACTATATCCATAATTATCCAATATCATTCATCCCCGCTAAATAAATAATGATTTCCAGCTGTTACTTCTTTATATAATTCCAAGGGCTGACATAATTTCCGTTTAAGCGCACGCTGAAATGCAGATGATTCCCCGTAGATCGTCCGGTACTGCCCACTGCTGCAATCTTTTCTCCTCTATAAACGGACTGCCCTTTCGACACATACAGGGCGGAAGCATGCATATAGATGGTATACAGACCGTCACCATGATCTATCATGATATAATTTCCCATAGAGCTGCTGTAGTCTGCGGCTATGACATCTCCGTCATAGGCGGCAAGGATCGAAGATCCATAGGGAGCTGCCATATCTACACCATTATGAAACTGCTCAACATTAAGTATGGGATGTATACGATACCCATACTCATCCGAAATTCTCGTAAAAGAAGGACAGGGCCATGTAAACATACCGCCGTCATAGATCCTGGTCTCCTCATTCGCCGCCGCAAGCCTTTCTTTTTCTTCCGCAACAGCTTTTTCCAATGCGGCGATCTCTGCATTCTGTGCTTCTATCTCCTCTTCGTATTCCCTGATCGCTGCCTCCTTGTCAGAGATATCGGATGACACGGCCACGATCTGCGCTTCCTTCTCTCCAATCAGGGAGTTGATTGCAACTTCTTCCTCCTGTACTGTCAGAAGTGCTTCATCCAGCACATCTTTCTGTGTCTCCAGGTCTTCCTTACAAAGTGTGATCAGTTCCGTAACCTTCACATATTCATCCAGTTGGTTTCTGTCATAGGCAGATAAAGCTTCTATGTAATCCGCTTTATTAATGACATCTGCAAAGCTTTCCGCAGAAAAAAGCAATTCCAAATAGAGCGTATTTCCTTTTTCATACATGAATTTAATACGCTGTTTCATAGCCTCATATTGTTTTTCCTGTGTCCGGATAGAATCGTTCAATTCTTCGGTGGTCAGCTTTATTTCCAATTCTTTTCTGGAGATCAGCTCGTAATACTCGTCAATTTTCTCCTGAATATTCGCAAGTCTGGTATCCAGTTCCGTTACATAATTTGTCAGGTTGTTTTTGTTTGTTTCCAACTCTTCTTTGATCTTTTCTACATCCGTCAGACCGGTTTTCAGGTTTTCGACTTCTTCTTTTGCCTGTGCGATCTCTTTTTCTTTCTCCTTGATGCGCTCCTTGATCTCCTCAGTATCTTCGGCGTCCTCATCTTCTTCCGAGTCTTCCGAATCATCGGAATCGTCAGAACTATCTTCCGTCTCGCTGTCTTCAGCATCAACAGTATCATCGTCCATCGCCGCAAAAGCCTGCGAAGGAAAAACAAATACAATACTTATACAGAGCAAAATACACAATATCCTTCTTAAATATTTCACTGTAACCATCTTCCTCTCTCAGACTCTAAGATGTTTTCTAACCGTAACAATACTTCCCAAAAAACCGATTCCTACGCCGATCCCCAAAGAAACCGGAGTCAGCACATTAAATACTTCCTCCACGGTCAAAAACGCCAGCAGGCTCGCCAGTACAGAAAACCTTTCCAGAATATATTCCATGACCGTATTATAAAGAATATAAATCAGCCCCAACGGAAGAGCCGCACCGATCAGACCTATCAGCATACCCTCTATGATAAAGGGGGAGCGGACAAAGAAATCCGTTGCTCCGATATATTTCATAATATTGATCTCTTCTTTTCTGACAGAAATACCGATCATTACCGTATTGCTGATCAGGAACACGGATACGGCAAGAAGGATCCCGATGATCCCTACGGAAACATAAGCAATCAATGCATTGACTCCCGTCAGAGTAGTTGCCATGATCGTTGAATAATTCAAATGATCGACTCCGGAAATGGATTCGATATATGTCACCAATGCGGACTGCATGGAAACATCGCTTAAATATACTTCATAGTGAGCGGAACTTTCCAGTGGATTCTCCGTAAATCCATCCGCATATTCTTTTAAATAATCCTTTTTAAAACTTTCCCAAGCCTCATCTGCGGATACGAAATGAACCCTTGACACCTCGGTACGTTTGGCGATCATGGTGCCGATCTCCTGTATTTTGGTATCCTCCAGTCCTTCTTCAAAGAAGACCGTCACCGCAACTCCCTCTTGCGCGGTCTTCACAATATGTTGAAAATTAGAGACAATGGAATAAAACAGTCCAAACAGAAACAAACAGGCGCTGATTGTTGCAATCGAAGCAAGCGTAAACAATTTATTTCTGAAAATATTCCGAAACCCCTGATGGAGCGTATAAAACAATGTACTAATCCTCATCGATATACCCTCCCTTTTCTTCGTCGCTTACAATGACGCCCCTCTTTAGTGTAACCACCCTCTTCTGCATGGCGTTAACGATCTCCCGGTTATGAGTAACGACAAGAACTGTTGTCCCGTTTTCATTGATCTGCTCAAGCAGTTTCATGATCTCCCACGAATTCTTGGGATCCAGATTACCGGTAGGCTCATCGGCCAGCAGGATGGACGGGTTATTGACTAAGGCCCTTGCCAATGCCACTCTCTGCTGTTCACCGCCGGAAAGCTGTCTGGGTTTTGCTTTATATTTTCCTGCAAGTCCGACAACGGCAAGAATGCTCGGTACATTCTTTCTGATCTCTTTGCTGGATTTCTGTATGATCCTCTGCGCAAAAGCCACATTCTCATATACGTTCCGATCCTTCAACAGGCGAAAGTCCTGAAATACGATTCCGATATTTCGACGAAACTTCGGTATTTTACGATGCCTTATCCTGGTCAGATCGTATCCCATGACATTGATGCTGCCGCTGGTGATCGTAAGCTCCCGCAGTAACAGCTTGATCAGCGTAGATTTTCCGGAACCGCTGTCTCCGACAATAAAGACAAATTCCCCTTTATTGATATGCAGATCGATCTCCTTCAATGCCGGCGCTCCCGTGGAATATGCCTTACTGACATTGACTAAACTGATGATCTCTTTATTGTCTGCTGCGGATTTTTTCCTCTTCCTTACAGGTGCATCCATGATTCTCACCTTGCTCCTTTCAAACCCTTGCTTATTCTCAGCATGCGATGATTAATATTCAAAACTTTCCATATACTTCATATATTTAACAACCATAAGTGCGATTTTAAACGTAATTGCGTCTTCAAATACTCTTAGATCCAGCCCTGTACTCTTCTGCAGTTTATCCAACCGGTATACCAAAGTATTTCTATGTATAAAAAGCTGTCTGGATGTCTCCGATACATTCAGGCTGTTTTCAAAAAATTTATTGATGGTTGCCAAGGTCTCTTCATCAAAATCATCAGGACTTTTACCGTCAAAAATTTCTTTGATAAACATTTTGCACAGCGGGATCGGCAGTTGGTAGATCAGACGTCCGATTCCCAATTCGCTGTAAGCCACGATGCTTCTTTCTCCAAAAAAGATCTTGCCCACATCCAATGCCATCTTCGCCTCTTTATAAGAACGGCTTACCTCTTTGATTTCGTTGACGGTTGTGCCGTAAGAGACTCTCACATGTTCCATATGTTCCTTTTTCAGAAAAGTTTCTATACCCATTGCGGTTTTCTCAATTTCTCTGCTGCTTTCCCCTTCCGAAAGATCCTTTACAACGATTACATTGTGCTCATCTACCGCTGTAATAAAATCCTTGCTGTTAGCGCTAAAGTACGATCTCACCATCTCCAGCACATTACTTTCTTTCGCATTATCGGTCTCAACGATCAGCACCGCTCTTTTATTCTCTGTCTGAATATGCAGTTTTTTCGCGCGGCTGTAGATATCAACAAGCAGCAGATTATCCAGCAAAAGATTTTTGATAAAATTATCCTTATCAAATCTTTCTTTGTATGCCACTAACAGATTCTGAATCTGGAAGGCGGACATTTTACCCACCATATAGACATCTTCCCCAATACCTGCAGCAATCAGGATATATTCCAACTGCTGTTCATCGTATATCTTAAAAAACTGATATCCCTGGATCTCCTGAGAATCTGCAGGTGACTTGGCAAACTCTGCCGCAGACCTCCCGCATTCTTCCATCTCGTCTGCTGTAATGGCGACTGCCTTACCATCCGTATCCATAACACAAAGTTCTACACGCGTAATGGCTTTTAGGCCATCAATCGTGTTTTGCATGATCTGATTTGATATCATTTTACATCCACCCCTTTTAAATGCTCAATAACCTTCTCATTATTGTTTAGCACATTTGTACAATAACCCGCACTATCTATTTCTGCAAAATAAAGCATCTATTTTATTATTTTAATATATTTTAACAAGAAAATCTACTGCAAAAGATGATTTTTTTGTGTATTTTTTAAATAAATTGTCAATTTCCCCCAAAAATCTATTTATACAAACTACACAAAAAAGTAGAGGATCAAATACCTCTACTCTTTATATTTACTGACCTGTCTGCTAAATAATACATTCAAAAGCTTATTTCCTATCTTCTTTATCGGTTTTTCCTTCTTCGGGATACAACTCAAGTGTTCCGGAAAACCGATCCAAATTCCGGTATTCAAATACTGTCTGCACTGTTCCAGCCATTCTCGCTGCAAAGAAAAGGACATTCTTGCCATGATGACATCCGGCGTGATCATGTTGATCTTATTGATGAGATCCTCCTGCGCCTGATAGGGATCCGGAATCGCCATCGTTCCCGCTACCGTAATGTTATTCTGTATCTCGATCAGTTCCTGTTTCAGGATCTCGGCATTTTCCTCCGTATCCGAAAGTACCAGAATAGACTTATGGATCCTGGCCATCTTGCGCAGAAAAATTTTCAAAAACACATTCTCCTGCACTTCATGATATCTGCTTTTTACCGTAATCCCCGCAGCATCTAAAATGTCGGTATCTCCCCATACAGTCAGCTCCGCAGCTTCAACCCATTCTTTTTCTTTCTCATCTTTCGCAGTTTCCAGAAGAACAGTGGGTGTCAGATATAAAATTGTATGAACCGCGCCTTCGCGAAGGAATTTTTCCGTTAATCCTACGGACTCCCTCACATAACGGTCTTGCAGTTTAATTCCTAATAAATTAATATTTTTCATATGGTTTTCTCGCTACAAATATGTTAAAATAAAGTGAAAGGGAAAGGACGGTGGTAATTATGACTATTGCAGGAATGCCTACAGCAGTATCCGCTTCACAGGCAAGCACTGCTTTCAGCGTAGCAATGTTAAGTAAATCTTTGGATACCGCCTCATCTACCGGAGATCAGATCGTCAATATGATCGACGCTGCCGCAATGGAACGCTCCGTCAATCCGGCTGTGGGCTCCAATTTTGATACTTACATTTGATCACTGTAATACCCGAACGTCATCGGTTCTGCCGGTGGCGTTCCTTTTTTACCGATCAATACTACACATCAGGCCAGCCGGGTCATTACCACGTCCAGAATCATATATCCAAGGCTCAATATGATTGCAATAATCAGCGGAACGCTTACGAAACGTCCGCCTTTCATCTTACGTCCCTCCCATATGCTTCTTAATCTTTCTTTTCGATCTTCATTCCCTGCAAGCCATACAAGAACGCAGACCGCAAAGGATGTGGCCGCCACTGCCGCGATCAAATAAGGACCTATGACTGCAAGTAAGGTCTCTGTTGTCAGTCCTTCGCTTGCAGACGAAGCACTGTAAGTATCCGGATAGATATAGCGGACCAAATACATCAGGCACACCTGCTCGGAATTAAAGATCATATGCGCAATCACCGAAGACCACAAACTGCCCGTTGCTTCCACCAGAAGCGCAAACATAATTCCGATGGCAATGGCATATGCAGCCTGATTAAAATTCATATGCATCAGCCCAAACAACAGGGCAGACCAGAATATTGACCATATTATCGGCCCGGAATTTTTATACCCTCTGTATATTATACCACGAAAAACAAATTCTTCACAGAACGGTCCGTAAATCCCTATCAGAAACAACATCACGGGAAACGGCATTTTTAAAACATCATCGCTGATCGCCGACACCGCATTGTCAACAAACAGCATGGAAATAGCATTGATAGCAGTTGTCATAGGCATGATCAGAAACGTAAAAAGGATCACCATAAAAAACGAGGACAGCTTCATTTTACGAAATCCCAGCATTTCATTTAAGCCCACTGCTCCCGGTTTATTCCAGGATGTCAGCAGAAAAAGAAGCCCCGGTAAAAACAACATTAACTCGCTGAGAATGAAATTGGCGGCAATTCCGATGGATAACCCGGTTCCGAAAACAACATAAGAAATGATCTGCAGCGCCAGCACGGACAGATCGACCATGATCAGACATAAAAACAGCCAATTTACTTTTTTATTATTCATCTCTACCGTTTTCCCTTTCTATTACCGTTTCTTTGATGGTTATTTTTTTCTCTTTCAGAAGATGCCCCACGGCTCTTTTAAACTCGCTTTTACTCATGCCGGTTTCTTTTTTGATCTTCTCCGGAGATGCCTTGTCGGTAAAAGGCAATATCCCACCAAAGCCGTCTATCATTTGTAGTATTTTTTCCGAGTCCTGCTCTATCTGTAAGTAGGCCTTTTCCCGAACACTCAGACTCAGTTTCCCATCCTCTTTTACATCGGTGACTCTTGCCGTAACAGTATTTCCGATTTGGATGTCTCCATACATCTCCTTCCGGGGAATCAGTCCGGAATATCTATCATCTACCGCCACAAATGCACCGAAATTGTCACTGATCTCATAAACGGTTCCGGTGACCCTGTCATCCTTTCGATAGGGACTGTCCTGTTGCAGATAATGATATATTTTCATTGTAGCACAGAGCCGGCTGCTCTTATCAACATAAAGGGACACAAGATACTCTTCCCCTTCCGCGACCTTCTTCGTCTGTTCTTTGAAAGGAAGCAGCAAGTCTTTTTCCAGTCCCCAATCCAGAAATGCACCGATCTTACCGGTCTGCACTACACGCAGTTTCGCAGTGCCCCCTAAAGTAAGTTTGGGTTTATTGGTCGTAGCAATCAGACGGTCTTTCGAATCACGGTAAATAAACACTTCTACTTTATCGCCTGTTTCCGCACCCTTTGGTACTTGTTTGGCAGGCAGCAGAACCTTGTCCGATTGCGAAGCATTCTCCCGATCCGCCAAATACACACCAAAATCTACTTTTTTTACAATTGTCAACGTTTGTATCTTTCCTAATTCTATCATCTTTTCTTCCATTCCGAAACAGAATACCGCTTCTACTTGCTGTGGCCTCCCATAAACTCAATGATGCTATAGGGTCTGCCATCCTCTCCATTCAGAGAAATCGTATAAAGTGTCTGATCTTCACTGCTTGCCACAAGCGCACAAATGTTATCATCTAAAACCGCCGGTTTCTTATATTCTGCCCGCATCTGTCGAATCTGAAAATTCTTTGGGAGATATTCTGCCGCTATCCGTACATACTGTCCGTTATTCACATGCCCGTTTGTATCCAAATGATGCATTTTGATTTGAATCTTTTCCTGCTCTATACCACCCTCTGGTATCACAATCTTCCTCGGCGCATAATCCATTGGCAGTTTTGGGGCCAGCGCATAACCTGTCAACATTTCTTCGGGCGGCTTTGCCGGTGTCATCTTATCCAAATCCATCAAACTCCAGATAGAATTGGCATAGGAAACTCTTTCTCCGGATTCCGTTTCCATCCAGAAGTTTCGATAACCGACAAACCCTTTAAATTCATAGGGAGCCGTGCTGATTATCACGTTTTCACACAGACCGGGATACCTCTCTACTACAATCTGCCAGGAAGACAATACCCACACCATATGTTTTTCTTTCAGATATTCTACTCCCAGACCGATATCTTCCGAATGAAATGTGGAACAGTCCTGATAGTAATCCAGTAAAGATTCCAAGGTAAGTCTGCCATCCAATCCGATTTCACTGTACCGTATCCTGCTTTGAAAACTATACATCTAAAAGCCTTCTTCCTCAATCAAGTAAAAGCCCCAGCGAATGAATTCACTGAGGCTTCAGCTGGGCTACAAGGATTCGAACCTTGAAATGACGGAGTCAGAGTCCGTTGCCTTACCGTTTGGCGATAGCCCATCGACGTTACATTTTGGTATTATACAACATCTCCGTCGGTTTTGCAAGCCCTAATTTAAAAATTCTCTTTTTCCTGAACCAAAGAATCAAATTTCAAACATCAACTCACCATAGGTCGGAATCGGCCAAATATTTTTATCTACTATCATTTCCAGCTCATCTGCCGGTGTACGAAGTTTTTCCATGATCATTCTTACGGTATCTTTATAATAAAAAGCCTGTTCTTTGGCATCTCCTATTTTAGAAGCCTGTGCTTCTGCATCTTTCAGCTCTGTCAATGCCGACTGCATAGCCGCCAGTTTTTCGCAGACTGTACCAAGCAGTTCGGTTTGCATGGAAGCATCTGCGCCTGCCTCTTTCACTGCATTGATGGTATCCGCAAGCATCTTTGTATATTTCACAACGGCCGGAATGATTTGCTTTCCTGCCATATCAATCATGGTCAGGGCCTCAATATTGATTGTCTTTGCATAAGTTTCATAAATGATCTCTTCGCGGGACTCCAGTTCCACCTTGGTAAAGATACCGAACCTCTCAAATAATTTTACCGCCTTCTCGGTCGTAATGGTTCCTGCAGCTTCGATCATGGACTTAATATTCGGAAGCCCTCTTCTTTTCGCTTCTTCTACCCAGGCATCGGAATAGCCGTCACCGTTGAAGATGATTCTCTGATGTTTGGTCATATATTCTTTGATTAAATCATGTATTGCGATTTCCAGATTATCTGCTTTCTCCAATCGATCCGCCGCCTCACAGAAAGCTTCCGCAACGATGGCATTCAATGTCGTATTGGGACTTGCAATGGAATCGGAAGAACCGACCATACGGAACTCAAATTTGTTTCCGGTAAAAGCAAAAGGTGAAGTTCTGTTTCTGTCCGTAGCGTCTTTCTGAAAATCCGGCAGTGTGGAAACACCCGTCAAAAGTTTGCCGCCCTCTTTTACGGAAGTTGCAACACCGGTTTCGATCAGCTGGTTTACAACATCTTCCAGCTGCTCTCCTAAAAAGATGGAAATGATTGCCGGAGGCGCCTCATTTGCTCCTAATCTATGGTCATTTCCCACATCGGAAGCAGACTGGCGAAGCAGATCCGCATGGGTATCCACAGCTTTCATGATACAGGCAAGTACCAGCAGGAACTGTATATTTTCATTCGGCGTCTCACCCGGATCCAAAAGATTCACGCCGTTGTCCGTTGTGATAGACCAGTTATTATGTTTGCCGGAACCGTTGACTCCCGCATAAGGTTTTTCATGGAGCAGACATCTCATACTATGTTTTACGGCAACTCTCTTCATGGTCTCCATCACGATCTGGTTATGGTCTACCGCAATATTGGCAGTCTCATAAATCGGCGCCAGCTCATGCTGTGCGGGCGCCACTTCATTATGCTGTGTTTTCGCGGTAACACCCAGTTTCCAGAGTTCTTCGTTCAAGTCCTTCATATAAGCACCGACACGTTCCCTGATAACACCGAAGTAATGATCTTCCATCTCCTGACCTTTCGGTGCGGGAGCGCCGAACAAAGTACGTCCGGCAAACATCAGATCGGTTCTTTTCATATATAGGTCTTTATCCACCAGAAAATATTCCTGCTCCGGTCCGACCGATGCTACAACTTTGGTTGCTTCTGTATTGCCGAACAATCGAACGATACGAAGCGCCTGCTGGCTCAATGCCTCCATGGATCGCAGAAGCGGTGTTTTCTTATCCAGCGCTTCACCTGTATAGGAACAGAAAGCGGTCGGAATACAAAGAATCGTTCCGCAAGTGGATTCTTTCAAAAAAGCCGGCGAAGTGATGTCCCATGCCGTATACCCTCTTGCCTCAAAGGTAGCCCGCAGACCGCCTGAAGGAAACGAGGAAGCATCCGGTTCGCCTTTGATCAGCTCTTTTCCGGAAAACTCTGTCAGCATCTTGCCTTCCTCATCAGGATGCGCAACAAAGGAATCATGTTTCTCGGCTGTAATACCGGTAAGCGGCTGGAACCAATGTGTAAAATGAGTTGCCCCATGCTCGACTGCCCAGTCTTTCATTTCCTTTGCGACAACATTTGCCGCATCCATGGAAAGCTCGCCGCCCTGGTCCATAACCTTTACAACTTCCTTATAAACATTTTTAGGCAAGCGCTCCTTCATCTTACTAAGGGTGAACAGATTCTGTCCGAAAATCTGCTCCACATTAAATACTTCACTCATAACACATCCTCCATTTTTTATATGACTTCATTTTTCACCCGCAGGATATCGTACTGTTCCGGGCTTAGGGACAGTTCCACATCGATCACCTGCTTGGAATGCGGGCAGCTTTCTATCGGCTCCCCATCCTCATCATACATATGCAGCACTTTCACCGGTATATTGCTTCCATCCGGTTTCATGATCTCTATTTCATCTCCTACACAGAATTTATTTCTCTGTTCGATCCGGGCCATTCCCGATGCATTGACAGACTCCACGGTCCCAAGATAAATATATTCACTGACATAAGTACTGTTATCATAAATCTGCGTCGTTTCATCCGGTCTGCCAAAGTAGAAGCCCGTTGTAAACTGACGATAGGTGCATTTCGCAATCTCTTCCCGGTACCAGTCCATATTGGCACGATATTTTTCTTCCGATTCCAGACAATCATCTATTGCCTTCCGGTAAGTCCGTGCCACCGTGGCAACATAGAGCGCTGTCTTCATCCTGCCTTCGATCTTGAAGCTGTCGATTCCCGCGTCTATCATCTCCGGAATATATTCTATCATACAAAGATCTTTGGAGTTAAAAAGATAAGTTCCTCTCTCATTCTCATAGACAGGAAAATACTCGCCCGGCCTTTGCTCCTCCACTACCGCATACTTCCAACGACAGGGATGGGTACAGGCACCACGGTTTGCATCCCTACCCGTAAAAAAGCTGCTTAACAGACAGCGCCCCGAATAGGAAATACACATTGCCCCGTGAATGAAACTCTCAATTTCCAAATCCGCCGGAATATTGTCTCTGATCTCTTTGATTTCCCGCAAGGACAATTCTCTGGCAGACACTACCCGTTTAGCACCTTGCTCGTACCAGAAACGGTAAGTCATATAATTTGTATTATTGGCCTGCGTGGAGATATGGAGATCTATCCCCGGACAGAACTCTTTAGCCAGCATGAACATCCCGGGATCTGCAATAATGAGTGCATCCGGCCCCATTTCCTTTAACGCACGAAAATATGCCGCAGCGCCTTCCAGATCATCATTATGCGCCAGAATATTCGCCGTCACGTGAACACGCACACCATGCTTATGTGCAAAAGCGATTCCCTGCGCTATCTCGTCTATCGAAAAATTTTTTGCCTTGGCGCGAAGTCCAAAAGCTTCTCCGCCTATGTACACCGCATCTGCCCCAAAAATAACAGCTGTTTTTAATACTTCCAAACTGCTCGCCGGAATCAATAACTCTGGTTTTTTCATATTACACCTTCACACTCAACGTTAAACCGTCTCCCACAGGCAGAATTGCCGTCTTAAGCTGTGGGTGATGTTTCAACTCATACAGATAATCCCGCATGCGGGTATGTATGGTACGATTTCTTCTTGTTACCGCATAGCGGGACTGAATGACATCCCCATCCTGCAATACATTATCGGATAAAAGCAGTGATCCCTCTTTCATCAGGCGCAGGATGTCCGGTAAAAAGTTGATATATTGTCCCTTTGCCGCATCCATAAAAATAAAATCATAGGTACCGTCCAGTTTCTTCAGCCAGTCCTGTGCATCTCCTTCTAACAAGGTAATACAGTCCTCTTTTCCGGCACGTTTAAAATTCTCTTTCGCAATGGGAATCCTCTTTTCATATTTTTCGATGGTGGTTATTCTGCATCCTTCGGGAGCATACTCGCTCATAAGCAACGTAGAAAAACCAATGGCGCATCCGATCTCCAGAATAGAGGCAGGTTTCTTCATTGCAAGAAGCAATTTGATGAAGCTCTGCATCTCCGTCCGGATGATCGGTACATTGGTTTCCTTCGCTTCTTTCTCTATTTCATTCAAGAACGGGGTATTCCCCGGATCAAGTGAATTGATAAACGCCACCGTGCGCTCATCTACTATCATCTTCTTCCTCCGTATCCGGCGCTTCCGCAGCCATGATCGCCAGCATTTCCTCACTGCTCATGGAAGTATTGAGGTCATAAATACCGGGTTGGATCTTTCCATGGTGTTCCGAGAGGAGTTCCTGTACAAAAAATAAGTTGCCATCCCGAATCAAACCCTTTCTCTCCAGATCGGCGCCCACATCCCTGACAGACTCGTCTTCTTTCACATAAATACTGATTGTCCTGCCTTCTCCGACTGTCACGGGTTCTTCCGCAAAGACCCGATATCCGAAATCGTATGCTTCAATTGCAGCATTATAAACAAACTTAATGATAAAGACTGCAATGACGACTTTGATGACAGTTTCCAAAACGGAAATCACCCATTGCTTTATGTCCATCCAAAACCTCCTATTTCAAGTCACAGCTTCCGTATTTCATTCAAACTCAAGTTCTTCCGCAATCTGCACATTTACTTCCTGAATCATGCGGCAGAAAGCCAGTTCCGCCCGCAGGAAATCGTCCACTAACGGATTCTCCCGAAACTTCTCATATTCCTGTTCGAAAGCAACGATCTTATCAAACAGCTCGTCTCCCTGTGCCCCGGCTTGCAGTTCGAAATTTTCCTGTCTGTAATCCTGGATCTTTTCAAAAAGTTCCGGCTGTTTTTTAATTCTGGTTCTCTGATAATCATATTCTTTATAGATATCCGATTCCCGGATTTCCTTGATAAAATGTTTTGTTGCTTCAGTCATTATGCTATCCATTGCCACCCTGCCTTTTATCTTTTAGTATTAAACCTCCATGATGATCGGAAGTATCATCGGACGTCTCTGGGTCTTCTTCCATACGAAATCGCCCAACACATCCTTAATTGTAGATTTCAGCTTACCCCAATCTGTCTGCCCTTTATCCAGGCAGCTCTCAACCGCATTATCCACTAAAAGCCTTGCCTCTTCCAAGAGTTCATCGGATTCCCTGACATAAACAAACCCTCTCGACACAATATCAGGACCTGAAACAAGTTCACTATTATAAGAATCCAATGCCAACACCACGATGATAATACCGTCTTCGGCAAGATGCTGTCTGTCTCTTAATACAACATTTCCGACATCGCCGACACCCAGGCCGTCCACCAGTATAGCTCCTACAGGCACCTTTCCGACTACTTCAGCCTTTTCCTCACTGATTTCCAGAATATCTCCCGAATGAAGAATAAATATGTTCTCCTTATCGATGCCCAATTCCCGCACAACCTTTGCCTGCGCTTTCAGATGTTTGTATTCTCCATGTACCGGAATTGCATATTTAGGATGCAGCAATGTATAGAGCAGCTTGATTTCCTCCTGACAGGCATGTCCCGAAACATGGACATCCTGAAAAATAACGTCCGCACCCTTCATTAATAATTCGTTGATGACATTGGTAACCGCCTTCTCATTTCCCGGTATCGGATTAGATGAAAAGATAACCGTATCCCCCGGCACTATAGAGATCTTTTTGTGCATGCCGCTTGCCATACGGCTTAAAGCAGCCATACTTTCCCCCTGACTGCCTGTTGTAATGATGACAGTCTTCTCATTCGGATAGTTCTTTAACTGTTCCACATCGATCAAAGTCTGTTCCGGAATATTGAGATATCCAAGACCGGAAGCCGTTTCAATGATATTCACCATACTACGGCCTTCCACAACGACCTTTCTGCCGAACTTATCCGCTGAGTTGATGATCTGCTGCACCCTGTCCACATTGGAAGCAAAGGTTGCAATGATGATCCTTGTGTCCCTGTGTTCCGAAAAAAGAGAGTCAAAAGTCTTTCCAACCGTTCTCTCGGACTGTGTAAATCCGGGACGTTCCGCATTCGTACTGTCACACATCAGGGCAAGGACACCTTTTTTCCCTATTTCCGCAAATCGCTGCAGATCGATAGCGTCTCCAAAGACCGGCGTATAATCTACTTTGAAATCACCTGTATGCACCACAACGCCTGCAGGAGAATAAATAGCCAAAGCCGCAGCGTCCACAATGCTGTGATTGGTCTTGATAAACTCGATCCGAAATTTGCCCAAATTGATAGGCTGTCCATACTTCACTACTTTACGTTTTGTTGTATTGAGCAAATCATGCTCTTTTAATTTGTTTTCAATAATGCCCATTGTCAGTTTCGTTGTATAAACCGGCACATTGATATCTTTTAGCACATAAGGAAGGGCACCGATATGATCCTCATGCCCATGGGTGATCATAAATCCCTTAACCTTGTCAAGGTTGTCCCTCAAATAAGTAACATCCGGAATCACCAGATCGATTCCCAACATCTCATCCTCCGGAAAGGACAATCCACAATCCACAACAATAATACTGTCCTCGTACTCAAAGGCAGTAATATTAAGTCCAATCTGCTCCAGGCCTCCCAAAGGAATGATCTTGAGCCCTGAAGCTTTTTCTTGTTCATTTTTTTTCAAGCAAAAATCCTCCATCCACCACTTTCTTTAAGATAGGTCAATATCTTCTAACATACTCTCAAATACAGCCGCAACGGCATTCAATTCTTCATCCTCTGTCACGATCTCATACACCGCTTCCGTCTCTCCGGGTTGTGATACATCCCGTAAAATCAGTGCCTCACCGTCATCCTCCTCTGTATCCGTTACCAGAATGTAATCGATACCTCCTATTCTTGTCTGTTCTAAAACAAAGAACTCCACCGGTTCTTCTCCATCCGTTTTAAAAGCAATCTTATCCACTTAACTCTTCTCCTTACCTGCAAGGTAATCCAGATATCCTTGTAAGATCAACACCGCCGCGATCTTGTCCACGTATTCCTTCCTGTGTTCCCGCCTGATACCGGCTTCCATCATGGTCTTATCCGCCGCTACCGTTGTCAGGCGTTCATCCCACATGACTACAGGCAGCCCTGTCCTTCGCTCCAACTTCTCCTGAAACTCCAAGGCAAGTTCCGCTCTGTCTCCGATCGAGTCATTCATGTTTTTTGGAAAGCCCAGTACGATTTTTTCCACTTCATACTGAACGATCAATTCTTCAATACGTGCAAGTGTCTGCCGCAGCTTATTTTCATCTTTTCTTCGGATTATCTCAATTCCCTGCGCCGTGATCAGGAGCGGGTCGCTGATTGCCACTCCTACCGTCTTAGAGCCATAATCCAAGCCCATGATCCTCATATTCTTCCTCAGCCTACGATCAACTTTTGTTTAGAGAGTTCTTGATATACTCTTTTAACATCTCTTCCACCAATTCATCCCGTTCCACCTTCATAATAAGGCTTCTTGCACTTTTATGGCTGGTGATATAGGTAGGGTCGCCGGACATGATATAGCCGACTATCTGATTGACCGGATTATAGCCTTTCTCCGTCAGTGCTTCATAAACAGTTGAAAGGACCAGCTTCACACCGGTCTCCGGTTCTGTCTCCACTTTAAAAAATTGTGTGTTTTCCAAATCCTGCATCTTTATAATATGCCCCCTTGAGATTCTTATCTATTGTTATGATCAAAATTGCTTCTGTTATTATTGGTATCATACTCTATCTTGAGATAAAATTCAATCTTTTTAGTAAGTCCTTTTATCCGACTATCATGATATCCTCACACAAAAACCCTGTAACGAGTCCTTTCAAAATGCGGTTACTTAAATCTTCCTGCGTTGCTTTCGCCGCTTTTATATACTCTCTGGTATGACCGACCTGATAAATCCTGCCATCTATTTCCTTCGTTTCCTCAAACAACACTTCCGTTTCTTTCCCGACAAATGCCTGCCTGTACTCCTCAGACATCCGCTTCTCCAGCTGCATGAGTCTGTTGCTGCGCTCTGCTTTAACAGCTTCTAAGATCTGTCCTTCCATAGCTGCAGCCTTTGTTCCTTTTCTTTTGGAATACTTGAAAATGTGCATTTCGTAGAAATGTACTTTTTCCAAAAAATCCTCCGTATGAGCAAATTCTTCTTCCGTTTCCCCCGGAAATCCCACGATCACATCCGTTGTAATTGCAGGCATGTTAAAATATTTCCGTAATATTTCCACTTTTTCCAAGTATTCCCTTGTGGTGTAATGTCTATTCATCCGGCAAAGCGTCTCATCGCATCCGCTCTGCAGAGACAGATGAAAATGCGGACATATCTGCGGAAGAGTGCTGATCTTCTTAACAAACTCTTCCGTAATGATCCCCGGTTCCAACGAACCCAGCCGGACCCGCGTAAGACCTTTCACCTTATCAAGCTCATAAAGCAGTTTAAGAAGTTCTGTTTGTCCTCTGTCTATGCCGTAGGAACTGATATGGATCCCGGTCAGGACGATTTCCTGATATCCCTGTTTTACAATTTCCGACACTTCTGTCAGAATATCTTCTTCTCTGCGGCTTCTTGCCCTGCCTCTTGCATAGGGAATGATACAATAGGAACAGAAACGATCGCAGCCATCCTGAATTTTGATATAGGCTCTTGTATGCTCTCTTGTAAGGGATCGCAGTGTTTTCGGAAAAGGCATCTCCTCATACTCGTCGGTATGGTTGATATCGATCACGGTACTATGATTCAGGGTCTTATCTGCGCCGGAAGACATTCCCTTTTCTTTTGCCGCCAGATATTCTTCCAAAATCTTAACCACATCTTTCTTACGGTTATTGCCGATCACCAGATCAATGGCGGGATCTTTTTCTATGGTATCCTCACCCGTCTGTACATAGCAGCCCATCGCTACCACGATCGCATTCGGATTCTTATTCTTCGCCCGGTGAAGCATCTGCCTGCTCTTCCTGTCTGCAATATTCGTTACCGTGCAGGTATTGATAATATAGATATCGGCGGATTCATCAAATGATACAATTTTATAGCCCTTTTCCTGCAGCATTTGTTGCATAACTTCCATTTCATATGCGTTGACTTTACAGCCAAGATTATGTAGTGCTATACTTTTCATGGTAATCTCCGTATTTTTTGTGTTGATTTATCATTGACTTTTGTCCTTCCAACATTTAGTATTATAGCAGAAGAATAAATAAGGAGGTAATTCGGAATGAAGACAGTACAAATTTCTTTAAATTCTATCGATAAGGTTAAATCCTTCGTAAATGATATTACAAAATTTGATTACGATTTCGATCTGGTATCCGGCAGATATGTCATTGATGCAAAATCCATCATGGGTATCTTCAGTCTGGATCTATCCAAACCTATCGATTTAAACATCCATACAGAAGATGGCGCCGAAGAGATTATGAAAGCTTTAAAACCTTATCTTATATAGCAATATCTTATATAACAACGAAAAGAGTTGTCCCGGCGGTCAGCTCTTTTTTTGTGCCGTTTCAGGAAACCACAACCACTTCTTCCGTTTCCAGTGCAGTCTGCACCAACTCGTCTATTTTTTCCGACAGATTCTGTTCATGCCTGTTGATGATCTTTACATTCGGCTTGGTAACGGGATGCTTGGCCACAAAAATGGTACAGCAGTCTTCATATGGCAGGATCGAAGTCTCATAAGTATCGATCTTCTCCGAAAGGGCCACAATATCCATCTTATCAAATCCGATAAGCGGTCTGTAGACGGGAAGTGTACACACTTCATTGGTCGCCATCAGACTGCGCATTGTCTGGGATGCTACCTGTCCGATGCTTTCTCCGGTGATCAACCCCAAGCATTCCGATTCCTTAGCAAGATGTTCGGCGATCCGCATCATATACCGGCGCATGATGATCGTCAATTCATCATGCGGACATTTATCATAAATATATAATTGGATATCGGTAAAATTAATGATATGCAGACTGATCGGTCCCGTATACTGTGCAACTTTCTTTGCCAGGTCGATCACTTTCTGCTTCGCACGTTCACTGGTATAAGGAGGCGCATGGAAATACACTGCGTCGATTTTAACGCCCCGCTTCGCAATCATATAGCCTGCCACCGGAGAATCGATTCCACCGGATAACAAAAGCATGGCTTTTCCGCCGGTTCCGATCGGCATCCCATTCGGTCCCGGTATAATCTTGGAATAAATATAGATCTTATCCCGAATCTCAATATGCAGCATGATTTCCGGATCATGCACGTCAACAGACATTTCCGGATAGGCATCCAGAATGATGCCTCCCATTTCCGCGTTGATCTCCATGGAATCATAAGGATAATTCTTTCTCGCTCTTCTTGCCGATACTTTGAAGGTCTTATGCTTGTCCGGATAGACCTCATCCAGATAACTTACCACCCTTTCCCCTAATTTCTCAAAGCCTTCATCTTCTACACAGACAACCGGACAGATACCGGAAATGCCAAATACTTTCTGCAGAGCAGCCACGGTTTCATCATAATCGAAATCCGACACCGCATCTACATAGATTCTTCCGTCTGTTTTATATACCCGGAAATCTCCGTCACATTTCTTCAGAGCATAATTAATCTGCTTCACTAAGGCATCTTCAAAAAGATAGCGGTTTTTACCTTTGACACCTATTTCAGAATATTTGATCAAGAATGAGGTGAACATAATGTATTCCTTTCTTTTGATAAAGTTATTGGGGGACTCCGAGAGGGTCCCCCTCTTTCTTAATGTCTTGTGTATCGCCGCAGCGTTGGAATGATTTCGTGCAGTGCCTTCACCGTGTAGCGAATTTCGTCTTCCGTAGTAAAGATGGAAAAGCTGAAGCGTATCGTGGAATCCAACAGATCTTTTTCTATACCGATAGCCTTCAGAGTTTCGGAAGGCTGGGGTTTTCTTGCGGAGCAGGCGCTTCCGGCGGAAACATAAATGCCTTTGTCTTCCAAAGCATGCAGCAGCACTTCGCTCCGAACACCTCTGACGGACAGACTGACAATATGGGCTGCACTCTCATTTCCCATGCAGCCGTTTACTTTTACATGGTCAATCTGGGAAACACCCTGAATAAACATTTCTCTTAAGCCGTAAAGCCTTTCCATATCTTTATCCAGGTGTTTATACATAAGCTCTGCCGCTTTGGCAAGTCCTGCAATACCGGGAACATTTTCCGTACCGGGACGCATCCCTTTCTGCTGACCGCCTCCATAAATGATCGGGTTGATTTTTATTTTATCATTGATATACAAAAAGCCTACACCTTTCGGTCCATGAATTTTGTGTGCACTTACCGAAAGCAGATCGATCTTCATTCTGGAAGGATAAATACGGAATTTGCCAAAGCCCTGTACCGCATCCACATGAAAAACAGTTTTAGGATTCATGCGCTTGATCAGATCTCCCGCTTCTGCGATTGGCTCTATTGTACCGATCTCATTATTTGTGTGCATAATGGATACTAAGATCGTATCCCTGCCGATGGCATTCTGCAGATCATCCAGACGGATCCTGCCTTGCCTGTCTACCGGCAGATAAGTGACCCGAAATCCCTGCTCTTCCAAATAACGCATTGTTTTCATGATTGCCGGATGTTCAATCTGCGTCGTTATCAAATGCCTTCCTGCTCGATGATTTGCCATCGCCGTACCGATCAAGGCAATATTATCCGACTCGGTCCCTCCCGATGTAAAAAAAATCTCTTTCTCATTTACCTTAAGTATCCCTGCAAGTGTTTCTCTCGCATATCGTAAATAACGCTCTGCTTCCACGCCCTTATGATGTATACTGGACGGATTTCCATAATCTTCGCACATAATGTTCGTCATAAGCTGCGCCACTTCATCAAAGCATCTGGTCGTAGCAGAATTATCCAAATATACTTCCATAAAATAGCTCCTATTTTTGTCATATTTTATCTTTGCATCTCATAGTCTAGTATATGATGCATTTATGCTCTTTGACAATCGGTTCCTAAAAACGGCAATATGCTCTTTATTACATATATATTTAAACTTCCAACCGATACACCAGCCACGACAAAACCGTTAATCCTGCTGTCTCCGTTCTGAGGATTCGTTTTCCAAGAGTGATCGGAACAATCCCCTTCTCAACTGCCGCCGCAATCTCTATCTCCTCAAATCCGCCTTCCGGGCCAATAAAAACCGCTACCGATTCTCCCGGTCTGATACCGGCTATCTGTTCTTTCGTTTTGGCCATATCTTCCGCCAACTCGTAAGGAATCAATCTCACATCCGCCGACTGTGCATAGATAACCGCTTCCTTCATGCTCATAACCTGCCGTACTTTCGGTATGATAGCCCTTTTGCTCTGCTTTGCCGCCGCCTCAGCGATGCCCTGCCATCTGATGGCTTTATTCTTTGCCTTTTTTTCATCCAGTCTGACAACCGATCTGCCGGCAGCGACCGGAATGATTTCATAGACACCGAGCTCTACGGCTTTCTGGATGATCAGTTCCATTTTATCAGCCTTAGGCAGTCCCTGAAAAAGATAAATTTTAGAAGGAAGCTCCACGTCAGCATCTTTGACAGAACGCAGCGAGCAGAGGATCTCCTTTTCCGCAAATGTTTCAATGCTGCATCGGTATTCTTTTCCGTCAATGCCATTGCTGACTGCGATTTCTTCTCCGACCTTCATCCGAAGCACGTTTTTGATATGATTTACATCACTGCCGGTTATGACGATTTTTTCGCCTTGTATTTGCGGCGGTTCGACAAAAAACTGATACATTTTTTTACTCCTATGAATATGAATAAGCCAAGAACCGCACCCGCACTATCGATCAAAACATCGCTGAATTTTCCGGCACGCCCCGGCACAAAACGCTGATGGGTCTCATCGCTGGCTGCATAAAGTATGGATGTAAGCAGTGCCAAAAAACCCCTTTTCATAACCGGAAACTGCCACTTCCCAAGCCATACATACAATAGAATTACCAAGATCGCATACTCTGTCATATGCGCGGCTTTCCTGACAGGTTTCTCAATTTTGGCGGCGATCCGGTGCAGTTCTTCCTCATCCAGATCCAGGTGGAAAAAGCTGCCGGCAGAGCTTATGATCTGATAGCTGAGACCGCCGCTTACTTCACTCGACTCTTCACTCGGTTGTGCGGAAAAAGAAAAAATCACACACATCCAAACCAGAGCAAGGATTCCTGCAATTGTTCTCTTCTTATCCATTATGCTTTACGGGCAGTTACCGATACCCACTCTCCCTGATAGGTAATTTCCAGCACTTCAAGCCCTGCCTCTCTGACTGCTTTTACCACAGTCTCCTCTTTTTCCCGAATGATACCGGAAGTAATATAGATGCCACCCTTCTTCATTTGGTAAACGATCACAGGTGTCAGTTCTACCAATACGTCGGCAAGAATATTTGCCACAACGATATCATAACACGCATATCCTGCTTTGTCCTGTATTTCTTTCTCCGTAATAATATTTCCGATCATCATATGAAATGCTTCTTCAGGTATATTGTTTGCTTCCATATTCTGGCGGACGGCTTCTACGGCGCAGGGATCAAGATCCGTCCCCACCGCATGCTTTGCCCCATACATCAACGCTATGATTGCAAGGATACCGCTTCCGCATCCCACATCCAAAAGTTCTGTCTCCGGTGTCAGAAATTTTTTGATCTGGCGTATGCAAAGCTGTGTCGTCTCATGCATACCGGTGCCGAATGCCGTACCCGGATCGATATGCAGAATCTTTTTCCCGAAATCTTCTTCTTTCACTTCTTCCCATGAGGGGATGACCAACAGATCATCGATATAGAACTGGTGAAAAAATTCTTTCCAGTTATTGATCCAGTCAATGTCCTGCGTCTCTTCTATGCTGATCGTACCTTCTCCGATATCCATAAAACTTCTTAAATCCGAAAGTTCTCGCTCCACTTGTTCTAAAATCGTTTCTTTATCCGTAAGTTCTCCGTTTATTTCCAGACTGCCGTCTTCTTTTTCCTCCACAAAAAAACTAAGGTACGCAATGCCGTCATCTTCAGCGTCCACAGGCGGAATGTCTACAAACATCTGCTCTTTTTCCCATGCGGTAAGAGGCACCTTATCCTCAATCTGTGCGCCCTCCAGTCCGATATCATACAAAGTGCTGATAATGATATCTTCCGCCTCCGTCAAAGTCTTTATTTTAAATTTCATCCATTTCATATCCTGTAAATCCTCTCTTTTTGTGATCCATGCGAACATTTTATCACATTTAAACTATATCTGGAAAGTATTTCGTGATTTATCCAGTGTACATATTTAAAATTATGCTGTATAATAAGTTCAGCAAAAAATACTGATGAGAGGAATGGAGGATAAAATGCATAACAAAAAAATCACTTTACTTATGGCTTCCCTTCTGCTTACTTTTTCTTGTCTGACCGGATGCGGCAGCAAAGATGAACCGGAAGTTAAAAATGAGGTTGAAATTGTGGAAGAAGAACCGGTGGAAGAAGAACCGGTAGAAGAACCGGCGGAAGAAGAACCCACCACAGCATATCCCGTGATTGGAGAAAGAGAAATCGTAAACGGACAAATGCAAAGTTATTTGACCGGTGAGTGGACAGACAAGGATGTTGCAACAAGAAGACCTATCGCCGTCATGATTCCCAACAACAAACCTGCAATGCCTCAATACGGTCTATCACAGGCAGGAATCATATATGAAGCTCCCGTAGAAGGACGTATCACCAGATTGATGGCAGTTTTTGAGAACTTTGACGATCTGGACAGGATCGGTCCCGTCAGAAGTTCCAGAGACTATTTCCTTTATGTGGCACTAGGTTATGAAGCCATTTACTGTAACTGGGGTCTGGCAAGACCTTATGTGGAAGAATTGATCAATCGGGATAATGTAAATAATGTCAGCGCTGCCGTAGAAGGTATCTATCATCCGGCAGATGAGGCGTTCGGCAGAGTAAGCCGTCCCGGTTATGCTACGGAATTTACAGGCTACTTAAAAATTGATGGGCTGATGAAAGCTGTGGACAGGCTTGGTTACGACTGGAATTATGACGATGCGTATGTACGTCCTTTCCTGTTCGCTGCAGACGATGTAATTGCTGATTATGCCGATAACGCAGATGCCACAATGATCTATCCCGGCGGAAAATCCGGCGGCAATTCGGGTGGTTACGGATCCTATCATCCATACTTTGAATATCATGAAGATGACCATCTTTACTATCGTTATCAGGATGGTAACAAGCAGATAGATGAGTACAATAATGAGCAGCTGACTGTTTCAAACGTGATCTTCCAATATTGCCACGGCGAAGTCAGAGACTCTCACGATTACCTTGCCTTCGGTGTTCATGGAGAAGGCGATGCCATTATTTTTACAAACGGCAAAGTGATCAAGGGTACCTGGTCTCGTTATGACGGAGACTTTACACCGGCTCACTTCTTCGATGAAAACGGCGATGAGATCATTGTAAATCAAGGTAAAACCTGGATCTGCAATATTTGGGAAGAATATGGCGAGTATGTGGAGTATGAATAAATTGAAA
>JAFLTF010000160.1 GCA_022510585.1 Lachnospiraceae bacterium
GTATTGATAACTGCATCCATACCTATGCCGGAATACAGTTGCGGCTTGAATGTGCAGAGATGATGCAGAGACAGGGACATGAAGAGGAAACGGGAAAAGCGAAGATCACGTCAGCCTACAACCTGCCCTGTAAATATGTCATTCATACCGTCGGGCCGATTGTTTCCGGATCATTGACCGATACAGTCAAAAATGCGCTTGCATCCTGCTATCGTTCCTGTCTGGAGCTGGCGGAGCAATACGGGATAAAAAGTATAGCATTCTGTTGTATTTCTACGGGAGAATTTCATTTTCCGAATGACAAGGCGGCGGAAATTGCCGTGCAGACTGTGAAAAAGTATAAGGAGCAGACCGGTAGCGGCATGGAGGTGATTTTCAATGTTTTCAAAGATGTCGACTTTGAAATCTACAGAAGACTACTTGGAGCAGATTAATAAATTGAAAGAGGCACTGCAGACTGCGGATGCTGTTGTCATCGGTGCAGGTGCGGGACTTTCCACTTCGGCAGGCTTCGTCTATACGGGGGAGCGTTTCAGGAAATATTTCTCTGATTTTGAAGAAAAGTATAGGTTCCACGATATGTATTCGGGGGCATTTTGTCAGTACGATACATTGGAAGAACATTGGGCATATTGGAGCCGCTTCATCATGGTCAACCGCTATATGGATGCGCCGAAACCTGTTTATGAGGAGATTTTAGAACTTGTAAAAGATAAGGACTATTTTGTGATTACTACAAATGTAGACCATTGTTTTCAAAAAGTGGGGTTTGATAAAGAAAGGCTGTTTTATACACAGGGGGATTACGGTCTGTTTCAATGCAGTGAGCCTTGTCATCAATCTACCTATGATAATGAAGATACGATTCGCAAGATGTTGGAGGCACAAGGCTATGTCATTGACGAAAGTAGTAATCCGACCGTTCCTGGCGGTACAGTACCTAAAACGGCTGTTCCAACGGAATTGATTCCTCGTTGTCCGCATTGTGGAAAACCTATGACAATGAATCTGCGCTCGGATGATCGGTTTGTGCAAGATGAGGGATGGTACAGAGCAGCCAGTTGCTATGAGGATTTCCTGCGTACAAGAGGAGAGAGCAGAATGCTGTTTTGGGAGTTGGGGGTGGGTTATAATACTCCCGGAATCATCAAATATCCTTTTTGGCAGCTGACAGCAGCGAATCCGAAAGCGACTTATGCCTGCATTAACTATGGGGAGGCAATCTGCCCGAAAGAGATTAAAAACCAGTCCATTTGCATTCATGGAGATATCGGAGAAGTTCTGGACAGGCTTTAGTAAGAAGGAAGATTATTATGCACGATATATGGAACCCCTGGCATGGCTGTGTAAAATGCAGCGAGGGGTGTGAAAATTGCTATATGTATTTTCTCGATCGTGTCCGTGACCATAACGGTGCTGACATCTACAGAACGAAGGCGGGATTTTCTTATCCGCTTCAGGAAAAAAGAAACGGCGGATATAAAATCAGGAGCGGAGAACTGATACGGGTTTGTATGACTTCCGATTTCTTTTTGGAAGAGGCGGATGAATGGCGGGACGAGGCGTGGGAGATTATGCGGCAGCGGCCGGATGTGAAATTTTATTTGCTTACAAAGCGTCCGCAGCGGGTGGCAAAATGTCTGCCGGAAGGTTGGGATGACGGATGGGAAAATATCATTTTCAACGTTACCTGTGAAAATCAGCAGAGAGCGGATGAGAGGATTCCTTTGCTGCTTGATCTGCCGTTTAAGCATAAAGGTATCATGTGTGCGCCTTTTATCGGTGAGGTCAGTATTGAAAAATATCTCGGTGACGGACAGATCGAACAGGTTATCTGCGGCGGGGAAAACTATGACGGGTTACGACCATGTAACTTTGAATGGGTCAAAAAACTACGGGCGGAATGCGTTGCCCACGACATTACCTTTTGTTTTATTGAAACGGGTACGGTTTTTATCAAAGACGGTAAACGCTATCATCTCCCTAAAAAACAGGTGCAGAGCGAGATGGCACATAAATCCGGAATGAATTATGTGGGGAAACCGATAGAGTGGAAACTCACCGATCGTTTTGGAATGGAGATCCCAAGGGAAATGTTGTATGTACCGCATTACCGGAAGAATTGCGAACACTGCGGCAGCAGGCTGATTTGCAACGGTTGTTCGGATTGCGGGCGGTGTAAGTAGAAGTAAAATTTTTATCTATAAGGAGGATCATGATCATGCAGGAAGTTTATGAATTTTTAAAAAAGTGCCAAACCTACTATCTGGCAACGGTAGAGGGCGATCAGCCCCGGGTGCGTCCTTTTGGCACGATTGATATCTTTGAGGGCAAACTGTATATTCAGACCGGGAAGATAAAGGCTGTGTCCAAACAGATTCAGCAGAATGCGAAGGTGGAATTGTGTGCATTTGATGGTGAAAAATGGCTGCGGCTGTCCGGCAAGTTGATTCGGGATGACAGAGTGGAAGCAAAGGAACATATGCTGGCGAGTTATCCGAATTTACAGGCGATGTATTCCGCGACCGACGACAACACCGAGGTTCTCTATTTTGAAGATGCGACAGCAGTCTTCTCATCTTTTACCGGCGAGCCGGTAACGATTACATTTTAAAAATTAAAAAATATAAAAAATTGAAAATTTATACTTGCGCATAACATTAACATATTGTATAATGTAATAAATTAAGTTAATGCAAGCTGA
>JAFLTF010000161.1 GCA_022510585.1 Lachnospiraceae bacterium
TTAACAGATGCGCTTTCAACTCTATGCAGGTATCTCCCAAATCTTCTAAGACCGAAGAAATATTATCCTCACGAATCCCGTTTAAATCAAGCAGAATATCACAAAAAAGATACTGTTCTGCCCCGTGCGCTTCCTTCACTGCATCCCATGCAGTCACGGTCTGTAATCCCTCCCGATCCAGCAGACATGCTGTCAGTTTATCCTCCGTCTCTTTTTCCAGATGCTCCGGATAGGCCAGCCTAAGCAGTGCCAGATATGCTTTCCTGCACTCCTGCTCCTTAAGACAGGCTTCCTGCTTGGCACCCATATCTTCCTCCGCACAGTAGACGAGACTTTTCAACGCATTTTCCGCCGGTTCTGCAAGAAAAGTAAGCAGCCTGCCGTCAAACCTGCCATACCATTCGGCATCTCCCGTCTGTGTCATATCCAACAGATACTCTGCATCTAACAGAGTGACCGCCACGGCAAGGAGTCTGCCCGGGACTGACATTTTCTTCTGATCTGACCCGAAGGTGATTTCCTCAAGTTTTGCATCTTTTGCAAAGAGACCTTTGCCGAATCGAACAGGATGACAGGGAAATTCTATCCTCTGTAACTGTGCACAGTTACAAAATGCCCAGTCGCCGATCCATTCTATTGTTCCCGGCAGGATGATATGCTGCAGACTGCGATTGCCGAGGAAAGCTTTTCTGCCTATTCCACAGACAGGTACACCTTCTATGGTTTCGGGAATAACTAATAAAGCGTCTGTTCCTTCAAAACCCGTGATGCAGACGCTGTTATCTACTATGATGTAGGAAAGTATTCCGTTTTCTACGCGACAGTTCATTAGGCTAATACTCACCCTTTCCATATCTTACTTTTCCTGAAACCCACAGCATGAAGAATATGATTCTATCATTGAAGGTTCAGAAATAATTATGCTATAATCGAAACCGACGTACAAATTTATTATATCTCAGGCAAAGATTTATTGGAAGAATAAAAGGTAAACCCATGCAGGAACAAACCATCAAACCTACCATCCGCGTCGCAACAGTGGCAGATGCACAAGAATTATTGGACATTTACGCTCCTTACGTGACAGATACGGCTATCAGCTTTGAGTATGACGTGCCGAGCCTTACTGAGTTCGAGGCGCGAATCACAAATATTCTGAAGAAATATCCCTATCTCGTTGCGGAATATGACGGAGAAATTCTCGGTTACGCCTACACTCACGCATTTGTGGGCAGAGCCGCATACGACCACGCCGTTGAGACCACCATATATCTGAAGGAGGACAAGACCAAAATGGGCATCGGCCGGATGCTCTATGAGGCTCTGGAGAAAATCTCACAGTCTCAGAACATTCTCAATCTGAATGCCTGCATCGGATATCCGGAGGTTCCGGATGAGCATCTGAATCTGAACAGTGTACAGTTCCATGAGCACATGGGTTATCAGATTGTCGGAACATTCCATAACTGCGGGTATAAGTTTGGCACATGGTACCACATGGTGTGGATGGAGAAAATCATCGGAAACCACGACTCCATGCCCCTTCCCGTGATACCTTTTCCCGAGTTGAATCCCGAAAATATTGTTCACCTATTACATTTTTCGACATAAAGTAAAGTAAAACCACAAAATGTAACAGGTTACCAATCATGTATTTTGCTCTATTTATTTTGTTATTTCTCGTTCTGTTCTGGACGATTTTCTTTCATTGTCGCAAGAAAAAGATAATCTGCCGCGTCCGATGCATGGATCAATGCAATAAGTGCGCACTTCTTGACGAACTTGCAATTCCCCTCGGCTACACCTACCGATGCAGGGAAGGGTTCTTTTCCTCCACAGTGGACGCATGGCAGAAAACTGCTGGATATACCTGGCTCTACGACTACATGGCTCCCCGTTTTCAGATGGTCATCGACGCTCTGCCGGTATACTTTGATTACCGGGGTAAAACATGGCTCATTGAATTCTGGAAAGGTCAGTACGGCATCAATACAGGGGCGGAAATTGGTATCTATCACACCGACAGGCTCTTGTCGGAGGACGAATACAAAACAGCCTTATTCCATGCCGTGGATGATGATGAAATGCTTTCATGCACCCTGTACCTGTGCAATAAGGGTGAGACATATGCTCAGCTTTCCGAAAAACATTGGTGGCTTACGGCATTCCTGCCCGGTCGTTTCTCCAAACCGGCTGATTTATCCCTGAATGTCTCCATCTATTTCCCCGATGACGAGATGCTTGACGCCTTCTATGAGGGATTGTGTCGGGCAGGTTATAACATCAATGATATTGCGATTCAAGGCAACTGCCTTTCTTTCGTTTTTCACAATTCCAATCATGAGGATTTTGGTTTCTTGACACGCATACGCCGCTGTCACGCACAATGTGTGAATTATGTATGCTGCAAACTGTATCTGTGGGTCACAAGACCTTTTATCATCACACAAGACCGGATCCTGTACCTGTACTACTATCTCCCGGCTGCGTTCAGAAAGCTGCTTCGCCTTCGCAGATTCCACAGGCGTCTGCATAAGAAAAACGGCAGCACACCGCCGTCAGGGCAACACCAAAAGAGGATTTCTCTATGAGTGCCGCAGGCAGATTGGACAGCGCCTTTTCACAGGCTCTTGTCCTCCCTCTAAACAAATGTTCCAAATATGTCCTTGTGAGCGACTGCCACAGGGGCAT
>JAFLTF010000162.1 GCA_022510585.1 Lachnospiraceae bacterium
TCCAATGCTTCTGCCATAATCGTATGGTTTGTGTAAGCACAGGTCTTGGTTGTCACTTCCCATGCCTCATCCCAAGTCAGGTAATAATCATCCATCAAAATACGCATCAGCTCGGCAACCGCAACGGTGGGATGGGTATCATTTAACTGGAAGGTAACTTTCTCATGGAATTTCCGGATATCGTCATGCTTACGCATATATTTTTCCACCGCTTCCTGTACAGAGGCGGAAATGAAGAAATACTGCTGTTTTAAGCGCAATTCTTTTCCTGCGTAATGGTTATCGTTGGGGTAAAGCACTTCCACGATATTTCTGGCAAGATTCTCCTGTTCCACTGCCTTGTGGTAATCGCCTTTATCAAAAGAATCCAGATGGAAGCATTCCACCGGTTCCGCATCCCAGATCCGAAGGGTATTTACGATTCCGTTGCCATAGCCGACAACCGGAATATCGTATGGAATTGCACGAACAGACTGATAACCTTCCTGTCTGAAGTTATTTCTGCCGTTTTCATCCACATATACATTGACATAACCGCCAAACTTCACTTCTTTGGCATATTCCGGTCTGCGAAGCTCAAAAGGATTTCCGTCTACCAGCCAGTTATCGGGTACTTCTACCTGAAAACCGTCCCTGATCTCCTGCTTAAACATACCATAACGATAACGGATACCGCAGCCATATGCCGCATACCCCAAAGTTGCAAGAGAATCCAGAAAACATGCCGCCAGTCTTCCCAAGCCGCCGTTTCCCAAAGCTGCATCCGGCTCCTGATCCTCAACTACATTAATGTCAATACCGAGTTCCTTAAGCGCGTCTTTAAAAACATCATATGCCAGTAAATTGATCATATTATTACCAAGCGCGCGTCCCATCAGAAATTCCATAGACAGATAATAGACCATCTTGGGATCCTGTTTGTCATATTCTTTCTGGGTCGTCAACCAATGATCGACGATCGCATCCTTGACAGCATAAGACACAGCCTGAAAAATCTGTTGCGCATCCGCTTCCTCTAAAGTCTTACGATATAACGTCTTAACATTATAAAGAACACTTCTTTTAAAAAGCTCCGTATCAAATGTTGTTGCTTTCTTTTGCATGATTCTCCTCCTCACATTGTTCGCTTGAAAAATGCCTTATATATTTCATATTAGTAATACACTTATTTTATTATATAATCTACTGCTTTTCAACCCCGATAACAACCTTTTCACCGTTAACGTTCCATTCTTTGCTGATTGTCAGGGATTCATTTTCCACAATGCTGTCGGCAAGTACCTTATCGGCGATCATCGACTCATTTTTCCGCACGATCGCAGCAATCTTATTACTCTCGCAGATCGATACTTTGATATGGTCCATGACCTCAAAATCCGCATCTTTCCGCATGGTTTGGATCTTGCTGATGACTTCATAAACAAAGCCCTCTTCGATCAGTTCTTCTGTCAGGTTGGTATCCAGTACAACCGTCACGGTGTTGTCCGCCTCCGATACATAGCCTTCCTTTTGGGCCATCTCGATGAGCAGGTCTTCCTCAGCCAAAGAAACTTCTACACCGTCTACGGTAAAAACAAGCGCTCCTTTTGCACGCAGTTCATCCATAGCAGCATTACCGTCCACCGCCGATAAATGTTCTCTGATGCCATTCAGCTGTTTTCCGTATTTCGGACCGACAGTCTTAAGCTGGGGTTTAAAGCTGTAACTCGTAAATTCCCTGACATCGTCTGTAAATTTGATCTCTTTTACATTCAACTCCTCTTTGATGATATCCTGATAGAATTCACTCAAAGTATTCTCTGCTTTTACAAGCATGGTGCCGATCGGCTGACGGTTTTTGATATTGGCTGCATTACGGGCAGCACGTCCCATAACAACGATTTTCAAAACCTCTTCCATATCTTCTTCCAGTTTGGCATCGATCAGTTTTTCATCGGCTGCCGGGAAATCACACAGATGAATACTTTCCGGCGCATTTTTATCGATGCTTCTGACAAGGTTCAGATAAATCTCCTCTGCCATAAAAGGAATCATCGGCGCTGCACATTTGCTGATGGTAACCAGTGCAGTATACAAAGTCATATAGGCGTTGATCTTATCCTGCTCCATGCCTTTTGCCCAGAAACGCTCACGGCTTCTTCTGACATACCAGTTGCTCATCTCATCCACAAACTCATCCAGTGCGCGGGCTGCCTCCGGAATTCTGTAATTGTCCAGATTCGTGTCCACAGCTTTGACAACCGTATTCAGCTTGGACAACAGCCACTTATCCATTACCGGCAGTTTATCGTATTCCAGGCTGTACTTGGTCGCATCGAAGTTGTCGATGTTTGCATACAGCACGAAGAACGCATAAGTATTCCACAGTGTACCAAGGAACTTACGCTGTCCTTCCTGTACCGCCTTGCCGTGGAAACGGTTCGGCAGCCAGGGTGCGGAATTGATATAGAAATACCAGCGGATCGCATCGGCGCCGTAGGTCTCCAACGCCTCAAAAGGATCTACCGCATTGCCTTTGGACTTACTCATCTTCTGTCCGTTTTCGTCCTGTACATGACCCAGCACAATAACATTTTCAAAAGGTGCCTTATTAAACAGCAGTGTTGATTCCGCCATCAGGGAATAGAACCATCCTCTCGTCTGGTCTACCGCCTCGGAAATAAACTGTGCCGGGAACT
>JAFLTF010000163.1 GCA_022510585.1 Lachnospiraceae bacterium
ATATCTTTGAGGAACTATCGGAAGAAGAGAATGAAGAGTTTACCAAGGGATTTGACGCACCCGCCAAGCAGAAGTTTCCAGGGCAGTGGGATTGATCATTGCCAATTAAAAGGGTTGCCGGCAGCCGCGTGTTTCTAAGGGATTTTCAAAGTTTGAGCTTAGACACCGGCTGTACGGAAGATCCGCACTCCTCCCGGAACCGGCAACCATTATCATTATAGCGTTCTATGAAGAAATAGTCAATTTTCACAAGAATCTTATTTCTGATTTTGTTTTCCACTCTAATTTCTTATATTTTTATCCTACTCTATTGACAAATCTGTCTAATAGAGTTAGACTAATCTTGTCTAATGGCATTAGACAATCGGGAAATGAGGTAAAAAGAGAATAGCACAAAAAGGATAGGGAAAAGAGCGAATAAGACAAGGAGAAAATAAGAGAAGGTGAAAATATGGAACCATACAAATTAGGAGAAATGGAAGAAAAATTTGCAGATTTGATCTGGGAACATGCACCGGTACGTTCCGGGGAACTGGTGCGTCTGTGTGAAAAAGCTTTTTCCTGGAAACGGACAACCACCTATACCATGTTGAAACGTCTCTGTGAACGGGGATTGTTTGCCAATGAGAACGGATTGGTTGTGGCGTGTATGAGCAGAGAGGAGTTTCAGGGAGCCAGGGGAGAGCAGTTCCTTGCGGAGAATTTTGAGGGTTCTTTACCGCTTTTTGTGGCTTCCTTTGTCAGAAGGAAAAAGTTAAAAGAAGAAGAAATCCGGATGTTGAAAGATTTGATTGATTCCTATGAGGAGGAGCTGCCATGATGTTGGAAGGTTTGTTTATTCGTATTCTGAATATGAGTCTGACGGGCAGCTTGATGATTCTTGCAGTGCTGCTTGCGCGTCTGGTGCTTAGAAAGGCACCGAAGCTGTTTTCCTATGCGCTGTGGCTGGTGGTGTTGTTTCGGCTGTTTTGTCCGATTTCTTTTGAAAGCGGTTTCTCCCTGTTGGGAGTGTTGGGAGCGACTACGGCGGAACAGGGAACGGTGGAATACATTTCGCAGCCTTTGGTGACGGGAATGCAATCCGAACAGGTATTGCCGTACTCTGAGACTATCACACCGGAAGGTCAGGAAAGTCAGGAACTTTGGCAGGAAGGGGCATCGGCAGCGCAGAAAAGGGCTTTTTGGCAGAATACAGAGTCACTTCGGACAGCGCTTCGTATTGGTAGTGTGATTTGGTTAATCGGAGTGAGTGGCTTGCTGTTCTATGGCGGTGGATCTTATATGCGTTTGAAGAGGAAGATGAACCTTGCTGAATTAAAAGAATGCAGGCTTCCAGACCTATCCGGTGATATAACGCTATCCGGTGCGGCGGGCAGCGCGCGGATCTGCCGCACCGATGCAATCTCCACGGCTTTTGTCCTAGGATTTTTACATCCCACAATCTATTTGCCAAAAGGACTGGAAGAAAAAGAAGAACGCTGTATCCTGCTTCATGAACAGATCCATATCAAAAGAGGAGATCCGGTATTTCGCGCTGCGGCTTATCTGGCGCTTTGTCTGCATTGGTTCAATCCTTTTGCATGGCTGGCGTTTTATTTAAGTGGCAAAGATATGGAAATGTCCTGCGATGAGGCGGTCATCCGCCAGATCGGAAGTAGTGTAAAAAAGGAGTATTCACAGACGCTGCTTTCTTTAGCAGCAGGACCGTCTAAGATCAAAGGTGTACCCCTGGCTTTCGGAGAAGGGGATACGGGCAGCCGGATCAAAAATGTGCTGCGATACAAAAAGCCGACAGTCATTCTTGTGGCTGTGGCAGTGGTATTATGTCTCACAGCGGCTGTTTTTCTGCTGGGAAATCCGAAGAAAGAGTTCGGAGATACAGTTTATTATGGGATTGTTAAAGTATCAAATAATGAAGATGAGGAACAAAATGTGGTTTTTGTTCCCGGACTCGGAGAAATGGAAATTCCCGAAGCGGAAATTGTAGAACCTTACATTGAAATAGATTTTGCAAAACTGGAGCCGGGGCAATTAGTGCGCATGACCTTTTCAGGTAATGTGAAGGTAAATCTTTCGTCTGATATGCAGGGAAGTTTTTCGGAGACTGCCAAGTCAATTTACGTTATGGGAATAGGGTTTGATATACGGCCGTCAGGTGAAGGAAGGTATCTCTTTACGGTTCCGATCGGTATGGCTAATGAGGCTGCAGAAGGAGATGTTTTACAGATTTATCATCACATCTCATCGGAAGGGGATATCCGGGAAATGTATCACCTTTATCTGCTTGATTCTCCGGATAAGTTGAAACCGGAGCTTTTCGCAAGCACAGTGGTAGAGGCAGTGGATCAGGGAAATTATGATATATGGGTGACTTTATCTACAGAAGAGGTGCAGACTTTCTTAAGCGAATTTGGATATGGAGTCTACTGTGAAATTGCAGATGAGGCGAGGACGGATTCTGCTATAGCAGAAAATGAAAATGCAGATCGGATGGATGCGGAAGGAGAAGATGTGGGGAACGAGGATGCGGAAAACGAGATTTTGGCCATCACTCCCGAACTTTTGCTAACCTATGGAGGCAGTCTTCCGAACGGTACTTATTGGGTACAGGCTTTATCGATTGCAAGAAGCGCCAGGGGAATCGATCTGT
>JAFLTF010000164.1 GCA_022510585.1 Lachnospiraceae bacterium
TCTTCTCCTTGATTTTTTGGTTTTGTTTACAGGTGTTTTCTTTGACATATCCTCTCTCCTTCTGCCAGCAACACATATTTATCTGATAGCCTAATGATTGTTCGCTCTATATTTCTAGCATAAATAACCGCAACAGCAAGGTTTTTGTTTGATCTAAACTGCCACAGGCAAATATGGTTATTAATATATATCGGCATTTTCAGCTCATCTGATTAGACTTTTTCAGTAATAACTATATGAAGTTTGATACTCTTTAGTACTATATGTAGTGTTAAAAAATGTCATCAGACCTATTTACATACATCTTTATTTTACTATATCTGAAAATTTATGCAAGAGGTTTTCACAAGGAATATCCGTATTCGGCATTTTTTTCTTTCATCGGAAACATGGACCTGCCACATACATATGATAAACCATAAAACAAATAAATTAAAATATGGAGGCATAAACATGAGTGATTTATCAGCAACTCAATGCGGATGCAACAATTCAAGAGAAGGTTCTAACGGATGTTGTTCTTTGATCTGGCTCATCATTTTACTTTCTATCTGCGGCAATAACAACGATGGCTGCGGTAGTGGTATCGGTTTATTCAACAATGATTCGGGATGCGGATGCAGCTCTTTGATCTGGCTCTTAATTCTTTTCAGCTGCTGCGGCGGTAACAACTTCTTCTAGATTTCTTTCACTTCTTGTGTGCACATCTGGAAAATAGGCTCTCTACATGAGCCTATTTTTCTCTTGTGACGCATATACTTTGATAAGTTAGTTTCAGGTATCGAAAGGCATATGAATCATGAAAGAGGACTCATCAAACGTCATGGCATTTGATGCCTTATATACCAATAACCAAATACAGAAATTAAAGGTCATCCTGCCCTACATAGATCCATCTATGCAAAAAAACATGGCAATCTATATAAAATATATGGAATTAAAATATACGATGGATTTATTCAAAAAACACCCCTTCCATGTTTGCTCCGCTAATGAGCGACGGCAAACGCCGGATATCAGAAAACTCTGCCACGAACTGAAACCTTATTGCTCGGAATCGGAATCACAGCAACTAGAACAGATGAAGTCCATGCTTCAGACAATGGAAATGTATCAGGAAATGAGTCAGACCATGAGCGCAATGCAGGAGCTGTTCCCCGATATGGGCAAGTCAGATACCAACGGTATTTTCGGCTCGTCCATGGACGAATTGCTCATGGGCATGCTTTCTCCCGAACAAAAAGCGATGTTTGAGGCTTTCAGCGGCAGCCAGTCTCAATGAAAAAAACAAACTCTGAAATTAAAACAAAACGATTGAAAATGAAAATATTGGAGGATTCTTATGGCATCCTGGTTAGATGATCCTGATGTTGCCCATATCGACAAGGCTAAACTTAACTTTCTACAAATGCTTGTTTTTGAAAGCAACGGTTTATCCAAAGAGCAAATGCTGCCTTTTTTGATGGCAGTGGCCAAACGCGGTAAAGATAACAACATTAGTTTTACGGAAGATGAAGTAAATGTCATTATAAAGACGTTACAAAAGTATGCAAATCCGGATGAAATCGAGAAAATGAATAAGATGGCGGCGTTGTTCTATAAGAGAAGACAATAAACTAACGTAAAATGGAGGGTGGAACTACCACCCTCCTGATTTAGGTTATGAAAAGGAATAACTATTTTTGTACAAGGTTTACGATTCGTCCGGGGACGTAGATCTCTTTTACAATGGTCCCTGTCAATTTGTCGGATACGGCTTCCTTGGCCTTGGCAATGACATCTTCTTTCGGTTCGTCTTTGCCGATGGCTAAGGTTGCTTTTATTTTGCCGTTGATCTGAACCGCAATTTCAACGGTATCCTCAACCGTCTTAGCTTCATCATATTCGGGCCATACGGTCTTATACACTCTGCCTTCAAAGCCAGCCGTCTGCCACAGTTCTTCGGTAATATGAGGCGCCACCGGATTCAATAAAGTAAGCAGTGTTTTAAACTCTCCTTTTGTTACTTCGTTTTTTCTGTAAAAATCATTGATCAGCGCCATCATAGCGGCAATTGCCGTATTATATTTCAAATTCTCAAAGTCATTGCTGACTTTCTTAATGGTCTGATGCACCTTGGTTTCCAGATCTTTCGAGTACTCCATGGAATCTGTCAGGATATCCTGCAGTTTCCAGACTCTTTCCAGGAAACGACGACAGCCTTTCACACCATCATCCGACCATGCGGCAGATAAGTCAAAGGCACCGATAAACATCTCATAAGTACGCATGGTATCTGCGCCGTACTCTCTCACAATATCATCCGGATTGACCACATTCCCGCGGGATTTACTCATCTTTTCCCCATTGGAACCTAAGATCATGCCATGGGAGGTTCTCTTTAAATAGGGTTCGGGACAAGGCACTACTTTCTGATCATATAAGAATTTATGCCAGAAACGGGAATATAACAAATGCAGCGTGGTATGTTCCATACCGCCGTTGTACCAGTCCACGGGCATCCAATAATCCAAAGCTTCCTTACTTGCTAAAGCTTCCTGATTATCAGGATCCGTATAACGCAGGAAATACCAGGAAGATCCTGCCCACTGGGGCATGGTATCTGTCTCTCTCT
>JAFLTF010000165.1 GCA_022510585.1 Lachnospiraceae bacterium
CCGATGAAATCCACTGCGATCTGACCGACCCTGGGACAGAATATATCCCGTTTGCGTCCGTATCAGAGAAATGCAGGGAAAACAGCATCACCTGCATCGCACCGACAAAAGCGTTTAATCTGGCAGGTCTGCAAACGGCAGCAGTGGTGATTCCAAATGCTTCCCTTCGGCATAAGGTTTGGCGCGCGCTCAATACGGATGAGATTGCCGAGCCGAATGCTTTCGCGGTGGATGCCGCAATTGCAGCATTTACAGAAGGCGAGGCGTGGCTGAATGAACTTCAAGAGTATATTTATGAGAATAAAAGAAGGACTGTCGAATATGTGAAAGAAAACATTCCACAGGTACAGGTTGTGCCCTCCAATGCAACTTATTTATTATGGTTGGACTGTTCAAAAATAACGGGTACTGCTTCTGAGATGGCGGAATATATACGAAACAAAACAGGATTATATCTGTCAGAGGGCAGCCAGTATGGAAGCTGCGGTGAGAAATTCTTGCGGATGAACATTGCCTGTCCACGTTCCATTTTAGAAGATGGGTTGAAACGTTTACGAGAAGGAATTGTTTCCTATGAAGAATATGTTTGAAGGATATCAGAACACAGAAGAATTAACTCATAATTTGAAAGATGCAGGCTGCAGTGAGACAATGATAACCTGTTTTTTATCATGTATGTTTAGCGGTGATAAAACAGGCGGCCTAAAACGTTTGGAAGAACGGCGGTCAGAACTGCTCCATGAAATTCATGAGGATCAGCGTTGCATTGAATTGCTTGATGAGCAGCTTTACAGCCTCAGGAGGATTTCCTCCTGAAGCCTGTCCAAAAACAGTTTTGTAGCTTTGGAAAAGACCTGATATTTCTTGGTAAATAGATAAACATTTGATTTCAGTGTGGGTGAAAGCGGTACAAAGGTCAGTGGATGATTTCCTGCGGTATTGATAAGGTCATCAATGCACAGGGCATAGCCCATGCCGGCCTCTACCATAAGTCCGGCATTGTAGATCAGGTTATAGCTGGCAACCATGTGTGGCGATGATAAAGTATCTGCAAAGAATGTTGTAATCTGATTACTATTGGAGGTCTGGCTTGGCATAATGAGCGGCAGGTCGGAAAGTTCCTTAAAACTGATGGAATCCCGGCCTGCAAATTCAGAATCCTTTCGCATGAGAACGCCCCATGTTTCATAGAGTGGCAGCATTTGATAATCATACCGCGGATTGATTTCCGGCTCAAGCAGGAAACCCATATCGAGAAGTCCTTTATCAAGCCTTTCGGTAATAGCGTCAGCATTCCCGCTGAAAAAATGAAAGCGGATATCGGGATATTCTTCCTGTATCGCATGAATCATCTGCATGATAGGATAAGTACTGCGGTGTTCACCGCAGCCGATGTGTACGTCACCGGTAATGACCTGTTCGCTTTCCCGAAAAGATGCTTCCGTTTTCTCCATTAGAGAGATGATTTCCTGTGCCCGGCTGCGAAGATACGCGCCGTCCTCGGTAAGTGTCACCTTTTTTTTGCCGCGAATCAGCAATTGTTTACCGAGACTTGCCTCCAGGTCCATCATCTGCTTGGATAAGGTTGGCTGTGTGATATGAAGGTAATCGGCAGCACGTGTTATGCTTTGTTCTTCTGCAATTGCCAAAAAGTATTGTAATAATCGGGTTTCAATCATGGTATTCTCTCCTGTATCAACATGCAAACTATTTGAGAAATGCAGATTATCATTCCTGTAAGTTATGCAAGCTCATTCTACATAGATATTGGTTATTTGTCAATTAAAATAGTATACGTACGCTGTACGGAAGTTCTTAAAACTAGAGGGTATAACAATATGAAAGAAGATGTAACATTCAATCGAAGATTAAAGGAAGCAGGCGCTCCTGATGACTTGATCGCACAATATCAGCGTTATGCGGATTCCGGAAATAAGCATGGACAGGAACGGGTGTTATGCAGGTGCCGCAGGATAAAAAACGATAAATTAATAGAGGACAGAGAGAAATTAGCTTGTCTGGACTATATCATAGCAAGGGTAGAAAAGACCCAAACCATTCAATAAAAAGACTAGGAGGAATGATTATGGCTATTAGTAAAAACGCAAAAGAGTATCATGACAGGATGTTTCCGGTCTATGAATCGCAGTTGGCAAAGACCGATCCGGAATTCATTGCGTTATTTGACAACTTTGCATTTGATGAAGTTGTCAATCAAGATGATCTGGACGACAAAACAAGATTTATGGCTATTTTGGCTACCTTACTTGGGTGTCAGGGGATTGATGAATTTAAGCTAATGTTGACTGCTGCGTACAATTTCGGCGTAACCCCTGTAGAAATGAAAGAAATCGTATATCAGGCGACTGCTTATCTGGGAATCGGAAGAACCTTTCCCTTTCTACAGGCAGTCAATGATTTCTGCGAAAATAACGGCA
>JAFLTF010000166.1 GCA_022510585.1 Lachnospiraceae bacterium
AAGGAGGAATTGTGGATACTCCTTGGGGCGATTGGTATGCGATGCTTTTTCAGGACCATGGTGCCGTAGGGCGAATTCCGGTACTTATTCCTATGAGATTTGAAAACGGATTTCCCGTTATGGGAGAAAACGGTCGTATGCCGGAACGGATCACCGTTAAAAGTACTCGTCCCGAATATGTATATGCACCGTTATATGAAAGTGATGACTTTGGGTATCCAAGCAACGCAAACAAAAAAACAGAGCTAAAAAAAGTATGGCAGTTCAATCATGAACCTGTGGAAGAACTCTGGGAAGTGAGTGATAACTCTTTCCGAATTAGTACGGGAAAACTTTGCCAAAATCCGGTGCAGGCACAAAATACACTGACGCAAAGGCTCCTTTTTCCAAGATGCAGAGTTGAAGTGACTTTGGACGCACAGAAGTTAAACGATGGCGATTATGCGGGTCTGTGTGCATTGCAAGGTTGTTACGGAATGATTGCGGTTAAAAAAGAAGAGGGAAAAACCTATCTGGTAATGGGTGCGAAGGAAACGGGAGATGAAAGTACGGACTTGACGGAACCGGAAAGGAAAGTCTGTAGGGAGTATGAGAGGATACTGTTGGAATCACAAAAAATCAGGCTGTATTTGGAAGCCGACTTCTGGCAAATGAAAGATCAGGCTGTATTCGGATATGTGAAAGACGGAACCAGTATTCAGGTAGGTAATGTGCATCGGTTGTTTTTTGAACTCGATCATTTCTGTGGTGCCCGTGTCGGTTTATTCATGTATTCCACTGAGTTGACAGGTGGAACAGCAGTGTTTTCGGATTTTGTGTACAGGTGTTAAGAAGACGTTCTTTTACATGGTATGTGTAAAGGAGTTCATGTTTTTACAGTAGGCAGGCTGTTAAAATGCAGCTTGCCTATTATTTTTGACATCTTACCTACCTGTTTGTTGTCAAACGGGCGGGATTTTTTTATGCTATAGAAAACTTGTTGAGACACTACACAAGTATAGCGATTGAAACAGGCATAAAAGCATGTGGGAAGAAACATAGGAAAGGATCAAGTAAATGGAGAAAATCATAGAAGCAGAGAATTTAAAAAAGTATTTCGGAAAAGTGAAAGCAGTAGACGGCATCAGTCTTTCGGTAGAGAAAGGAGAACTGTTCGGCTTTCTTGGAGTCAACGGCGCGGGTAAATCCACTACCATCAATATGCTCTGTACTCTGTTTGTACCTACGGACGGAAAAGCAAGAATATGCGGATTCGATTTACAAAAAGATTCCGCGCAAATTAAGCGCAAGATAGGAATTGTTTATCAGAATAATTGTCTGGATGAACGTCTGACTGTAAAGGAAAACTTAATGGTGTGGAGCAGCTTGTACGGTCAAACAAGTCGGGAGCAGAAAACGAGGCTCATAGAAATTTGCGATATTCTGGAACTAAACGATATTTTGGGAAGGCGCTTCGGCAAGCTTTCCGGAGGGCAAAAACGACGCTGTGAAATAGCCAAGGCTTTGATGCACAGACCGGAAATTTTGTTTCTGGATGAGCCGACCACGGGACTTGACCCTGCCACCAGGAAAAGCGTGTGGGAGACCGTAGAAAAACTTCGAAGTGAAATGGGGATGACGGTCTTTTTAACAACGCATTATATGGAGGAAGCTGCGAGAGCCACTACCATAGCGATTATTGACGGCGGCAGACTGAAGGAAATGGGCACACCATTTACTCTGAAGGAGCGGTATGCATCGGATAAGCTCAACCTGGTACCGAAAGCAGGAAAGGAAGAGGCGTTATCCTCTTATTTAGCAGATAAGAAGATTACATACAAGATGAAGGAAGAACGATTGGTTATCAGACTGGAGAACAGCATGGAAGCGTTTGACCTATTGGATGATATCAGGGCGGATATTGAAGGATTTGAAGTAATACAAGGGACGATGGATGACGTGTTTTTACAGGTTACGGGGAAATCAGCTGTAGAAGGGCTGTAAGGTGTAAGCGACTCGTAACAAGGGAAGGATAGGAGGTAGAAAGAAAATGAGAGAAGTTAGCAGTCTGGTAAAGCGTATCACATTTGTTTATATCAGGGATAGGGCAGCTGTATTTTTTTCGGTACTGAGTATGCTCATTATTCTGATGTTGGTGTGGCTTTTTCTCGGGGATATGAACAGTAACAATATTGTAAATGTACTCTCAAATTTTGGCGGTGTGCGTGATGCAGTAAGAGATAAGGAAAACGCAGACTATCTGATAGTCGTTTGGACGCTTGCGGGGGTACTTCTTTCCAATTGTGTCACAATTAGCATGACAGTAATGGGCAATATGATATATGATGAAGAGAAGAATAAATTGGCGTGCTTTTATGTTGCACCCGTTGGGAGAATCAAGATTGCACTGGGATATGTGCTTTCAGCATGGATCATCGGCGT
>JAFLTF010000167.1 GCA_022510585.1 Lachnospiraceae bacterium
TAGTCTCTCTTGTCAAGGGGGAACTATCACTTGTCCGCACCGCTATAGCTATTTACTTTTTTATAAATTTGGTGTCTGAGTCAGGAATCCCATCTTCATCCGTAATATAACGCTCTGCCCTCATATGCAGATCATATTTTTCTCTTAACTGCGCGATTCTTTGCATCATGGGGGAAGCATGGTGTATGTCAATGGCCTCCTGATCTTTCCAGATATCAATCAGCAAAACTGTTTCAGGATCATTCATGGGCAGGAAATATTCATACCTCTCATTACCGTTTTCAGCGCGGATCAAATCGGCTGTCCCGCTGTTTTCCATTTCTTCTGCAAATTTACGGGCATTGCCGTTTGTGCCCGTATAATATAAATTTACTACAATGCTCATATCGTTACCTCCATCCTTCCTGTCTATTTCCCAGCATCTTCATCATCAGATATACGTCCGTCTTTTAATTGTACCGACATGGGTGTGAATATCATTTTGTTCTTCTCCTTACAATTTCCGATTTTAAACTGATTATATCACAATTCCACCGTCTTCGTTGCAATCTTCTCACGGAATCTCACATCATGCTCCACAAACAGCATGGTCGGTTGATAGGTAAGCAGCAGTTTTTCTATCTGCATCCGGGAAAAAACATCGATGTAATTGAGCGGTTCATCCCATAGATAAAGATGTGCCGGAGTAAGCAGACTGGCTGCGATCAGGACTTTCTTTTTCTGCCCCTCGGAGTAGTCTTCCATGTCCTTTAAAAACTGTGTACGCTCCATGTCCAATTGCCGCAATATGGCACAGAATAAGCTTTCCTCCAGATTCTTTTGTCTGCAAAATTCCGAGATACCGCCTTTTAACATAGAGGTATCCTGATTGATATATGAGATAACCATCCCTGATGCAGTTTCACAGGTTCCGGATTCCGTTACCGGAAGCTGCATCCCCTCAGCACCCGCCTTCTGCAAAATCATCTTCAAAAGGGTTGACTTTCCACATCCGTTTTCGCCGTGCAAAGCGATCCTCTCGCCTCTGCCCAGCGTAAAAGTCAGATCCGTAAAAACCGCCTCTTTTGCATCCAGATATTTTAGTGAATACTCCCTGATATTCACAAGTATCTTTTTATGATGTTCCATCGGCATGATTTTCAAATCTACCGGTTGTTCCAGATCCGCCAGGAGTCCTTTTTTTTCTTCAATCTCACGGTCAATTCTTTTCTCCATCTGTTTCACCCGGCTCTGCATCTTTTTGGTCTTTGCGCCGATGTAGGACCTTGTACTGAGAAATCTGTCGTGTTCTTTGATGGGGTCAAAACCGATTTTAGTACGCTCGTTTTTATCCGCCCACTGGGCAGTGCGTGCCGCCGCCTGCTTCAATTTCCCGATTTCCTTTAGATGTTTTTCGTTCTCCGCTTTTGCAAACTGATCCTTTCTCTGCTTATTCTCCCACCAGCTTGAAAAATTCCCATTCTGCACTTCAATCGTCTGTCTGTTCAAAACCAGAACGTGATCGATGCAGGCATCCAGCAGATCCCTGTCATGGGATACAAGAATAAATCCTTTCTTGAATGATAAATACTCCTTTACATTCTCTCTGGATTCCTGATCCAGATGATTCGTCGGTTCGTCAATCAGCAGGAAATCATTTTCTCCCGAAAACAAAACGGCCAGTAAGATTTTGGTACGCTCCCCGGGGCTTAATGTCTGAAAAGGTCTGTACAAGATCTCCGCACTTTCCCGTAACTGCTCCAACTCGCAAATAACGCGCCAAGGCTCACATCGGCTTTTGAGTTCTTCCATAAACTCTGCTGCCGGCAGCTGCATCTGTTCCTCTGTTACGAGATAGGGAAAATAATCGAACACCGTAGAGGTACTGATCGTTCCGCTATAGGGATACTTCCCCAGTAGCAGATTCAAAAAGGTGGTTTTGCCTTTTCCATTTCGTCCGATAAATCCTAACTTCCAATCCGTATCAACAGAAAAGGAGACATCTTCAAAAATATTGTCAAAGCTTCCCTCATAAGAGAAGGTCAAATTATTTACACTGATCTGCGCCATTGTCATTCCTCCATTCCGGGGTTCTTCTCCAACAAAAAAGAACCGTTTGCCGCCAAACAGTTCCATTACATTCTTAACCTCAGATCAAAAGATGCCCATAAGACATCATTTATTATAAAATTGCTGCATACAAAAAGAGAGGTTATGAGAACATAATCCACTTTTGGCAACATGAAAAACAGTATTTGGGATATTCCCAATACCACTAAAAATCCTCATGCAATCAAAAGTAAACTATCGCCTCATCTTTTCACCTCTCTCTTTAAGATAGGGCTATTGTAACATAGGGGGATTGGG
>JAFLTF010000168.1 GCA_022510585.1 Lachnospiraceae bacterium
ATCTGGTTCTGATTTCCGCAGGTTTTTTGGGAAGTCAGAAGTATGTGACGGATGCATTTAAGGTGGCTTTAGATGAACGAACCAATGTGCAGACGAAAGCCGATAGTTATGAAACCTCTGTCCCCCGCGTGTTTACTGCGGGAGATATGCATAGAGGTCAGTCTCTGGTAGTGTGGGCCATTCGTGAGGGAAGAGAAGCTGCAAAGGCTGTAGATGAGTCGCTGATGGGATATACGAACCTGTAATAGACTACAGGGACATTGTATGGAAGAAAGGAATAGGGAGAAGATATCATGAAGAATTATACCAGGGAAGAAATTTTACAGATGGCAGAGGAGGAAGACGTGGAATTCATACGTCTTCAGTTTACCGATATGTATGGAATCTTGAAAAATATTGCCATTACGGTGGGAGAACTTCCGCGGGCACTGGATCATAAGTGCATGGTTGACGGCAGATTCATTGCAGGCGTGGAGGGAAATAAGGAGATTGATCTGTATCTTTATCCGGATCTTGATACCTTTGTGATTCTGCCTTGGAGGCCGCAACAGAGAAAGGTAGCCCGTATGTTCTGTGATCTGTATTGTCCGGATGGAACACCTTACCGGAGCAGTTCGCGCTATATTTTAAAACATGTTGCGGAAGAAGCCAGGCAGGAGGGGTATACCTGTCAGGTGGATCCGGAATGCGAGTTTTTCCTATTCCATTCCGATGATAATGGACTTCCTACAACAGTCAGCCATGAGCGTGCAGGTTATCTGGATATCAGTCCTCTGGATCTGGGTGAAAATGCCAGACGTGATATGGTGCTGACGCTAGCCGATTTGGGGATCGAAGTAGAATCTTCCCACCATGAGACGGCTCCGGCACAGCACGAGATCGATTTTAAATGCGGTGAGATCAATAAGATTGCCGACTGCATCATGACCTTTAAAATGGCAGTACGCACCATTGCCAAGCGACATGGTTTACATGCGACCTTTATGCCAAAGCCGAGAGCAGAAGTAGATGGATCCGGCATGCATGTGAATTTCTGTCTGTATAAGAACGGAAAAAATATTTTTGAAGCGGAAGGAGAAAGCGGAAAGCTCAGTGAAGAGGCGTATTATTTCATAGGCGGTCTTTTGGCGCATAGCCGCGAGATGGCGCTGATCACTAATCCGCTGGTGAATTCCTACAAACGTCTGGCTCCGGGATGCGGAGTACCGACAGAGCTTACCTGGTCCGGGGATGAGCAGAGTTCGGTGATCCGGGTTCCGTCTGCTATGGGAACGGAAACCAGGATTGAACTTCGCAGTCCTGATGCGGCTTCCAATCCTTATCTTGTATTTGCCGTGTGCCTGGCAGCAGGACTGGATGGGATCAAACGAAAAATTTATCCCATAGAGGCATCTGACCGGTCTGATGCGGAAAACGGAGAGCAGGTGCAGAAAGTGGAATATCTGCCGGAAAATCTAAAAGAGGCCATTGTATTTTTCGAGCAAAGCAGCTGGATAAAAGAAGTTCTTGGGAATGAGTTCTGCGAGAAATATGCAGAAGCAAAAAAGGATGAGTGGTTGAGGTATTCCCGGCAGGTAACGGCATGGGAAGTGGAGAACTACCTTTATCGCGTATAGGTTACCGAAGTGTAGGGACAAAGAGGAGTGGCGCTTAGATGAGCAGTATCGTGGTTGCATTACCGAAAATTGAAGATGCGAAAAAGATACGTGCAATCCTCGTCAGACACGGTTTTTCGGTCGCCGCTGTCTGTAATACGGCGGCCAATGCCTTGGCGGGCGCATCCGAATTGGGTTACGGATTGATGATTTGCGGGTATCGCTTGACCGATATGCATTATCAGGAACTCTTGGAATATCTGCCATCCGGATTTGATATGCTCCTGCTTGCTTCACCGAAAGCCATACAGGAAGCACCATCGTCAGTTCTGGCGCTTGAAATGCCCCTCAAAGCCGAAGATTTGATAAACACGGTCAATATGATGCTCATACAGATTGAACGCAGGCGGAAAAAAGACAGGGAAAAACCCAAAGTGCGTTCCTGGAAGGAGCAGAATTATATTTCTAATGCGAAAATGCTTCTGATGCAGAGGAATCATCTTAGTGAAGAAGAAGCGCATCGATATATCCAGAAGTGCAGCATGGAATCCGGCACAAATATGGTGGAAACAGCGCAGATGCTGCTTATGCTTTTCTTTGAAGAAGTATAATATATTGACATTTTTCTATCTGTTACATATAATAACACATAGAACATATTCTATGTATGGAGTGAGCAAATTGGAACAGGTTTATGTAGATACCGCAAAAATACTAAAAGCGATTTCAGACCCTAAGCGTCTTAGGAT
>JAFLTF010000169.1 GCA_022510585.1 Lachnospiraceae bacterium
TTTATTCCGCCTCGTAACCCGGAATATTATTATTGTAGAACAAAATTCCCTCCAATGAATCCATGCCCCACACCTTAATAAAAAGAACAGTGGGCAACGGATTTCCCCTGTACGAAAAATCAAATGTCAAGGTATAGTCTTCTCCTGTGTATGTGGCAGACGTCATATCTTCATTGATATACGCTGTACTTAAGGGAATAATAACCTCGGTCTCATCCGTCTCAAAATCCCTCCGCGTTACTGTAAAATCAAAGGTTGTATCTGTGATATTAGATACAGTGACCTCATCGTACACATAGGAACCTTTGAACTCCGGATCATGCACATACCAGTTACGTCTTGTTTCATCGGTGTAGGTAACTTCATAGAGCTGCAGTTGCTCGCCTTCAGGCATAACCGCTTTCTCCGTATGCGCTCCCACATCGTAGCCGGCGTCCGCAACGAACGTGTCAGCCATCGCACGCATCACCGGAAGCATACCTTCTTCCACTTCTCCCCACGGATAAGCGAAGTTAACTGTCCAGACATCATTTTCCGTCTCATAACATCTTGTTCTGCATATTATGTCGTAGTCCTGCATCCACAACTCACCGTTCTCTACAACATAACCTTGTGCCGTCAGGATTCTCTCTACCTGACTCTTATTTAATCCTTCATAATTCCCTACATAAAAACGTACTTGATTATTCTTTTCAGCTTGCCATGCGTCAGGTGCAAACTTCTCCCAGTCGTCATCGGTCAAATAGAAAGAGTATCCCTCTCCCTCATACAGGGTAGCCGGTATCTCTTCCGGCATCCCTTCTATCATAACGGTAAGTACGGTAGATGTTTCTCTGCCCCCTTGGATCTCAGGCGCAGCCGCCGCATTAGCTGTATCATTCGTTTTGTTGGCACTCAGATTGAGCAGTTCTTCCGCACCTACACTTTTATTGAGCAGTACACCCTCCGCTGTATTTTGTCCGCCTGCTTGTCCTGTCAATATCCCGGACACAGGCTGCTCCATGCTGCATCCGACCATAGTTCCGATAATCAAAGTCATAATAAGGATGCATGAAAACAGGAGAACTCCGTTCTTTTTATTTGCTTTAGATAAGATATTGCGAAACCTCTTTTTCATAATGCGCACACCTCCGCTGAACTGTGTAGACAGTAGGGGTCCTCTGCGTTGTGCCCCGTGAAGCACAGACATCAGAGTTTCCGTGTATGCTTCGCGCTGGTCAAAGGAAGCGCCTCTCACCACAGCTTCATCACAGGCAAGCTCCATATCTACCACAGCTTCCCTCTGCATCATGTAAACAACAGGGTTAAACCAATGAATGTCCCTTGCCATCATTAACAGAAATTTAATCAAAACGTCATGTCGCCTTAAATGGATCAACTCGTGTTTTAAGATGTAATAACTCTCTCTCGAAGTATAATCATCTCCCGGAATCACCAAAACAGGTCGCCAGAAGCCTATTATCATTGGGCTGGAAGCCTTTTCGTAGATCAGTAGAGCAATATCCTGTCGGATACCCAGCTCACCGCACAATTCACGCAATTGTTCTAGGAGCATAGGATTCTCTGCTCGCTTTCCTCTCTTCAAAATCCCGCGCTTATAGTAGAAAAATCCTGTCAATTGCCAAATTAATAAGCACATTGCTCCCACTGCCCACAGATATGCCGATGCTTGCATTAAAGAAAAAGAGGGTCGTGCCTTTTCTTGAATATCCGGTTTGGTAGGCATCGGCTTCACTGTCTGCAGTTCTGCGATCTGTACCTCCACCATCTCAGAGTCGGCAGGCTGCGCTTCAACAATCTCATCCTCCGTCTCAAAAATATCCGATACTGTAAGGCTTCTCACTTCATTAGGAACCGTAATCTGAAAGTCTGAGTCCGGAACCGTATAATTGACAGGCACCAGCAGCCGCACCGCAAGGGCAATCCATAGCCCATATTTCCATTTTGCCACATACCGCTTATTTAGCAGAGAACCCAACACAATCAGTGCAATAATGATGACGCTGGTGGTCAGGGATATAGAAAGAACCGATAAAAACAAATTTTCCATTGCTATTCTCCCTTCTTCTCCAATGAATCCAAATACGCCCGTAATTCCTGAATGTCCTTCCCGGACATCTGCTTGCCTTGATATAATGAGGCAATAAAGTCTTTCGCCGACCTGTTGAACATCTTTTCCAAAAGGGATGTGCCTTCCGTAACCTTGTATTCATCCTCGGAGACCAACGCCGAATAATAGTT